>NZ_JBEZJY010000005.1:0-299894 GCF_040651415.1 Streptomyces sp. NPDC048484
CCCGCCGCCCCCCCCCCCGCGGGCGGGGGGGGGGGGCGGGGTACCCCCCCCCGCCGCCCGACCCGGCCGCGTTCGTGCGTATCGGCGTGCGTATCGGCGGCTGCCGGTCGCGCGCCGGTCAGCCCGTGATGGAGTCCAGTTGCTCCGCCGCCGGGCGCAGGGCCCACAGGTCGCCGCCCGGTGGCTCCTCCAGCGAGCGGACGGCCCGCTGCGCCTGCCGGTCGCCCGCGTCGGCGGCCGCGTGCACCACGTCGGTTGCCGCGTACCGGTGGAACTCAAGCTCCGGATGCGGCCAGGCGCCAGCCGCCGTCGCGGCGGGCAGCAGGTAGTCCACCGCCTTGAACAGGCTCTGTCCGTCGGGGCCCCGGTACTTCCACAGGTTCACGCCGACGTGCTCGCCGATGGCCGCGAGCCGGGTGTAGGCGACCAGGTCGAAGGTCGAGTAGTGCCAACTGCGCGTCCGCGCCAGTTCCTGGGGCTGGCTGCCGTCGGCGGCGATCTGCGGGGCGATGCGCGTGCTCCCCGCGTTCAGGACCGTTCGCCGGGCCAGTTTCCGGTCGCCGGTCGCGTAGGCGAGGGCGGCGACCTGCATGTCGTAGAAGGTGCCGTGGTTGTTCGCCGCGGCGGCCTCCTGCTTGCCGAAGTCGCTGTTCCTGAGCCAGTCGAGGAAGCCGGTGTTCCACCTCGCCATGCCGGAGCGGTCCGTCCTCGTCCAGCCGGTGGCGCCGGTGTCCAGGATGGCGAGTGCGTCGAGAACGCTGGTGTAGGACTGTGAGAAGTCGATGATGCCGATGGCGCGGCCGTCGTACTTGCAGGGGATGAACTGCGCGTGGTTCAGGTTCGGGTTCATCCTCGTGTCGGGGTCGAGAAACCAGGTGCGCAGGATCTGCCCGGCCTTTTCGGCGTACCGCTTCTCGCCGGTGTAGTACCAGGCGAGGGAGAGGTCGTACGCGGAGTCGAAGACCTTCTCGACGTCCTGGCGGTCGGTGCCGGTGTCGACCTCGGGGTTGCGTTCTCCGTCGCGCTGCACATACGGGCAGCCCCACGGGTTGTCGGCGGTCGGCGACGTGGAGGGCCACCAGTACGGGGCCTGACTGAGGTAGTCGTGGATGTCGCCACCGGGGGCCGGCCTGGGTTTGTCGACGACCGTCCAGGGGCCCTGGTTCAGCCATGTGTCGGCGCGGGCCGTCAACGCCCGGGCGGCTCGGCGCAGTCGCTGGTCGCCGTGGTCCAGGCGGATTTTTGCCTGTTGCAGTCGGGCGCCGTCGAGGACGGCGGTGTCCGGGGCTCTGGGCACCGGGTGCGCCGCCCCCGCCGAGGCGGTGGGTACGACAGCCCCGGCGATGAACGCGGCCAGGGCCGCCAGGAGGACACCCAACCGGTGGCGAGCGTTCATGGGTCAGCTCCGATCATGTAGGTGACTTCAGGAGGCCCGCCGCAACGGCAGGACAGCGGGCCGGGATCGTCCGCCGTCCCGCCGTTACGGCAGCCCCCGTTACGGCAGGCCCCAGGCCGCACCCGGTTCGCTGACGGCGACGGGCGCGATGACGAGGTCGGGCCGTGAGCCGGAGTGGACGAGCACCTCACGGCCCTTGGGCAGGTCGATGGAGAGGGTGCCGTCGCCCAGGTCGCGGGTGCGGGCCGGCGTGCCGTCGTCCAGCAGCACGGTGAGGCGCCCACTGAGGCCGTGGCGGAGTTCGAGGGGCTCGCCCGCCAGGCTCCTGATCCGGATGAACCGGGTCACCCCCGCCTTGCGGACGGCGCTGACCAGGAAGGCACCCTGGGTACGGAAGTCGTGCAGGGTGAGGTCGGCCCAGGCGGTCGGGACGGCCGGGAAGACGCGGATCACGCCGCCCCAGCTCTGGCAGAACATGTCGTGCAGGGATTGGGAGGCGGACAGCGGGGTCTCGATGACCGGGCCGGCCTCGGTGTAGTGCGTGTTGGGGCGGCAGGGGTACCGGGTGGTGGTGTCGAAGAACTTCCGCAGATACGTGATCGAGGTGTCGCCGTCGCCGGTCATCGCGTACATCGAGGCGGCCCCGGTGTAGCTGTAGCCCCGGTGGGCACCGGTCACCGCGTGCCAGCGGGTCACCGACTTCGTGATCAGTTCGCGGTTCTCCGGCTGGTCCCAGTTGACGAGGTACAGCGGATACACCATCAGCATGTGCGAATAGTGCCGGTGCGACACCGCGTACGGGGTGTCCGCGCCGATCATGAAGCCGTTGTCGTCGACCGGGTACGGCGTGAGCTTGGCCAGCACCTCCTGCCAACGCGGGGTCAACTCATCCTCGATGTCGAGGAGTTCGGCGGACTCGATGAGTGTCTGGCAGCCCCAGCGGATGAGAGCCAGGTCGTAGTTGGTGTCCTGCGGCGGCACGACGGGGTATTCGGGCGAGAGGGTGCTCGGCAGGTGGAGCTTTCCGTCGCTGCCCGGGGTGAGGAAGTGCAGGTAGTAGTTGATGGCCCGGCGCAGCACCGGGAAGATCGTGTCGCGCAGCAGTGACTTGTCCATGGAGTGGCGGTAGGACAGCCACACGTTGTGCAGCGCCCAGGTGAGGTCGCCGGTCTCGGCGCCGGTGCCCGGCCGCCCGACGCCGCGGTTGGCGAACATGTCGGAGCTGCGGCCGACGCCGGCGCTGTCGGAGCGGTAGGCGGCGGGCACGTTGGCGGTGAGCTGTTCCTGGTTCTGCCGCAGCGTGGTGGCGAGCGAGTCGAGTTCCGGGTGGTTGGACCCGTGGATGAGCCAGTACTCCAGCTGGACATTGAGGTTCCACCAGACCGCGGGCCAGGGCGTGGGCTCCAGCCACGGCCCGGAGGTGGCCATGACGGGGCCGCCCGCACGGCTGGCGGAGGCGACCTTGTAGAGCTGGATCCAGTGGAAACTCTGCAGCCGCTGGTCGGGGAACGAGACGAAGCTCTTGCGGTAGAACTCGTGCCACCAGCGGGTGTGCTTTCGTCTGAGGGCGCCGTACGACGTCGTGCGCCTGAGGTTGCGCAGCGAGTCGGCCTCGGCGGCGGTGTCGGAGGGCGAGCTGTGTCCGACGCTGAGCAGCAGCTCGTCCCCGGTGCGGCGGTACGCGGTGGCGGTCTGGCCGCCGCCGGTGAGGGACTGGAGCACCTGCTCGGTACCGTCGGCCTTGGTCCGAGTGGTCCAGGGCGGGTTGGCGGTGTAGTCGGCGGGCGGGGCCTCGCTCACGCGCCGGGGACTGATGGCCTCTTCGGGATGGAACGTCCAGGTGACCTGTTCGCCGCCCTTGGCCGTCACACGGGCGGCGAACACCTCGTCGTGGATGAGGGCGCTGAGGGTGAGCGTGCCCGCGGTCGTGGTGACGGTGCCGGTGAGTTCGGCGTTCCACAGGCTCAGCCGCCAGTCGACGGCCGTGATGGTGCCGACCGGGTCGAGCGTGAGGCGTCCGACGGGCAGTCGGCAGGTGCCCCAGCCGCTGCCGAACTCGGGCCGGTGGTCCTGGACGCGGCCGTGCTGGACGGTGAAGCGGATCCGGTTGGTGCCCGGCTCCTGGTAGATCATGCTGCCGAGCTGCCCGTCGCCGAGGAACGGGCCTTCGTACCAGAGGGTGGGCAGCTTGGTCCACAGCAGGTCCTGGCCGCGTAAAAAGCGTTCCCAGGCACCGTCGGTGGTCATCGTGTCGCGGAGTTTCCAGGGGCGTTTGCCGCCCCCGGCGACCGACTTGGTGCCGGCTGACGGTACTGACTGCGCGGGCTGTTCGGCGTGGGCGGTACCGGGCAGGGCCGCCGCGGCCGCTCCGCCCATCGCGGTGCCGAGTACGGCTCGGCGGGGCATCGGCGGGCGCTTCTGCTGTGAGGTCATTATCGTCCTCCAGGCCTGACGGATCGTCGATACATCGGGTGTATTGAGGAACCTAGGGACGCTACGTGCACCTGTCAATGATGTTGACGACCGTGAAGTCCGGTCCTGATTGGGCTATTTGTGAGCGGACCAGGTCTACGCGCTCGCGCCATGCCCACGTCAGCAACCTTGGCTGAAGTCCTTGACTCCTCCGATGTATTGAGGTTCTCTGCATCGCGCTCAGCTACCGCACCCCTTCACCTCTCCCTCACCCCTTCCCTCCCTCGCTCCCGCATCGGAAAGGACCACACGATGAACAGGAGAACCCTCTTACAGGCCGGGGCCGGCCTGCTGGCCGGTAGCGCCGCACTCGCCCTGCCCCGGTCCCCGCTCGCCGGCACGGCATCGGCCGTGTCGGCCGCCGACCCGACCGACGGCTGGACGCAGACCTCCTTCACGTACAGCTGGCAGAAACCCTGGAACCTGGACCTGAGCGACCGGCACAGCTCCGCCGGCGGCGTCGACCGCATGTGGGTGTACGCCACCGACGAGCCGTTCGAGGAGGACAGCTCCACCGACCCGCGCACCGAGATGCGCTGGAAGAACGACTACAAGACCGGCAACCGCATGTGGGACGCCGACGTCTACCTCCCGTCCGGCACCGACGGCGCTTCCTTCGTCCAGATCCTGCGGGGCGTCCACCCCTCGGGCACCCCCGCCACCGACATCATGCTCAACGTCTACAACACGGGCGGTGGCACCGTGCGGCGCTACGACGGCACGGTGCTCAAGACAGGGGCGTACAACAGCTGGTTCAACGTGAAGATCGCACACCAGGCGACCAGCGGGACCGGGACCATCAAGGTCTACTTCGACGACTCCCTCGTCCTGACGGTCGACGACCGGGGCCCCGCCACGCGCTACTTCAAGAACGGTGTGTACAACCACGGTTCCGGTCGCGTCGAGGCCCGTTTCCGCAACATCCGCTACTGGACGAGGTGACCGCGCTCCTGACGTCCGTCATCGGCGACGAGATCCGCTTCGGCGGCTCCGGCGGCTCCGGCGGAATCAGCGGAATCAAGGGCACGGTCGGCTCCATCCCTGTGGCCCCTGCCCCCTAGTGTGCAGCCCTAGGTGTGCAGCCCAAGCGGCTTTGCGGCCAGGTACATGCACACCCGGGGCCAGCGGTCCAGGCCGTGCTCGGCCTCCGCGGCACGGATCCTCCGTAGACCCGGGGTGAGTTCGCGCTCGCCCAGGACGCGGAAGCCGAGGCGCTCGTAGTAGGGCGCGTTCCAGGGAACCTCCGCGAAGGTAGTCAGCGTGAGACCGGTCAGACCCTGCCTGCGTGCGCGCTCGGCCGCGTACGTGATCAGGGTCCGACCCACTCCCTGGTGCGCGGCGTCCGGATGGACGGAGACCTGCTCGATGTGGAAGGCGCCGTCCAGGAGCTCACCGATCAGGTATGCGACGGGCCGGCCGGCGGCGTCGTCGGCGACCCAGGCATGGCCCGCTTTCCGGAAGCGCTCCAGAAGGCCGAGCGCGGGGGGCTCGTCGTCGGCGATCTCCGGCATCCCGAAGATGCGGAACGGCTCGCCCGCGGCACGTTCGATGTCCTGGAGCACGGGAAGGTCGGCGGAAGTGGCCGCTCTGACGGTCATACGGTCAAGTATGCGTCCCCTGGAACGAGTTGGGGCGGTCAGGCGCCGTCCGCCACGAGTTCGTCGGCGAGGCTGTTCGCCGGCTGCGGGGTGCCGGTGAGGTCCAGCACGAAGAGCGGGACGCCCAGCGAGTCGGCGCAGGCGCGGGCGTCCCGCTCGTAGCCGGCCAGCGAGAAGTAGACACAGCCCGCGGATTCCGTCATCGCCGTCAGCCACAGGCACTCCACGTCCCGGAGGGAGGCCGGGCGCACGGTCGGATCCACCTGGGCGATGATTCCGCGGGCCGCGAGACCGATCCCGGTGGGCGGCCGCTGGTCGGCCCGCCGGATGTCCCGGTACCCGAGCCAGCGCAGATAGAGCGCGGCGGCGGTCACGGCGTCCCGGGCCGTCCGGATGGTCACCGGCTGGAACGCGGCGCGGGGTGCCGGTTCGGTACGGGGGAGCGGAACGGCAGCGGGGAGGCGCTGGCGCCGGGGCCTGGGCGGCGGATGATGACCCGCCTCCTCAAGTGCGGCCTCCGAGTCCTCTGCACCGGAATCGGGACCCGAATCGGGGCCGGGGTCTGGGCCGGGGCCGAGGTCGGGATCGGCGGCGCCGACGGAGGCGGGCGGTGCGTCGTGGGCGCCCCGGCTCGTGTCGCTGTCGCTGCCGCTGCCGGCTCCCGGGCCGGCGTCTGTGCCGGGCTCGTCGCGCCCGGCCTCTACCACCGGTACTCGCAGCACCGTCCCGCACGGGCAGCCGAGTTCCGGCCGAGGCCACTGGTCCGCGCGTCCGCAGGCCACGCAGGTAATCGTCACCCAGCCCTCGTCCCAGGTGTGGTGGGTGACGGACTCGGGGCGTGCCCGCGGGTCGAGGACGGGTGCGACCGGCGCGCCGCACGCGCACGGATACGTCGGCGCCGCATAGACATGCTCGCGCCGACAGGCCGGACACCTCACCGGCACGCTCTCGGGCATGACCTCTCCAGAACACATGAACACGTGACACCGACATCGAAACGAACACAGAGACCAACTGAGGCACAGAAACCAAAACAGGCGCCGACACCACACGGGGACGGCCCCTCCATCGTCCTCCGGAACACCGCCCTCCGGCAGTCGATCGGTCGGACACCCCGCGATCGCTCCGTCCGCGCGCCGGCTTCCCGCTCTTGACGCCCTCCGGCCCCCCACTTACATTGCTTCCAGATAGTAGAAGTTACTTTCCGTATGGTGGAATTACGGCACGGAGTTCGAAGCTCTCCGCGGGGCGCGACGGAGGGACCGAATCCGACAGTCGACGGCTGACAGCTGCCAGCTGATCGCCGAAGCCGAAGTCGAAGCAGGAGTGCCCAATGGCTCGTATGACCGCTGCCCGCGCGGCAGTTGAGATCCTCAAGCGTGAGGGCGTCACCAACGCGTTCGGTGTTCCGGGCGCGGCGATCAACCCCTTCTACGCGGCGCTCAAGGCCGCAGGTGGCATCGGCCACACCCTTGCCCGCCATGTCGAGGGCGCAGCCCATATGGCGGAGGGCTACACCCGCACCGCGCCCGGCAACATCGGTGTCTGTATCGGGACCTCGGGCCCCGCCGGCACCGACATGATCACCGGTCTGTACTCCGCGACCGGCGACTCCATCCCGATCCTGTGTGTCACGGGCCAGGCCCCGACCGCTGTGATCCACAAGGAGGACTTCCAGGCCGTCGACATCGCGTCGATCGCCAAGCCGGTGGCCAAGATGGCGGTCACCGTGCTGGAGGCCGCCCAGGTGCCGGGCGTCTTTCAGCAGGCCTTCCACCTGATGCGCTCGGCCCGCCCGGGACCGGTCCTCATCGACCTGCCCATCGATGTCCAGCTCACGGAGATCGAGTTCGACCCGGAGACGTACGAGCCGCTGCCGGTCTACAAGCCGGCCGCGACCCGTGCCCAGGTCGAGAAGGCGTTCACGCTCCTCAACGAGTCCGAGCGGCCGCTGATCGTCGCGGGCGGGGGCATCATCAATGCCGACGCCTGCGAACTCCTCGTCGAACTGGCCGAGTTGACCGGCGTCCCGGTCGTCCCCACCCTCATGGGCTGGGGCATCATCCCCGACGACCACGAGCTGAACGCCGGCATGGTCGGCCTGCAGACCTCGCACCGCTACGGGAACGCGACCTTCCTGGAGTCCGACTTCGTCCTCGGTGTCGGTAACCGCTGGGCCAACCGGCACACCGGCAAGCTGGACGTCTACACGGCCGGACGGAAGTTCGTGCACGTCGATATCGAGCCCACCCAGATCGGCAGGATCTTCGCCCCGGACTACGGCATCGCATCCGACGCGAAGGCCGCGCTGGAGCTGTTCGTCGAGGTGGCGCGGGAGTCGAAGGCCGCGGGCAGGCTGCCGAACCGGTCCGCCTGGGCCCGGTCGGCCCAGGAGAAGAAGGCGTCCCTCCAGCGCCGTACGCACTTCGACGACATCCCCATCAAGCCGCAGCGCGTCTATGAGGAGATGAACAAGGCCTTCGGCCCCGAAACGCGGTACGTCACCACCATCGGGCTCTCGCAGATCGCCGGCGCACAGATGCTGCACGTCTACCGGCCGCGGCACTGGATCAACTGCGGTCAGGCGGGCCCGCTCGGCTGGACCGTCCCGGCCGCGCTCGGCGTCGCCAAGGCCGACCCCGACGCGCAGGTGGTCGCGCTCTCCGGCGACTACGACTTCCAGTTCATGATCGAGGAACTGGCCGTCGGGGCCCAGCACCGGATCCCGTATGTCCACGTACTGGTCAACAACGCCTACCTGGGCCTCATTCGCCAGGCCCAGCGGGCGTTCGACATCGACTTCCAGGTCAATCTGGAGTTCGAGAACGTCAACTCGCCAGAGCTGGGCGTGTACGGGGTCGACCACGTCAAGGTCGTCGAGGGGCTCGGCTGCAAGGCGATCCGCGTCACCGACCCGGCTGAGCTGGGCGCCGCCTTCGAGCAGGCGAAGAAGCTCGCGGCGGAGTTCCGGGTCCCGGTGGTGGTGGAGGCGGTCCTGGAGCGCGTCACCAACATCTCGATGTCCACGACCAACGACATCGGCAACGTCGTGGAGTTCGAAGAGATCGCGACCGAGCCGGGCCACGCACCCACGTCCATCAGGCCCCTGAAGGTCTGACCGGACGCAAAGCCGAGGCCCCGTCCTGACGAACCAGGACGGGGCCTCGCGTCGTGCTCAGTTCCAGCCGCCCCCGCCGCGGCCAGGACCGAACCCGGCGCCCCCGTGCTTTCCCCCGATCCGTGCGCCCGGCAGGGCGAACGTCACCGCGGAAACTGGTCCGCCCGGCGGCATGGCCGCCGCGTGCAGCCTGTGCCGAAGCGTCGTCAGACCAATGCTCATGCGTCCCACCCCCGTTTCAGGCCCAGCCCGCGGTGTCCCCCGTCATGGGGCCCGCCGCCCCCGTGCCGGCGGGCCCCATGTGTTGAGAATGTGCCCTGGAACACGGCGAGTTGAAGCCCCAGGGGTCATGTTCAGAGGTTGATTTGAGGGTTCCGTAGCTGACGTACGCATACAGACGTACGCCCGTATACGCACGTTCACAGACACACGCTCATAGACGTATGTGACGTATGTAGGGACGGCGGCATGTGCAGGGACAGCGACACATTCATGGACGGCGACACATCCAGAGACGGCGAAGAGCGCCGGGTACGGGACGCTCGGTCCGTACCCGGCGCTCTTCGCCCGGAGCCCCGGGTCCGGGGCCGTTGGTGCCGGGCGGCGCCGCCGCCTGGGCGCGACATGACAGGTGTCAGCGCCGGCGCCGCCCGGGATCTGGGGGGGGGAGGGCGGTCAGACCTGCGCGCCGGAGAGGCGCTCGACCGCCCGTAGCAGCGCGGAGTGGTCCAGGTCACCGTCGCCCTGCGTGCGCAGGGAGGCGACGAGCTGCGCGACCACGGCGCCGACGGGCAGCGCGGCGCCGACCGTGCGGGCGGCGTCCGTGACGATGCCCATGTCCTTGTGGTGCAGGTCGATACGGAAGCCCGGCCTGAAGTCGCGGTTCAGGAAGTTGTCCTTCTTGCGCGTCAGCACGGTCGAGCCGGCCAGGCCACCGTTCAGGACGTCGAGGGCTGCCTTCAGGTCGACGCCCGACTTCTCCAGGAAGACCACGGCCTCGGCGCACGCCTGGATGTTCACGGCGACGATCAGCTGGTTCGCGGCCTTCACGGTCTGGCCGGAGCCGTGCGGACCGCACAGCACGATGGTCCTGCCGAGTGCTTCGAAGATCGGCTCGGCCTGGTCGAAGTCGGCCTGCTCGCCGCCGACCATGATGGACAGTACGGCCTCGACCGCGCCGGCCTCACCACCGGACACCGGGGCGTCCAGGACTCGGATGCCCCGGCCCCTGCCTGCCTTCGCCAGGTCCACTGAGGTCTGCGGGGTGATGGAGGACATGTCGATCAGGAGCGCGCCGGACTTCGCGTTCTCAAGGATGCCGTCGGGTCCGTACGCGATGGCCTCGACCTGCGGGGAGGCGGGCACCATCGTGATCACGACGTCGGCGTCCCGAACGGCCTCGGCGATCGAGCCCGCCGCCGTGCCGCCCGCGGCGGTCAGCCGCTCCAGCTTGTCCTGCTCCAGCGTGAACCCGGTGACGTCGTATCCGGCCTTGACCAGGTTCTCCGACATGGGGGACCCCATGATGCCGAGACCGATCCAGGCGATCGTGGGGCGGGGCGTGCCGGCACTGTCGGCAGCGTTGCTCATGGTAGTGACGCCTCTCTAACTGCTGTGCTACATCGGGGAGTTGCCGCTCAGTGAGCGGCGCGGGCCTCGCGCGGGAGCCAGTCGAATGTCTCGGCGCTCGGCCGGTCGCCCGGCTTGTACTCCAGGCCGACCCAGCCCTCGTAGCCCTGTTTGCGCAGCAGGCCGAGCAGTTCTTCCAGCGGGAGCGAGCCGGTGCCGGGGGCGCCACGGCCAGGGTTGTCGGCGATCTGGACGTGGCCGGTCTGCGCGGCGTACCGCTCGATCACCGACGGGAGGTCCTCGCCGTTCATGGACAGGTGGTAGAGGTCCATCAGGAACCTGGCGTTGCCGAGCCCCGTCGCCTCGTTGACCTTGTCGACGACGGCGATTCCGGCCGGGGCGCTCACCAGCGGATAGAGCGGAGACTCCGGCCTGTTGAGGGTCTCGATCAGCAGGACCGCCCCGACCCGGTCGGCCGCACGGGCCGCCAGAACGAGGTTCTCCAGGGCGAGTTCGTCCTGTTCGGCCGGATCGACGCCCTCGACGCGGTTGCCGTACAGGGCGTTGAGAGCTGTGCACCCCAGAGACCGCGCGAAGTCCGCGGTCACGTCGATGTTCGCGCGGAACCGCTCGGACTCCTGACCGGGGATCGACAATGCGCCCCGGTCCGGGCCCGGCAGCTGTCCGGCGTAGAAGTTCAGGCCCGTGAGCTGTACGCCCGCGTCCTCGATCGCCTTCTTCAGGGCGTCGAGCTTCGCGGCACCGGGAGCGGGGGTGTCGGTCCAGGGCCACCAGAGCTCGACCGCGGTGAAGCCCGCCGCGGCGGCGGCCGCGGGGCGCTCCAGGAGCGGGAGCTCGGTGAAGAGGATCGACAGGTTGACGTTGAAGCGCTGCTCTGCGGCTGCGTCCATCGAGAAACCGGGCATATGGGTCGGCGCTCCCTTCCGTGGCGATCAATTCCGTATTGCGGAAGTTAGTTTCTGCTTTACGGAAAGGCTGCCTGTGTGGGGAGATCCTGTCAAGAGGGGGCGGCGGGAAAAGCACCCGAGCGCGCGGGCGGTCCTGGCGGGCATCCAGAAGGTGCCTCCAGTAGGCGAGGAGCGACGCGTCGATGATGGAGAAGTGCGAGGCGAAGTAGACGAGCAATCGTGCGTAGTTCCCAGGAGACCTGCTGCACCGCGACGCAATACGTGCCGTTCTCGTCCGCGTGAACGTGTTGAACGCCTGCGCCCTTGTGAAAGGGCGGTTGGGTCGGTGCGGGGTTCGCGCGCTGTCGCAGTGATGTGTCCACGTGGTTGTCCGCGCCAGGGCTCGCGCCAGGGCTCGTCTCGTGCACGGGCGGCGTCGGCCTGTGGGCCGGCGGGGGAAGCTTGCCAGGGCCTGCCTGAGGTGGGTGAGAGCAGCTTGGGACTTGGCGAGGCGAGTGTGTGTGAGGGCGCGGGCCCGGCGTTCGTCGTCCTCTCTGTGCTGCAGGGCCGATTCCCCGAAACGGCCCGCCGAAGAAACCGACGCACCGTCACCAAAGATCGAGGCCGAGCTCCTTTCCTGCGGGGTGAGGTGTGCCCCATGCGGCACGTTCTCCGTGCGATGTGGTGCGCGTCGGATTGGTACCCCGACGGTTTTGCGCGAAGGTGGAGGCGGGAAGGCTACATACTTGCCTGTAAAAGTCAGTGGCGCCTGCTCGGAGAGCCTCTTTGAACTCTTGCAGGATTGGCGGAGGTGGGGACGGCCGCGGCGATTGACGATATTCGATTTCTGTCTGCATCGGGCTCTGTGGAAGACCCGCCAGAACTTCAGACGGGTCACGCCTCGCTGCGCCGGTCTCCGTGTCGCCGAGCGCGCGCGGCTGACCGTTCGCTGAGTCGGCGACAAGTTGCGGCCGGGCGTGCGCCCAATCGGTTCTGTCACCCACCGCTCGGAGCCCAGGCAGGTGTGGTCGGCACGTTCCGGAACGCCTTGGCGTTCGCGGATCCGGACGACTCTCGCGTGTCAATCGACCTTGTTCCCTGGTCTTACCCAGGACATTACGAGAATCGGTCACCGTGCGGGAACCGACCTCAGCAGGCATGTTCGCGAGGACCTCGCTGCCGTCGTCGACTCCGTGGTGGGACAGGCCACTTCCTACCCGTCGAATGCAAGAGCACCTACTGCTTCACCACTATGAAACCCCAGGTCACGACCACGAATTGAGATCTCCAACGCACCCGGAGCGATTCAGCCTGAGTTACGGCTCCGGCGCCGTCGAGGGCCCACAACAATAAGATCAAGGTGCTGATGCGCCAGAAGTTCGGCTCGGCCAATTTTCACCTTCTGCGAAAACACGTCCTTTGCGCCCTGTAGAGTCGGTCGTTGTAGCGGCCTGAACGGTTACCAGATCGCGGATTCCTGATCGCGGTTGCGGTGGCCCGCCGTGGTCTTGGCACGGAAAGTGATCCAGAAAAACGATTCACTCGTCGACGACACTTTGTCTGCTGTGCTGCGGCCGCAGAGATGGTCATGCTGGCTGGCCGTCGCACCGACGTTGTGCGGCAGGCGGCCCAACGAAAGAGCGTTTTTTGGTATTGATCGACAATCGGTGAGCGTGTCGCTCCGGAACGCTCACTGTGTTCGGAGATGGTTCCGCAATGGAAGACCCTTTCGCTTTGTGTGCTGCCGCCCTCGCGGGGCCGCCGCACGAGACCAGGCAGCAGCCCCTCATCAACCGCGCGGAGGAGATGAGTGAGCTTCGTCCTGAGGAGGGTTTCGAGCAACTGGAAGCCCAAGCAAAAATCCCCGCCCCGGGCCCTACTGACGTTTCCCCAAGGTCGGGGAGTTAGCATTTCTGCAGGTCGCGCATGGGACTCGTCTGCGGCCCCGGCCTCGTGCGCCGATGGCGCCGTCCGGCATCGCGACGGCGTTGTCGAAGCAGCTCTCGGTCCGGCCCAGGCTTTGCCTGTGCCCTGACATGCCAATTCGCTCGCGCAGTTGGCGGAAGGCGCACTCCGGGCCGCGGTCGTTGTGGTCAGGCAGCCGTGCTCCAGGTGGCTCAGCGCCGTAGCCATGTTCTTCCTCGACATCGGATACGCCACCGGACGCATCACCCTGACCGGGCTCACCGCCCGGCTCGCTGTCCGCTGGGCCGGGGCTCATCGGCACCTCCAAACAGCGGACGGCGGGCCCCGAACACGGAAGGATGGCCGACATGACACTGCCTGCCCTTCCCGAGGAGTCCTTCCAGCGTGTGCTCTGCGTCGTCGCGCACCCTGACGACATGGAGTACGGCACGTCCGCGGCCGTCGCTCGCTGGACCGCGCGCGGCATCGAGGTCGGTTACCTCCTGCTCACCCGCGGCGAGGCCGGTATGCCGAACCCTCCCGAGGAGACGGCACGCCTGCGCGTCGCCGAGCAGCAGGCCGCCTGCACCGTCGTCGGCGTCAAGCACCTGACCGTCCTCGAACACCCGGACGGCGTGCTTGTCTACGGCCTCGACCTGCGCCGGGACATCTGCCGGGAGATCCGCCGGTTCAAGCCCGACGTCGTACTCGGCACCGGTTACGAGATCGAGACGCCCTATGGCTTCGACCAGGCCGACCACCGCGCGACCGGGCTCGCAACGCTCGACGCGGTGCGCGACGCGGGCAACCGGTGGGTCTTCCCGGAGCAGGTCGACGACGAGGACCTCGAACCGCACTCCGTGCGCTGGCTCATCGTCCCCGGACTCGCCGGCTCCGGCGCGACCCACGGCGTCGAGGTCACGGGTGAGCCGCTGCGCCGCGGCGTCGCCTCGCTCCAGGCGCACGCCGCGTACCTGGCCGCGCTCCCGGACCACCCCGCCCCCGAGGACCTCATCCCGATGTTCACCGCGATGAGCGGCAAGGCCATGGGCGTTGAGCACGCCGTCCTGTTCCGCGCCCACGATCTGCAGGCACCGCCGGAGTTCTTCACCGAGGCTGTGCAGGACTGACTCGGCGTCACCCGGTGACGATCTGCCCGTAGATCTTGAGTCGGAGGCGCCGTAGTTCCACCGGAAGACGGGGCGGCGGATCGGCGTGATCTCGTGCGCGAGGGCCTCATCGGCTCGCTGCCCTCGCTGCCCTCGCTGCCCTCTCGCCCCGCCGCCCCCGCACGCCCCGCCGCACACGTCGCCCCCGCACGCCTCGCCGGCCTGTGCCGCCCGCGGCGAGCCGCCGGGGCCGACCGTGTGGCCTGTTCGGGCCCCGTCGGCCCGCACCCAGTTCCGTGGCGTCTCCCCGGTTGATCCTCAGATCCTTGCCGACACCTTCCACAAGGTGTCCACGCTCAGTGGGGCAGGCTCCCGCCCCCGGTCGCGGGACAACCCGCCCCCGATCGCGAGATCAGGAGACAAGAGGCGGCAGGTCGGCACGCATTCACAACTGCACAAGGTTTCACCCTGTTCATGGATCGACCTCTCCTGAAGGTGGCCGGAGCAGCCGGGGTCGGTATGTGATGGAGAGGAAGCGCCGCGATGAGCCCCGCTGGGCGTTGAGCAGTTCGGCCGGGCCAGTGGTCACATCCTGCTCGGTAGACGCTGCCCCCACGAATCGAGGTATCACGCCATGCCGTCTCGCACTGTCTCCGGTCCGAATGCTCGTCCTCAGGACGTCGAACTGCTGCAGGAATCGGCGAGGTTGACGCGCGCTGCGTTACGCGACTGGGTGAACCGTCTGCCCGACGAGATGGCCCGAGTCGCCGGGTATCACCTGGGCTGGCTCGACGCGAGGGGCGAACCGGTGCATGCGCGCCATGCCGGCAAGTCCGTGCGCCCGGCGCTGGTGTACGCCTGTGCCAGGGCGGTGGGTGGCCGGCCCCAGGACGCCGTGCCCGCCGCAGTCGCTGTGGAGTTGGTACACAACTTCTCCCTGATCCACGACGACGTCATTGACCGGGACCGGCTGCGTCGCCATCGGCCCACGGTGTGGGCGGCTCTGGGGACTCCGGCGGCGCTGCTGGGCGGAGACGCCTTGCTGGCCCTGGCCTCGCGTGTACTGGCCGAGACTTCCGGCCGGAACAGCGCGCGCATGACCGCCGTTCTCACCCGGTCGACGTTGGACCTGATCGAGGGAGAGGCGGCTGACTCCGCGTTCGAACAACGAGACGCCATCGACGAGGCCGACTATCGCGCGATGGCCGCCGGCAAGACCGGTGCGCTGATGGGCGCGGCGTGTGCCTTGGGTGTGTTGGCGGCGGGCGGGTCGGAGGACCGCGCGCGGCATCTGACGCGGTTCGGAGTCTGCCTCGGGGTGGCCTTCCAGATAGCTGATGACCTGCTCGGACTGTTCGGCAGCCCGGGCCGCACCGGCAAGCCCGTGGGTAATGACCTGGCCGCACGGAAGAAGTCCCACCCCATCGTGGCCGCCTTGAATTCGTCCACCTCGGCGGGGCGGGAACTGGCCGCACTGTATGCCCGTACCGAGCGGCTCACGGACGAACAGGTGGCCAGGGCGGTGGACCTGGTCGTGCTGGCCGACGGGGAGCGAATGGCCCGGCAGGCCATCGAAGCCGAACTGCGGCAGGCCTTCCAGGCGCTGGCCCGCGCCGAACCCTCCGCCGAGGCGCTGGAGGACCTGACGACGCTTGCCCAGTTGATGACCAACCGCAGCCACTGACCGCGGCAGACGCTCCGCATGGTCGTCGAAGCAAAGGGAGTCAGAAGTGAACGAGGTGCAAGAGGACCGCGAAGCACCTGTCGCCGCGTTGGGCCGCGGGCCCAGTGCCGGGTCGCCATCGTCGGTGTCGGCGCCTACCGGCCCGTGGCCGTAGTGACGAACGAAGAGGCGGCCACCTCCGCCGGGGTGAGCGCCGACTGGATCTCCCAGCGGGTCGGCGTCGAGGAGCGGCGTCACGCGGACGGTGACGAGACAGTGGTGGCGATGGCCGTCGAGGCCGCCAGGGAGGCACTCGCCGATGGCGGGCGCACCGCCGACGACATCGACGTCGTACTGCTCGCCACGTGTTCGATGCCGTCCCCCATGCCCAACGGCGCGGCCTCCGTCGCCTCGGGCCTGGGGTGTCCTGCGGCGGCCGCGTTCGACCTGAACGCGGCTTGCTCGGGCTTCTGCCATGGTCTTGCCGTCGCGGACGCGTTGATCCGAGCGGGAACCGCCCGTGGCGTCATGGTGATCGGCTCGGAACGGATGACCGACTGGGTCTCGGCCGAAGACCGCAGCACCGGACCGATCTTCGCCGATGGTGCGGCCGCGGCGCTGGTCGTGCCATCGGCCGAGCCGGCGATCTTCCCTGTCGCCTGGGGCAGCGACGGCCGGAACGCCGACCTCATCAAGATCCCCGGAAACACGGGTGAGATGGAGATGGTGGGGCGCAAGGTGTTCCGCTGGACCACCACCGCGCTCGCCGAAGTCGCGAAGACCGCCTGTGAACGAGCAGGGATGGTGCCCGCGAACCTCAAGGCCTTCGTCCCGCACCAGGCCAATCTGCGCATCATCGAACATCTGAGCCGCGCCATCGACGCCCCCGGCCTGGTGACCGCCAATGATGTGGTCAGCGCGGGAAACACCTCCGCCGCCTCCGTACCGCTGGCCCTGCACATGTTGCGTCAGCGAGGCGAGGTCGGCAGTGGCGACCCCGTCCTGCTCTTCGGGTTCGGCGCAGGGCTGACGTACGCGGCACAGGTCGTCCTCTGTCCGTGACCCGTCCGGCGAACACACGTATCGATGACCCGTCCGGCGAACGAACGTATCGGTCGAACAACCCCTCAAGGAGAGCCCCATGCCCGTGGAACAGGACACGCTGAAGCACGTTCAGAGCATCATCGCCGTGATCACCAAGAGGGACGCCGAGGACATCAGGCCGGATCACCGGCTGGTGGCGGACCTTGGGCTCGACTCCCTTCAGATCGTGGAAGTCACCACGAAGCTGCAGAAGGCCGTGGGCAAGCTCATTGACGACGATCTCCTGAATGCCGAAGGGGCGACCGTCGGCCGCTGTGCCCAGATCGCACAGCAGGGATGACCAGGCGCCACACCCGAGCCCCGAGCCCCGAGCCCCGAGCACCGCGAACCAAGCACCGCGAACCAAGGCCCGAACCAGGAAGGCGAACAGCATGACCTTTGCCCAGGCCGCCCAGGTAGGGAACGGCTGCCTCGCCGATATCCGCAGCCGTGTCGAAATGACCCGGGAGATCTTCCGTGTCGTCCTGCCCCACGGTCCGGCGGACGACTGCGATTCGCACCCTTGTGACAGCACGCGGGGAACGGACACCACCGCCCGCCACCGCGACCGCGTACCGTCAAGAGACCGGCCGGGCATGACGCGGGAGTTCCATGGCGCCGCGTCCGAGGCGGCGACCACGAGTTCCGAGCCGGCCGCCGGGCGTGTACCGGACACCGGCATGGGCCTCACCGGTGAGGGACGGGCCTGCGGCAAGGTGATCCTGGCGGGGGAGCACGCGGTGGTGTACGGCGCTCCCGCGCTGGCGCTCCCCGTGCCGGCACTGACGTGTCGCGCTCGGATCACCTGCCAGGACCGGGACGGTGACGGGCCGACAGGAGTGCGCTGCACGGCTGTCCCGCTCGCGAGCCCGACCGACGCACCCCAAGTGCAAGACGCACGCCAAGCGCAAGACGCACCCCAAGCGCAAGGACGTGCGCGCGCCACGGGCAACACCCCGCCGGACGGAATGCGCATCCTCGTCGAAGCACTACTGCGGCGTGGGGGTCCGCGCCGCTGGTCCGCCGTGGACATCCTGTTGGAGAGCGGCATCCCCTCGGCCCGCGGCCTCGGTTCCAGTGCGGCGTGCGCCCGTGCTGTCGTACACGCGCTCGACGACGCGCTCGGTCTCGGCCTCAGCGCTGAGGCGGCCTTCCAGTACGTGCAGATGTCCGAGGAAGCGGCGCACGGCAAGGCGAGCGGCATCGATGCGCTCGCCACCGGCAGCAGCGGGCTCGTGCTCCTGGAGAACGGTCGGGTCACCTCACCGCCCGTGGGCCGGAGTTGCTGGATCGTTGTCACGGACAGCGGCAGGGGGGCCGGGACCAAGGAGGCCGTCGCGATGCTGCGCGACGGCTTCGCGGGCCGCCCCGGCCGCCGGGAACACTTCCTGGATCGTTCGACCGTCCTGACGCACGCGGCCCTGAGTGACCTGCGCGGCGGCCGGCTGGAGGCGTTGGGGCGTCGACTGACGGACTGTCACGTCCTGCTCGCTTCACACGGGCTCACCGTCGACCGGACGGACGCCCTGGTGAACTCGGCCGTCCGAGCCGGCGCCCTGGGCGCGAAGATGAGCGGTGGTGGCCTGGGAGGCTGTGTCATCGCCCTGACCGCGACAGCGCGGACCGCCGACGAACTGGCCGACCGGCTCCGGCGGGACCACCACGCGGGCAGCTGGATCGTGCCCATAGAGGCAAGGGACGGCCATGCGCGGGTCTGAGCCGGCGGAGGCAGTGGCTCACCCGAACATCGCGCTGGTCAAATACTGGGGCAAGCGCGATGACCGACTCGTCATCCCGTACGCCGACAGTCTCTCGATGACGCTGGACGTCTTTCCCACCACCACACAGGTGCGGTTGCAGCCGCACGCCACGCACGACGTGGTGATCATGGACGGTGCCCTCGCCCGGAACAACGCACGGCGCCGGATCGTCGACTTTCTCGACCTGGTGAGGGAACAGGCGGGCCGGTCCGAGTGCGCCGTGGTGAAGACGTGCAACACCGTCCCGGTGGGAGCCGGTCTGGCCTCCTCCGCCAGTGGCTTCGCCGCCCTCGCCCTGGCCTCGACCGCCGCGTACGAGCTGGAGTACGAGCCCGCCGCGCTGTCCCGGCTCGCCCGCCGAGGCTCGGGGTCGGCCGCACGGTCGGTCTTCGGGGGCTTCGTCCGGTGGCATGCCGGGGCACCGGACGCGCCGGACCCGGACCGCGCTTCCTTCGCCGAGCCCCTCACGGGCACGCAACTCGACCTCGCCCTGGTCGCCGTCCTCCTGGAGACGGGCCACAAGTCCGTCTCCAGCCGCGAGGCGATGAGCCGGTCGGCGAGAACGTCGCCCCTCTTCCCCACCTGGCTGGCGCGGACCCGCGCCGAGATAGGGGAGATGTGCGCGGCACTGGACGAGGGCGACCTCGCCACGGTGGGCGCGATCGCGGAGTGCAACGCCCTCGGAATGCACCGGACCATGGAGACGGCCGTGCCGCCGGTGCGCTACCGCACACGGGACTCGCACAGGGTGCTGCAGCAGGTACGCCGTATGCGGCGCGCCGGCTTGCGGGCGTGGTCCACGATGGATGCCGGCCCCAACGTCAAGGTGCTCTGCGCCACAGGCGACGCCCCGCTGGTGGCCGAGGAGCTGAAGCAAGCCACCCGTCGCCGGGTCGTCGTGGCTCGCGGCGGGCCGGGCGCGGTACTGCGCGGGGGGTCGTGATGCCCGACGCTGTCACCTGCCGGGCCCCCGGCAAGCTCTTCGTCGCAGGCGAATACGCCGTTCTGGAACCGGGCGAGCCGGCGGTCGTGGTCGCGGTGGACCGTCATGTCACCGTGTCGGCGACGCGCCCCTCCGGTGCCGAGGTGGTGCTCGCCACCGATCTGCTGGCGCACGAGGTGCGCCTGCGCCGCGGCGCCGCGGGGCTGAGCCCTCTGGACCCCTCGGACCTGCCGCATGCCCGGGGGCCGCTCGCCCACCTCATCTCCGTCATCGAGGTGATCGACGTGCTGCGTGCCGACCGCGGTCTCCCCGCGGTGCCCGTACGGCTCGAAGCCCGCAGCGCGTTGCACGAACAGGGGGTGAAGATCGGCCTGGGGTCGAGTGGCGCGGTGACCGTGGCGGCCGTCGACGCCTTCACAGCGTTGTGCGGCATGGCGACGACGCGGGAGACCCTCTTTCGGCTGGCCCTGCTGGCAAGCGTCCGGGTGGACGCCGGCCCGTCGGGGGCGGACCTGGCCGCGAGCGCCTGGGGAGGCTGGGTCTGCTACCGCTCTCCGGACCGGGACGCCCTTCGGGAAGCGCTGGGCGTCGGCAACGTCGCCGCCACCCTGTGCGCTGCGTGGCCCGGCCTGTCCGTCCGCGGACTGCCGCCCCCCACCCGGCTGGACCTGCATTGTGGCTGGAGCGGCAGCCCGGCCTCCACCCCCGACAGGGTCCGCCGTCTCACGCGCGAGGCGTGGTGGCACAGTGCCGCGCGCGGCCGCTTCCTGACGCGCAGCAGCCGCTGCGTGAGGTCCGCGGTCCGCGCCCTGGAACAGGACGATCCGGCGGGCCTGGTCACCGCCCTGCGCGACTCGCGCCGGCTGCTGGCCGACCTCGACGCCGAGACGAAGCTCGGTATCTTCACCGCGGCCCTCACCGAGTTGTGCGAGGCGGCGGAAGCGTGCGGCGGGGCGGGCAAACCGTCCGGAGCGGGCGGAGGGGACTGCGGTATCGCCCTGCTCCCGGCGGATTCCTCCGCGGGCCTGCTGCGCGGTCGTTGGTCGGGAGCGGGGATCGCGCCGTTGTCGCTGAGCGTCGCCCCCGCCGCCTCCGACAGGGCTCCGCGGCACGAGGCGGGACCGGAGCTCCTCCCTCTGCCCCTCCCCGTCTCCACCGAGCACTCCTCACATCTACGACGAGGACAGCCGCGATGACCGGATCACGCAAGGACGACCATGTGCGCCTGGCCGTAGCCCAGCACGGCGCAGACGGTACGCCGGCACACGGTACGCCGTCCGACGACGACCACCCCACCTACCCGCCCAGCCAGTTCGACGAGGTGCACCTCACACACCACGCCCTCGCCGGCACCGACAGGGAACGGGTTTCCCTGCGCACCCGATGCGACGTGTTCGACTGGCGGGCCCCGCTCTACATCAACGCCATGACCGGTGGCAGCACCATGACCGGCGACATCAACCGCGACCTGGGGATCGTCGCACGGGAGACGGGACTGCCGATCGCCACCGGCTCCATGAGCCCCTACCTGAAGGACCCCTCCACGGCCGGCACCTTCAGAGGCGTGCGAGAACACAACCGCGACGGCTTTGTCATGGCCAACGTCAATGCCCATGCCACCGCCGAACAGGCGCGCCGAGCGGTGGGACTGCTGGAGGCCGACGCCCTGCAGATCCATCTCAACGCGGTCCAGGAGACCGTCATGCCGGAAGGCGACCGCTCCTTCGGCTCGTGGCCCGCCGGTATCGGACGCATCGTCGCGGGGGTCGACGTCCCAGTCATCGTGAAGGAAGTCGGCTTCGGGCTCAGCGGTCGAACGGTGTCCACCCTGGCCGGGCTGGGCGTTCGGGTGGCGGACGTGGCCGGACGTGGAGGCACCGATTTCGCCCGCATCGAGAACGGACGCCGCCCGCACGCCGACTTCGCCTACCTGGACGGCTGGGGGCTGAGCACCCCGGCGGCACTGCTGGACGCACGCGGCCGAGGTCTGCCGCTGCTCGCCTCCGGCGGCGTGCGCCACCCGCTCGACGTCATCCGGGCGCTGGCCCTCGGAGCCCACGCCGTGGGGGTGTCGGGCGGATTCCTCGCCACGCTCCTGCACGGCGGCGTGGACGCGCTCGTGCGGCAGATCACCAGGTGGCTGGACCACCTCACCGGCCTCATGACCCTGCTCGGCGCGACCCGGCCGGGGGAACTGTCCGAGTGCGACGTGCTGGTGACCGGTTCCCTTCGCGAGTTCTGCACCGCGCGGGGCATCGACATCCCCGGCACCCAAGGAGCGTCACGATGACCGACCAAGCCTCGCGGAACCAGGCATGCACCACTTCCGAGCAGCGCTTCGCGGAAATCCCCATGCGCTGGGTCGGGCCCCTGCGGATCTCGGGCAATGTGGCCACCGCCGAAGCCGAGGTGCCGCTGGCGACCTACGAGTCTCCTCTGTGGCCGTCCGTCGGCCGCGGCGCACGGATCTCCCGGATGGTCGAGGGCGGCATCAGAACCACCTTGGTGGACGAGCGTATGACGCGTTCCGTCCTCGTGGAGGCCGAGGACGCCGTGGCCGCCCACGCCGCGGCGCGCGCCGTGCACGGCCGTTTCTCCGAACTCTGCCGGCTCACCCGGTCCACCAGCCGGTCCGCCGAACTCCTGGCCGTACGGGACGAGATCGCCGGCCCTCTGCTCTTTCTGCGCTTCGAGTTCTCCACCGGCGACGCGTCCGGCCACAACATGGTCACCCTGGCTTCCGACGCGCTGCTCACCCACCTGCTCTCCCACATCCCCGGCATCCGTTACGGATCCATCTCGGCCAACTACTGCACCGACAAGAAGGCCACCGCCATCAACGGCATTCTCGGCCGGGGCAAGAACGTGATCGCCGAGATGCACATCCCCGAAGAGATCGTGAGCACCTGCCTGCGCACCACAGCGGCACAGGTCGTGAAACTCAACGTGAACAAGAACCTGGTCGGGACAGCGCTCGCCGGCGGCATCCGCTCGGCCAACGCCCACTACGCGAACATGCTCCTCGCCATCTACCTCGCCACGGGGCAGGACGCCGCCAACATCGTGGAAGGCTCGCAGGGCGTCACCTTCGCCGAGGACCGGGAGGGCGATCTCTACTTCTCCTGCACCTTGCCCAACCTCATCGTCGGCTCGGTCGGCAACGGTAAAGGGCTCGGTTTCATCGAGGAGAACCTCACCCGTCTCGGGTGCCGCGAAGAACGCCCGCCGGGTGAGAACGCGCGCCGCCTCGCCGTGTTCACGGCCGCCACCGTCCTGTGCGGCGAACTGTCCCTCCTGGCCGCCCAGACCAATCCCGGCGAACTGATGAAGGCCCACACCCAATTCGAACGCAGCACGGGAGCCTCGCATGCCCGCTGACACCGCCGTCGGTATTCATGATCTGTCCTTCAGGACCGGCAGCCTCGTGCTGACGCACGAGGAACTCGGCAAGCACACCGGCGCCAGCCTGTCCAAGTACCACGAAGGAATCGGCCAGCGGGCGATGAGCGTGCCGAGTCCGGACGAGGACATCGTCACCATGGCCGCCGACGCGACCCGGCCCGTCATCGAGCGACACGGCGCCGACCGCATCCGAACCCTGCTGTTCGCCACCGAGACGGCCGTCGACCAGTCCAAGGCCGCGGGGATCTATGTCCATTCCCTGCTGGGTCTCCCCTCACAGGTCCGCGTCGTCGAACTCAAGCAGGCCTGTTACGGAGCGACCGCGGCCCTCCAGTTGGCGACCGCGCTGGTCCGGAGCGACCCCACCCAACAAGTGCTCGTCATCGCCAGCGACGTGGCGCGCTATGACCTCGACAGTCCTGGAGAAGCCACCCAGGGAGCCGCCGCGGCGGCCATGCTGGTGTCGGCCGAGCCCGCTCTCGTCGCGATCAACAGTCCGTCCGGCCTGTTCACCCAGGACGTCATGGATTTCTGGCGTCCCAACTACCGGAGTACCGCGGTTGTCGACGGCAGGAAGTCGCTCGGCGCCTATATCCGGGCCGTCGACGCCGCATGGCACGACTACCGGGAACGGGGCGGACTCCCGCTGGAGAAGATCCACACCGTCTGCTACCACCAGCCCTTCACCCGCATAGCGTTCAAGGCCCATCAGCAACTCCTGCAGTCGGCCGGTCTGGATGGCGACGACGAGGCGGCCGTCGACGAGGCGATCGCGCCGACCACTCGTTACAACGAAATCATCGGCAACAGCTACACCGCCTCCATGTACCTCGCACTCGCGTCCCTCCTCGAAACGGGCAGCGCACTCGACGGCGAGACGCTGGGCTTCTTCAGCTACGGCTCGGGCAGTGTCGCCGAGTTCTTCACCGGGCAGGTACGACCCGGCTATCGAGCCGCCCTGCGAACGGACGCCCATCGAGAGGCCGTCGCGCGCCGCCGCCCCATCGACTACGCCACATACCGCCGCCTGCGCGTCCAGGACCTGCCCACCGACGGACAACGCCACGAGCTCACCCACCAGGCTCTGGGCAGCTTCCGCCTGGCCCGCGTCCAAGCACACCAGCGCATCTACGAAGCGGCCGGCCGGCGACCGTGACGCCTGCCCCGGGACACTGTTCCGGTCGCTCCCGGCGCGTGACCGCTCCCGGGCAGCGGCACGCTGGGTGGCCGCAATCCGCGGTGCCGGGGCGCCGCACCGATGCAAACCGGCCAGATCGCGGGCCGGCGCCGCGTCGACAACCCCGGGACACGAAGAGCGCCTCGGTATCCGTTGCCTTCACTCCACAACACAGTGACACCCTGCGTGACGGGCAATCAGGTGTGGTTGCCACAGTAAAGACACGTCAGTGTGAACGGTGCACGGGGGGACCTCCTGGGACCTCCGACTGCGTCAACGCGCCACGGCGGGAAAGAACTTGTCGGTAAGTGTCTTCTTGGCCGGATTTCCGCCCGCCCCACGGAATGAACTCCCTTACATCCCGTGACGGCGGGTACCGGTCTATACAACCCACCAGTGCTGCTCGACTGCCGTCGCGGGCGGCAGCCGGGATAGCTGGCGCGATCCCGCAGAAGGCACTCCAGGGAGACACTGTGGCCTGCAAGACCCCGAACGTCCGTCTCGCCGAGTTACTGAAAGAGGCTGATTGGGGTGGCGCGGACCTGGCACGCGCCATGAACTCCCTGAGCAGCACTCGGCAGTCATGGGTACGCTACGACCGTACGACGGTGGCCCACTGGCTGACCGGATCCCGCCCTCGCCCGCCGGGGCCCGCGTTGCTCGTCGAGGCACTCAGCCGACGTCTGAAGCGTCCCGTCACCGCAGCGGACGCCGGTCTGGCCAAGTCGTATCCGCCGCACACCACTTTGCACCGCCTCACCCTGGACGAGCCGGCCGCCGTACGCACACTGTCCGCACTTCTGCGGGCCGAGACAGCCATCAACCGCCGGCACTCCGCCGACGCCGCCTACATGCCCTTCGCCGTGCCCGCGCTGAAGGCGGCGGTCGGGGACCTGCTCACCAAGGCACCCCACCCGGCACGCCCCGAGGCGACCTCCGCCATGGTCGAGCTTGAGGACATGACGCACACCTTTGCCCGCCTCTTCCACCTGTACGGCAGCGGCCCGGTCCGCAGACTACTGGCCCACTACCTCGACGAGGAGGTCATCCCGCTGCTCACCGAACGGCCCGGCCGGCTCCCTCTGCTGGGTGGCGCGAGCCAGTTGGCGCACCTGCTCGCCGACATGAACGTCGATGCCACCAATGACGCGGCGGCCCAGCGCTACTACCACTTGTCGTACGCGCTGGCCCACCAGGCGGGCAACCGGGTTCAGGCCGCGATCACCCTGCGCGCCCTGAGCGCGCAGGCGTGCCATCTGGGGCACATCGGCTACGCCGCCCAGCTCTCCGACGCGGCGGTCGACGCAGGGGGCGGCGACGCTCCGGCGGGCACCAAGTCCTTTCTGCTCGCACAGCAAGCCCTCATGCAGGCCCGCCAAGGACGGCCCCGCGTCGCGTTGTCGACTCTGGGCACCGCCGAGCGCGCTCACGAGCAGGCCACCAGCATGGACGGGCCGTTCACGGACTACCCACGCCCGGCCCTGGACTATCAACGTGCCCAGGTCTTCTTCGCGCTGGGCGAGGGCCGGCATGTCCAGCAGGCGTTCGAGGCGTCACTGCATCACCGCGAGAACGGCCAGCACCGGGCCCTGGCCCTCACTCAGGCCCGATACGCTCAAACCCTGTTGCACAACGGGTACTTGGAGGCGGCCTCCCGCTACTGGCTGGACTTCCTCGACCACTACCCCCACGTGCGTTCCACACTGGCACGTCAGGAACTCGGTGTCCTGCTCCGGTGCCTGACCCCCCATCGGCGCCAGCGGCAGGCGGCCGATGTCCTGGAACGTGCCAGCCTCTATACGCGGAGCAGCAGGTGACGTCCCCTCTTCCGGTCTTCCGGTCTTCCGGGCGAACAGCAACGGCTGCAACCCCAGCAGTACAGGGCGGAGGGATGCCCTGGTCGGTTAGGGTCGCCTCGTGGCGGACGAAGCGGCTCCGTCCCGGTGAAACTGATTGGCCTGGGGTGCGTCGCGGCTGTGCAGCGGTCGACTGACGCGTCCCCGTTGTGCCCTGATATGCCCCACAGTGGGTAATCTGGGTAATCTGGGTAAACGTGCAGGTCAGAGGCGTGTTCTGGGGGCACAGTGCGATTGAGAGTCGAGTTCACGACCGAACCCTTCGATCTCGACGAGGCGCCGCCGCACGCGGTGGTCGCCCGTGAGGTCATCGAGGCGGCCGAACTGGACGCGGTGGATGTCGGCCCCTTCGGCAACACCGCCGAGGGCAGGGCGGAGGCTGTGCTCACCGCGGTCGACGCGCTGCTGCGCAAGGCCCTGGACGCGGGCGCCACCCGGGTCTCGTTGCAGGTCAACGTGATCGGGGAGGAGAGCCGGTGACCGGATCCGCGAACGACCCCTTCGTCTCGGCCGTCAAGCCGCTGGTCGACGCCATGGGCGCCGAGATGCTGCCGCCCGAGCAGGCCGGACCGGATGACGTGGTGCTCTCCTGGGAGGGCGCGGACGTCGTGGCCGTCCGTCTGCCGCAGCTCGCCGACTCGCTGGACCGCATCCTGGCCGCCCTGGAGCGCAAGCGCGGCAAGCCCCTGGCCGAACTGGACCGCAAGGCCAAGCAGGAGGTCGTGCGGATACTGGAGGCGCGCGGAGCCTTCTCCGTGCGGCACGGCGTGGAGACCGTGGCCGGCGCGCTCGGGGTCAGCCGGTTCACCGTATATAACTACCTGAACCGCGAAAAGGGCGCCTGAGCAGGCGAAACGTGCTCTCTTCCCGGACTCGGCACCCGGATGTGGCACCCAGAATTTTCAACAAAGTGTTGACGTGGTGTTTCCGAGGGCGTTAGCTGGCCGCAGCCCGTCCAGCACAAGGCCACGGAGGCTTCCCGTGACGTCGAGTACGACCCCTGGCGGCCTCGCCCGGTTCAACGCCCTGGAGGAACACGCGGCTTTCGCCGCCCTTCACGAGCTGTGCGCCTCGGCGACGTGGGCGCACAGCCTGCTCGCCCGGCGCCCGTACGCCACCGCGGACGACCTCTTCGCGCGGAGCGACGACGCCATGGCCGGTCTGACCGATGCCGACCTGGCAGAGGCGATGGCCGGGCACCCGCCGATCGGACGCCCCAAGCCCGGTGACCCGGCCTCCTCCCGCGAGCAGCGCGGCATGGCAGGTGCCTCCGACGAACTCAAGGCGGAGATGCTGGAACTGAACCTGGCGTACCAGGAGAGGTTCGGTCATGTCTTCCTGATCTGCGCGACCGGCCTCACGGGCGAGCGGATGCGCGACGCGGTCAAGGAACGGATCGGCAACACGCCGGAGCGGGAGCGCGAGACCGTGCGCACCGAACTGGGCAGGATCAACCGCATCCGGCTAGCCCTACTCGTCGAAGAGGACGCACCCGCATGAGCACCGACACCACCGCTTCCGTGTCCACGCACATTCTGGACACCAGCGTCGGCCGCCCCGCCGGGGAGGTCGCCGTCCGGCTCGCGGCCCGCAACGGCCGGTCCGCCCACTACGGGCAAGGGGGCGACTGGCAGGCGCTCGGCGGCTCCGCGACCGACGCGGACGGGCGGTGCAAGGACCTGCCGGCCCTGCCGGAGGGCACCACACACGTACGGCTCGACTTCGCCGTCGAGGCGTACTTCGAGAAGAAGCAAGCCGATGCGCAGCAGGACGCCCCCGCGAACCGGGACAGCGGTGCCGCACAGGTGTTCTTCCCCGAGGTGGCGATCACCTTCGCCGTCAGCCCGGGCGAGCACTATCACGTACCGCTGCTGCTCAACCCGTTCGGCTACTCCGTTTACCGAGGGAGCTAGCAGACATGACCACCCCTTCCCGTCCTGCCCGCCCGGCGGTGCTGGCCCAGAACCAGTACGGCAAGGCCGAGAACCGAGTTGTCAGGATCACGCGCGACGGCGCCACCCACCACATCAAGGACCTGAACGTCTCCGTCGCCCTGAGCGGTGACATGGACGAGGTCCACTACTCCGGCTCCAACGCGAACGTCCTGCCGACGGACACCACCAAGAACACGGTGTACGCCTTCGCCAAGGAGCACGGCATCGAGTCCGCCGAACAGTTCGGGATCCACCTGGCCCGGCACTTCGTGACCTCGCAGGAGCCGATCAGGACCGCGCGCATCCGCATCGAGGAGTACTCCTGGGAGCGGATCGAGACCTCCGAGGCCACCTCGCGGCCGACCGGGGCCGACGAGGCCAGGCACTCCTTCGCCCGCAAGGGCCAGGAGACCCGCGTCACCCAGATCACGTACGACGGCTCCTCCTGGGAGGTCGTCTCCGGCCTCAAGGACCTGGTCGTGATGAACTCGACGAACTCCGAGTTCTGGGGCTACGTCAAGGACAAGTACACGACGCTCAAGGAGGCGTACGACCGCATCCTCGCCACCGAGGTGTCCAGCCGCTGGCGGTTCAACTGGACCGACGACGAGCAGCGGATGCCCGACTGGGAGGAGTCCTACGAGCAGGTGCGCAGGCACCTGCTCCAGGCCTTCGCGGAGACGTACTCGCTGTCGCTCCAGCAGAGCCTGTACCAGATGGGCTCGCGGATCATCGACAACCGCGGCGAGATCGACGAGGTCCGCTTCTCGCTGCCGAACAAGCACCACTTCCTCGTCGACCTGGAGCCGTTCGGCCTCAAGAACGACAACGAGGTGTACCTGGCCGCCGACCGGCCGTACGGCCTGATCGAGGCCACGGTCCTGCGGGACGGCTGCGAGGCGCGCATCCCGGTGGATCTCACCAACCTCTGACCCCCTTCCTGACCTCTGACGGTCTCCCAAAAGGACGAACCATGGCAGCAGACCGGCGCATCGTCATCGAGAACTGTTCGATCGCGACCGTGGACGCCGACGACACCGAGTACACGTCGGGCCACCTGGTCCTGGCGGGTGACCGCATCGAGTCGCTCGGCGCGGGCAGGGCCCCCGAGGGTCTGGAGAACGTCGTACGCCGGATCGACGCGACCGGCCACCTTGTCACCCCGGGCCTGGTCAACACCCATCACCACTTCTACCAGTGGATCACCCGCGGCCTCGCCACGGACCACAACCTCTTCGACTGGCTCGTCGCCCTGTACCCGACCTGGGCGCGCATCGACGAACGCATGACGTACGCGGCGGCCCAGGGCTCCCTCGGCATGATGGCCCGCGGCGGCGTCACCACCGCCATGGACCACCACTATGTGTTCCCCGAAGGCTCCGGCGACCTGTCTGGTTCGATCATCCGCGCCGCGCGCGAGACGGGCGTCCGCTTCACCCTGGCCCGCGGCTCCATGGACCGCAGCGAGAAGGACGGCGGGCTGCCGCCCGACTTCGCCGTCGAGACCCTCGAAGGCGCCCTCGCCGCCACCGAGGCGACCGTCGACGAACACCACGACGCCTCCTTCGGCGCCATGACCCAGGTGGCCGTCGCCCCCTGCTCACCGTTCTCCGTGTCCACCGAACTCATGCGGCAGGGCGCCGAGTTGGCCCGGCGCAAAGGTGTACGGCTGCACACCCACGGCTCGGAGACGGTCGAGGAGGAGCAGTTCTGCAAGGAACTGTTCGGCATGGGCCCGACCGACTACTTCGAATCGACCGGCTGGCTCGGCGAGGACGTGTGGATGGCGCACTGCGTCCATATGAACGACTCCGACATCACCGCCTTCGCCCGTACGAAGACGGGGGTGGCCCACTGCCCCTCGTCCAACGCCCGGCTGGCGGCCGGGATCGCGCGCGTACCCGACCTGCTCGCGGCCGGTGTCCCGGTCGGCCTCGGCGTCGACGGAACGGCGTCCAACGAGTCCGGCGAACTGCACACCGAACTGCGCAACGCGCTGCTCATCAACCGCCTCGGCGCCCACCGCGAGGCCGCGCTGAACGCCCGTCAGGCGCTGCGGCTCGGCACGTACGGCGGTGCCCAGGTCCTCGGCCGCGCACCGGAGATCGGCTCCCTGGAACCAGGCAAGCTCGCCGACCTGGTGCTGTGGAAGCTGGACACCCTGGCCCACGCGTCGATCGCCGACCCGGTCGCCGCGCTCGTCCTCGGCGCCGCGGCTCCGGTCACCGCCTCCTTCGTGGGCGGTGAGCAGATCGTCGAGAACGGCCGGCTGCTGCATGTCGACGAGGACGCCATCGCCCGCTCCACACGGGACGAGGCGCAGCGTCTCGCGCGGATCGCCGCGCAGGCCTGACCTCGCCGAAGATCTCCGGCTGAGGGGGACGGCCCTCGGCCGGTGGCCGTGAACCCGAGCGGGGTCCACGGCGAACGTCTCCGGGGCGCGCGCACGAACTGCCCGCGCCCCGGAACGGTCTTCCCGGTCTCTCCCGGCCCCTCTCTGTCACGCTTCAGAGGCGGGTCCCTCAGCCGATGTGGAAGCTGTCCCCGTAGACCTTCCAGTCCAGCGGCGGGTCCAGGTTCATGTTCCGGTTCCTGAGGAAGACCCGCTGGGCTGTGTCCACACGACTGGTGTCCTCGTGGGCCTCCTCCTGCTTCATCGCCCAGACGCGGGCGTCGAGGAAGGCGTTGAGGTACGTCACCTCGTCGCCGCCCCGGGCCGGGGGCTTGGCCCGGTCCAGCGCCCGTCTGCGGATGCCGCCGAAACTCGTACCGTCATCGCCGTCGCCGTGCATGACGATGGCGTCGTAGTACGCGAACTGGCCGAGCGTGCCGATGCCGTCGGCCTTGCCCCGCTGTACCGCGGGGTTGAAGTAGACGCGGTCCCGCTCGTCGTTCTGGGCCTGTTTGAAGGCCTGGTCCTGGGCCGCCCGGCGCCAGGCGTCCGGGTAGCCCGGGTCGAGGCCCTGGTGCGAGTCGGTGCCGTCGACGCGGCGCAGTGCGGGGAGATATGCGGCCAGCGCGTTGCCGGGCTTGCGCCGGGTGTACAGCTCGACGAGGTCGAGCATGTCGTGCGTGCCCGAGCAGAACCCGATGATGCCGGCGGTGTAGCCGCGGCCGTCGCGGATGTCCTCGATGTACTTGTACTGCGCCTTCCAGTCCAGCGAGGAGTTCTCCGCGCTGGAGACCAGCTTCATGGCGATCTCCTTCTTCGCCGGGTCGTCGAGTCCGGTGGCTGCGGCCGCGGCTGCGGCGTTTGCGGGGGCGGTGGCGATGGCGGGGCCTGCTACCAGGGATGCTCCGATCAGCGCGAGGACGGTTCGGCGCGAGGAGCGTAGGTGAGGGGTGTGCACGGGACCTCCAATGGGGGTGGGAGTCGCTCGTACTATTAGGAAAGTTTCCTACCAGAGATTACGAGTGACGTATACCCGTCAAAGAGGAAATGCCCGAGCGGCGGCCGCGTGGCGCCGACCGCCCGGCGCCGGTGATCGCGTGGACCGTGATCGTCAGTGCCCCGGTGACCAGGTGCGGCGCCCGGGTGGTCGGCGTCCCTGTCTCAGAGGTCGAGCTGACGGGGGTCGGTGGCCAGCGCGCGGAAGTATTCGCGTGGGTCCGCGACCAGTTTGCGCTCCTTGAGGTCCATCAGCCCGCCGACGGCCGTGATCTCGGCGGCGACCGTACCGTCGGTCTTGCGGATCGTCTGCCGGATCCGGAACGTCTTTCCCTTGCCCTCGCCCCAGTCGAAGACGCAGCTGACCTCGACCTCGTCGCCCGCGCGCAGCTCCCGCAGATAGCGAACGGTCATCTCCAGCGACACGGGACCCACCCCCTTGTCCACCAGACCGGTCTGGCTGATCCCGGCGGCCTGCAGCAGCGACCAGCGGGCGTGCTCCGCGTAGTTCACATAGACAGCCTGGTTCAGGTGCCCCTGGGCATCGGTCTCGTACCCGCGCACGGTCACTGGGACGGCATACGGTTCGGCCACGACTTCCCCTTTCTTCGGCGGTGGACTCCGGACGGTGAAGGCTGTCACGACCGGCGGGGCGAGGCCAGCAGATAGCGCGCGCCCGTGCGCGGCTCCGCGTGCTCGCTGACCTGCCATCCCGCCTTCTCCAGTGTCACCGCGCACTCCTTCAGGGCCCGCGCGTCCGGCTCGCGTACGGCGACGGCCTCCGGCTGGGGTGTCGCACGCACCCGGTAGCCCTCGGTGCCTGTGCCTGTGCCTGTGCCTGTGCCCGTGTCGGCCCCCGCCGGACGGAGCCCCGCCGCCTCCAGTGCGAGAGCGGCGGCCTGTGTCAGATGTGTACGCTCCCACGCGCACGGCCGGTCGACGGCGCCGCCCGTGTTGGTCATCCGCCGCAGCTCCAGCAGCCCCTGCCAGGCGCTGTGCACCTCTCGTACGCGCGACGGGCCGGCGTCGGTGGCCTCCTCGCCGCCGACCCGCGCGGTGAACACCCCGGAGGGCTCGCGAGCGGGCTCGGGGATCTTGGGAGCGGACGGCACGGCTGCGATCGGCGCCTCGCGTATCCGGTGCCCGGCCGGGGTGAGGAAGTGGTCGTGCGGCGGACGCGAGTGCCGGAAGGCCAGTCCGTGCCTCACCAGCGCCGCGAGCTGGCTCTCCGTACCCCTGAGGCGTCCGGTCACGGAGTCCGCGGCGTCGATGACGCGCCGCTGCGCGGCGGTCGGCGGTCGGGTCACGGGGCGCTCCTTCCCCTTCGGGCGACGGCTCCGGGTCCTGGCTTCGGGTCCCGGCTTCGGGTCACGGCGGACCCGATCCGCTCCCAGGTCGGCCGGCGGGCCCGATCGAAGACTACGACCCGGGTCCGACATCCCCGCCGCCTACTGCCGATAGCCGCTCAGGAACCGCCCGATCCGGCTGATCGCCGCGTCGAGGTCGTCGGCGTACGGAAGGGTGAGGATGCGGAAGTGGTCGGGCCGGGGCCAGTTGAATCCGGTGCCCTGGACCACCTGGATCTTCTCGCGCAGCAGCAGGTCGAGCACGAACTTCTCGTCGTCGTGGATCTTGTGCACCGAGGGGTCGATGCGCGGGAACGCGTACAGCGCGCCCTTCGGTTTCACGCACGAGACGCCGGGGATCTCGTTCAGCTTCTCCCACGCGCGGTCGCGCTGTTCGTGCAACCGGCCGCCCGGCGCGGTGAGTTCGTGGATGGACTGCCGGCCGCCGAGCGCCGCCTGGATGGCGTACTGGGCGGGCGCGTTGGCGCACAACCGCATGGAGGCCAGCATGGTGAGCCCCTCCAGGTAGTTCTTCGCATGCTGGCGCGGGCCTGTGACGACCAGCCAGCCGGAGCGGAAGCCCGCCACGCGGTACGTCTTCGACAGGCCGCAGAAGGTGAGGACCACCAGGTCCGGGGCGAGCGCGGCAGCCGAGTGGTGCACGGCGTCGTCGTACAGGATCTGGTCGTAGATCTCGTCCGCGAACACCATCAGGCCGTGCCGGCGGGCCAGGTCGAGGATGCCCTCGATGATCTCCTTCGGGTAGACCGCGCCGGTGGGGTTGTTCGGGTTGATGATGACGACGGCGCGTGTGCGGTCCGTGATCTTCGATGCCATGTCGTCCAGGTCCGGGTACCACTCGGCTTGCTCGTCGCACAGATAGTGCACGGCCTTGCCGCCCGCGAGCGTCGTCACCGCCGTCCAGAGCGGGAAGTCCGGGGCGGGGATGAGGACTTCGTCGCCGTCCTCGACGAGCGCCTGGACTGCCATCGAGACCAGCTCGGAGACGCCGTTGCCGAGGAAGACGTCGTCCACGTCGACTTCGAGACCCCGCTCCTGGTAGCGCTGCGCCACGGCCCGGCGGGCCGAGAGGATGCCGCGCGAGTCCGTGTAACCCTGTGCCTGGGGGAGCATCCGGATCATGTCCTGGAGAATCTCCGCCGGTGCCTCGAAGCCGAAAGCCGCGGGGTTGCCGGTGTTGAGGCGCAGCACGCTGTGGCCTGCCTCCTCCAGGGCGTTCGCCTGCTCGATGACCGGGCCCCGGATCTCGTAACAGACCTCGCTGAGCTTGCTCGACTGCCGGAACTCCATGCGGTGCGCACCTCCAGGTTGTGGTGTTGCTTGGTTTTACCAAGTACTCGCTTGGAAAGTCCAACAAGTTGTCTAGACTGCGTCGCATGTCACCTCGCCGAAGCTACGACCAGTACTGTTCCGCTGCCCGGGCCCTCGACGCCGTGGGTGACCGCTGGACTCTCCTGATCGTCCGCGAGCTGCTCGCCGGTCCGCGCCGCTACACCGACCTGCACGCCGACCTGCCCGGTGTGAGCACGGACGTGCTCGCCTCCCGGCTCAAGGACATGGAGCGGGACGGCCTGGCGACCCGGCGCCGGATGCCGCCGCCGGGCGCGGTGTACGTGTACGAACTCACAGGACGCGGACGCGAGTTGCTGCCCGTGCTCCAGGCGCTGGGCGAGTGGGGCGCGCCGCTGCTGGCGGAGCGGCGGCCCACCGACGCGGTGCGCGCCCACTGGTTCGCGCTGCCGCTGCTGCGGTCGCTGGCGGAGCTGGGCGACGGGATCGTCCAAGTGCGGCTGGACGAGGGCGAGTTCCACGTACGGCTGGGCGCGGCGGACGGGCCGGTGTACGAGGAGGGCCCCGCCCCCGGGGAACCCGATGCCTGCCTCACGCTCGACACCGAGACGTGCACCGCACTCGGCCGAGGAGACCTGACACTGCTGGACGCGGTCCGGGGCGGCCGGATCGCGGTCACGGGCGAGGGCCCCCTGGCCAAGGCCCTGCGAGAGCCCTGACCGCCCCCGATGCGTCTGTGGCCCGGCGCGCAGTTCCCCGTGCCCCGGAACAGGCCCTGGCGGGCCTGGACGGGGACCGGCTCAGGATGCGCCCCCAAGGGGCGCGGGGAACCGCGCGACCAGCCACGGCGGACCCGCAGACAAAAAACGCAGCCAGGCGGAGCCCTACGGGGAGCGACCTACGGGGAGCGCTACGGCCGGGGCCGCCCCGCTCCCCGGGTCAGCGCGTACCCGCCGATCCCCGCGAGCGCGGCCAGCACGCCGCCGATGCCCGTCCACACCCAGCGGTCGGACCACCAGCCGGAGGCCCAGCCGTCATCGGGCTCGATGCTGGACAGCACGGCGGTCGTTCCCGAGTCCTCGTCGTCCTCCTTCGCCGTCACCGCGACACCCGGAACCAACGGCTCGCCCAGCGAGCCGTCCACCGCGGCCGACCCGCCGATGTTCTTGGAGTCGACCTGGACCTCGGCGCTCACCGGCAGCCCGAGATCGGCCGCCGCCAAGCCGACCGTGGTCAGCCGGATGTAGTACGTGCCCGGCAGCGGATCCTCGGACCACGGCTCCGACCAGGCGCGGACCGTACGCAGGGTGCAGGACAGCTCCACGGAAGCCGCGTCCTGGGCGGCCGTCCGCGTCTGCGCCCCGTACTGGCACGCCTGGCGGCGCCGCAGTCCGTCGTACACGTCGATCTGCCAGGTCGCGGAGGCGTGCTTGTCCGGCAGCTTCACCTTCGCCTGCACGGTGGGCCGCTGTCCGGAGTCGGCGGGGAACGACCAGTAGAGGTAGTCGCCCGTGGACGCGCTCGCGGTCGCCCGCTGCCCCTGGTCGACCTCGGTCGCCGTACGGAAGGACGTCCCCGCCGAGGTGGGCGCCGCGCTGTCGCCCGACGGGCTCGCGGACGGCGAGGCGTCGGCCGCCGCGGGAACCGCGGCGACCCCGAGCAGCAGCAGCCCGGCACTCACCACACGGACGGCGCCTGCGACGCTCATCACACGGTTGCTACGCATCAGTTGCTCCTCCAGACCGCGACACGCCAGCGTGAGACCCAGCCCCACAGCACACCCGCGAGGAAGCCGGTGAGCACCAGTGCGCCGAGCAGCCACCAGCCGCGCCCGAGGCCGAACGAGGCCACATCGCTCGATGTGCCGGGTCCGTCCACGACGTCGACGGTCAGTTCGAGCGGCAGGCCGGGTGTGGTCTTCACGCCGGAGGCCGGCGAGAAGGAGTTGGCGACCTGGAGACACACGACCTCCGTCGTGGTCTCGTCATCGTCGGAGTCGTCGTCGCTCTCCGCCTTGGGGTAGCGCAGACCGGCCGACATGACGTCGGTCCGGCCGGTGCCGGTCGTCTCGCCGCGCACGATCTCACGGCCGTTCGCGGTCACCGCCCGCAGCGACACCCCGTAGTCCCGGTCGACCCGGCGGTCGGCCGCCACGCTCACCGAGGCACGCAACTCGGAGCCGGCCGGGACGTCCACGCGGTACCAGCGGTGTTGGCCGAACTCCTCGCGGTCGGTGTAGAGCCCGGACTTGATCGCGGGTGCTTTCGTGCACGCGTCGGCGCCCTCCACGGCGACCGGTGTCACCACCGGGTCGGCGGCACGGTCCACCAACTGGTTGACCTTGTCGGTGAGTTCGTCGGTGTGCTCGACGGAGGTGTACGTCCCGCCCGTCGCCTCCGCGATGCAGCTCAGCTGCTGGCGCAGTTTGGTGTTGGGCACAAGGCCGAGGGTGTCGATGGTGAGGCCGATCCCCTTGGCGGCGATCTCGCGTGCCACCTCGCAGGGGTCCAGCGGGGCGCAGGTGTCCTCGCCGTCGCTGATGAGGACGATACGGCGGGAGCCGCCCTCGTCGCCCTCGCCGGTTTCGAGGTCGTCGGCGGCCTTGAGGAGCGCGGGGCCGATCGGGGTCCAGCCGGTGGGAGACAGGGTCGCGACCGCTGTCTTCGCCTCGGTGCGGTCCAACGGCCCCACGGGGTAGAGCTGTTCGGTGTCCTTGCAGCCTGTCTTGCGGTCGTCGCCGCGGTAGTTGGCGCCGAGTGTCCGTATGCCGAGCTGGACCTCTTCGGGGGTTGCGTCGAGGACCTCGTTGAAGGCCTGCTTCGCAGCCGCCATCCGGCTCTGGCCGTCGATGTCCCGCGCCCGCATCGAGCCGCTGACGTCGAGGACGAGGTTCACCCTGGGCGCGGCAGCCCCCGTGGGTTCGTCCGCGACGGCGTCGGCCGGGAGTGTGATCCCGGCCGTCAGGGCGGCGAGCAGGGCGCAGGCGCCCGCCGCCAGCCGTTGTCTTGTGATCATCGACGGATCCTATTGACCAAAGGCACCCCGCTTCAAAACGAGCGTCCGGAAGGCTTCAAAACGAGCGGCCGGAAAAAGGGGCGGCCGGCGGGCCGTCCGGGTCGGCGAAGGGGTTGGGCAGCCGGGCCCAGATGTCACCGGGCCGGTCGGGCGACAGCCTCATCAGCGTCAACGCCTTGGCGGGCAGCGGCTCTTCGAGCAGCGCCGTGAGGTCCGGGGTGCACGGCAGGTCCCGTACCGCTGTGGACAGTGCCTCGTGCAGCGCGGTCGCCGAACCCGCCGTCGCCGCCAGTGTGCCCGCGACGAGTGAGCCGAAGAGCTTGCCGCGCAGGACCGATTCGTCGTCCGTGACGATACGGCCCGTCAGGGCGGGGGCCGGGATGCCGTGGCGGGCCAGCCGGGCCGGGCTGATCCGGATGTCCGCCAGATCGCGGTACACGAGCCGGACCGGGGCACCGGTGGGGGAGAGCACCACGAGCAGGTTCTGGCCGTGCGCCTCCAGGGCGACGCCCAGTTCGAGCAGACGCAGCCCCACGGTGAGCGCGAGCCGGCTGAACTGCGCAAGCCAGCCCGGGGGACGGGGCAGGGTGCTCGCGGCGAGGGCGGCCACCGGGACGACCTGCTCGCCCGCCCCCGCGTACAGGTCCGGGGCCTCCCGTGAAACGGCGGCCAGATCGGGGGAGTTGGCGGTGACCGCGCCGAGCGTCCGGGTGATGTGCAGCAACCCGTCCAGGCGCTCGGCCATCGACTCCATGAACGCCGTCACCGTCGCCGCCGAGGTGATCGAGTACACCGAGATGTCCCGCACGGAGGAGGTCAGCCGGGCGCTGAGCGCGGTCTTGACATGCGGTCCGCCCGGCACGGCCAGGGTGCGCAGCGACATCAGCGGATGAGCGGCCATTTGGTCCCCGACGGGCTTCTCGTCCTTCAGCACATGCCGCACCTGCCACGGATGTACGGGGATGAGCATCCGCCCCGCTTCCCGGTACGGCCACTCGCCCGTCGACCGGCAGTCGTCCTCCCGTACGGCGACCATGCCCAGCCCGACCACCGGCCGGTGCTCCGGGGCGTACGCCAGTTGCTCAGCCACCGAGAACCCGGGCCGTGAACGGCAGTTGGGATGGAAGGGATGGCCGTCGACGACCCGCTGTTCCCACTCCCAGAGCGCGCAGGGCGCCTCGGCCGGCACCTGGTCGGCGCGCGACAGGGCCAACGAGGCGACACTGTCGGCGAGTTCGACGGCGAAGGACCGGCCGTGCGGGAGCCCGAGCGCTGTCATCAGCGAGGCCGGGTGGTCGTACGCCGTCCCGTCCAGCTCGACCTCCGTGACGGTCGCGGCCGTCGCGTACGCGTCCGGGCGCGGCCCGTGCAGCCGACGGCCGTCGGTCAGCCGGAGCGTCAGCCCGTCGTACCCGGCCACGCGACGGGTGACCCACGGCAGCGGCTCATGGGCGAGCCCACGCCACAGTCGGGACAGCACGGCCGACCGGGCACCGGGGAGTTCGGCCGTGTACGGGGACAGCAGGGCGGGGCGCACGGTGCGCAGTTCGGCGGCGAAAGCGGTCTCGGTCTCGGCCGGGGTGCCGGGAGGATGCACGGGGACTCCTTGGGTGCGGGGTGCGGGGTGCGGGGTGCGGGGTGCGGGGTGCGGGGTGCGGACACGGACGCGTACGCGGACGCGGGTCCGGCGTCACGTCCGGGTACGACGCCGGACATCCGGACATACTGAGCGCAAGTGCACCGTATGCAACGAACGGATCACGTGGATCTCATGCGCTCCATGCCGCCCATCCCACCCATGGCCCCGTCCGTCCCGCGCAGCCGATGCAGCCGATGCAGCCGATGAGGCCGGTGCGGCCCAGTGACAGCGGCGCCGAAGCAGCCGACGTGTACGCGTCGGCGCCGCTGCTCAATTGTCTGCTGCGGGAGATCGGCGAGCCCGAGCCGGGGCCGGCCGGGCCGGGCCGACGGCGGGTGTACCGGTTGCCGGCCGGGGGGCGGCTCCTGCGGGTGCGCGACGGGCGCAGGCCCCGTGATCCGGAGCTGTTCGCCGACGGCGCCTGGCAGCCGCTCGGCCACGCCGAACTGGTCGGGCTCACCGCCGATGAACTGCGTCTGCGCACCGGCCTGTCCAACTCCGAACTCCCCGCCGAGATGACCGACAGCCGGGACGCGGTGGCGGCGATCCTGGCGGCCAGGAAGGGCGTCGTCCCGCCTGCCGACCCGTACCGGCGCTCCGAGCAGTCCCTGATCACAGGGCATCCCCACCACCCCGCCCCCAAGGCGCGCGGCGGCGGCCCGGTCACCGGCTGGCTCCCGTACGCCCCGGAGGCGTACGCCCACTTCCCGCTGGTACTGCTGGGCCTGCGCGAGGACGCCTGCGTGGAGGACGGCGACACCAGGGCCCTGGACGCGCTGGGCGAAGCTCCCGACGGCTACCGCCTCCTTCCCGCCCACCCGTGGCAACTCGACCTCGTCGGTACCCGCCCGGAGATCCGCGAGGCGTTCGCCGACGGCCGCCTCGTACGACTCGGTCCCTCCACGGGGACCGCCTGGCCGACGGCGGCCGTCCGCACCCTGTACGTCCCCGGCGCCGACCTCTTCGTGAAGTTCAGCCTCGACGTCCGCATCACCAACGACATCCGGCGTCTCTGGCGTCACGATCTGCTCGCACTGCGCCGTACGGACGCCGCGGTGACGTCGGCCTTCCGTGCCCTGGTCGGTGGTGCGGCCTGGCTGAGCGACCGCGGCTACCGCACGGCGGACTTCGCCTTCGAGGAGCTGGCCGTCCTCGTGCGTGACGGCCTGGGCGAGCATGTGACCCCCGGTTCGACTCCCTTTCTGGCGGCCGCGCTGACGGAGGGTACGGGAGGTCCCCACGAACCCGACGGCATGGCGGGCTTCGACGGCAACCCCCTGGACACGCTCGCCGATCCGGCCGCCTGGTGGACGGCCTATCTGCGCCAAGTCGTGCCACCCGCACTGGAGTTGTTCGCCCGCTACGGGGTCGTACTCGAAGCGCATCTGCAGAACACCGTGGTGGCCGAGGACGGCGACGGTATGCCGGTGCAGGCGTTGTTCCGGGACGCCGAGGGCGTGAAGCTGTTGCCGGACGTGACACGGGCGGCCGGCTGGGAGCGGCTGGTGTACTGCCTGGTCGTGAACAACCTGCTGGAGATCGCGGAGGCGCTACGGGAGCGGCACCCGTGGCTGGACCCGTGGGGCCCCGTGCGGCGGGAACTGACGCGGTACGCCGCGGAACTGCCCGAGACGGCGGAACTTCTCCGGGCCCCGACCCTGCCCGGCAAGACGAATCTGCTGCTGCGCTGGACGGGAGCGGACGGCGCGGACGCACGCTATCTGCCCGTCCCGAACCCCCTGCGCGTGCCGGACGCCTGATCGGGACTCCGAGCGGAGGATTTGTCGCCGGCGGCACTAGCGACGATTCTCCCGGCGGCTCCCGGCGGGAGGGCGAGGTGGAAGGCCTGCTCCACTGTCGCTCGCGGCGAAGCACAGCGGGTCGGAGCGGGTCGAGGTCCGGCTCACCCGCACGTCCGGCGGGCTGACGGTCTGTGTCCGGGACGAGGGCAGGGGCGGGGCCGACGTCATCGTCCCTGCTGCCGACTCCGTGACGGCGGCGAGTGGGTCCGGCGTGCTCGGTATGCGCCGCCGGGTCGCCGCGCTCGATGGAACGCTGCTGCTCACCAGTCCCGTAGGGGGGCCGACCGTGATTGAAGTGGAGCTGCCGTGCGTGTGGTGATTGCCGAGGACAACGCCCTGCTCAGGGAGGGCCTGGTGCTGTTGTTGACATCGGCCGGGCACGAGGTGGTGGCCGTGGCGGGCAGCGGCCCCGAGGTGCTGCCCGCACTGCTCCTCCACCGCCAGCACTCTGGTGGTCACGGAACGCTCGGTCGGCAAACACATCGGCAACGAGTTCCTGAAGCTGGGCCTGCCGCCGAGCGAAAGCGGGCACCGCAGGGTGCTGGCGGTGTTGGCGTATCTGAACAACTCGTAGGTGTGCGTGTCGTCGCGGCGACGGCCCGTCAGCTGATCAGCGGCAGCGCGCGGAAGGTGTGGGCGTGCCAGAGGCGTCGGGAGGTTTCCTCCGGATAGGTGGTGACCTGCGGCTCGGCGTCGAGGACCTGGACCAGCCGCTGCTCGGTGTCGTACGAGGGCCAGCCCGGGTCGCCGGTCGTGGCGAACGCGGTCCAGGCAGCACGGAAGCGGGACGACAGCGACCTGGCCTCCGGCGAGGGCTCGGAGCCGGCGAACAGCAGCGCGCCGAGGTCGGCGTCGAACGTGCCGAACAGCAGCGGTATGTCAAGGCCGTGGCAGGCGCCCAGGACGCCGCCGTTGCCCGGGGCCGGCCAGGTCAGCTCGTACACGTGCGCGCGACCGCCCCCGGCGACCTGGGCCTCGGCCAGGTGCAGCGAGGGCATGTTGAACAGCCAGTCGGTATGGACCCGTTCGTACAGCTCGCCGGGCGAGGCGTCCGGGAAGGCTGCGCGATAGGCCCGTTCACCGTCCGGCCCCGGTCCGAACGTGCGCAGTGCCGCCGCCGCTTCCTCGTCGGTGATCTTCCCGAGCTGCCCGCCGAGCGCGACGAACAGCCGGAACTCGTCCTTGTTGTGCCCGGCGATCAGCTCCACGTCCCGTGCCGAGCCGGCCGCCAGAGCCTGCCAGGGAGTGGTCGGCAGCACCTCGCCGTCGACGACGGGGGAGAAGGGGGTCTGGGTGGGGGCGGCCTGCCCCCACCTTTCCTGGTACTGGTGCATCTTGGTGCCCAACGCCTCTCCGGCGGCGGGCAGTTGGCGTGGGTCCACGGTGGACAGGTCGGCGACCGTCGGTCGCAGGCCCGCCTCGGCGGCGATGGCGGCCGCGATGTCCCGGGCCAGCTCGTCCGAGAAGTACGTGCCGGGCACGCTCTGCGCGATGGCCCGCCGGAACAGTCCCGCCGCGCTCGGCATGGCCAGCAGCGAGGCGACCGATCCGGCTCCGGCCGACTCGCCGAAGACGGTGACCTGACCGGCGTCGCCGCCGAACGCCGTGATGTTCTCCCGTACCCACTCCAGGGCCGCGACCTGGTCGAGCAGGCCACGGTTGGCGGGCGCCCCGTCGATGCGGGCGAAGCCTTCGACGCCGACCCGGTAGTTGAGAGTGACCACGACCACACCGCCGTCGCGGGCGATGCGCCGGGCGTCGTAGCCGGGGCTGCCGGAATGGCCGAGTTTGTAGGCGCCGCCGTAGATCCACACCATCACCGGGCGTCGGGCGGCCGGGTCCGGGGCGGGTGTCCAGACGTTGACCGTCAGCCAGTCGTCGCCCGTGGGCGCGTCCAGCAAGAGGGCGCGGCCCTGGATTCCCGCCTCCTGCGGGGGCGGCGGACCGAAGGCGAACGCGTCCCGTGTCCCGTCCCAGGCGCGCGCGGGGCGAGGCGCCTGGAACCGCGCGTCCCCCACCGGCGGCTCGGCGAACGGGATGCCGCGGAAGACGGCCAGGCCGCCTTCCCGGCGCCCGCGCACCGCACCGGCGTGGGTCCGCGCTATGGGCTCGGCGGAGCCGTCTGCCGACTCGCGTGACGTGGCTGTCGTCATCGATGACTCCTCAATGGCTGCTGGTGGAACAGTGAAACGGAGCGGGTGCACAGGCGCCAGGTGGTCGCCTCCCGCGAGAGCGGGACGGTGACCACCTGGCGGTGGGTGACGGGCGGGCAGTCGGTGACGGGCGGGCGTCCGGCGCGCGGGGCATTATGCCTTCGCGTCGGACACCTGCGCGATTTCGGTCTGCTCGGCCGCATCCGCGGCCGGCGAGACCAGGCCCATGCCGACGGCGGTTGCGATCCCCTTCACGTCGTCCATGGCCAGGTAGCAGACCGTCGCCACGACACCGTTGAACAGGAACAAGAACCAGAGCGTCGACGACTTCGACAGGAACGCCTTGATCGTCGGCTTCTTCGCAATGCGAGAGCCCGCCAGCATGGAGACGGCGATACCGGTGTAGGTAGCCACGTCCTTCTGCGTGCCGTCGAGGACGGTACCGGAGGTGGTGCTTGCGACGAGGCCACCCACGAACTTTTTCTTCGGGCTGGGGACGACTGGTGTCTTGCGATCTCTGCCGACCACGATCCCGTCGCCCGCTCGCCGACACGAGGGAACGTCCTCCCGAACCCGTGGTGTAGCGGGCTACACCACGGCCACGGTTCGGCAACGCCACTGCGGTCGGGCACTCCTCGTCGGCGATCACCCTCGGTTACTATGCTCACTTCATGCCAGAGGCCGTCCGGAAGCACCGGAAGCACCGGAAGCACCGGAAGCACCGGAAGCAAGGAGTGCAAGGTCTATGAGGCAGGTGGCTTGAGAAGATGCTGAGAGAAGTCACCGCAACCCGCTACATCGAACCTCTGCGAGCAGGCGGCTCCGTCCCGGGGATCGTGGAAGCCGACGACCTGGGCACCTACGTCGTGAAGTTCACCGGCTCCGCGCAAGGGCGCAAGGCGCTGGTCGCCGAGGTGATCGTGGGCGAGCTTGCGCGCGCTCTGGGGCTGCGGTTTCCCGAGCTGGTGCTGGTGCACTTCGATCCCGCGATCGCCGAGCACGAACCGCACCAGGAGGTCCAGGACCTGCTCCGGGCCAGCGCCGGGCTCAACCTCGGCATGGACTATCTGTCGGGCGCCCGGGACTTCACACCGGAGGTCGCGAAGGCGTTCGACGTGGACCCGCTGGAGGCGGGCCGGATCGTCTGGCTGGACGCGCTGACGGTCAACGTGGACCGCACGACGCACAGCTCGAACCTGATGATCTGGCCCACGCTCGGCGTCGCGCCTGCGAAGCTCTGGCTGATCGACCACGGCGCCGCCCTGGTCTTCCACCATCGCTGGGACGCGTCGTCGCCGCAGAAGGCGTACGACTTCCGGCGGCACGCGCTCGGCGGCCACACTCCCGACACACGCGCGGCGGACGCCGAACTCGCGCCCAGGGTGACGGAGGAACTGCTGCGCGCGATCACCGCGCAGGTGCCCGACGCCTGGCTCGCCGACGAGCCGGGTCACGCGACCCCCGACGAGGTCCGCGAGGCGTACGTCGGCTACCTTCTCGCCCGGGTCAGGGCCTCCGCGGACTGGCTTCCCACGGACTTCCCCACCCGTGAACAGCTCGCGGACGAGGACGTCCACCGGGCCGCGAAGACCCGGCAGGGCCGGCCGAACTGGCTCAAGCGGGTCCCCGACCTGCACGGACAGCCGGCGGCGGAACAGGATTGGTCGGCACACCTCGGATGACGGCCGCGAAGCGTCCGGTACGCGACCGGGTGGCCCGGGGAAAATCGCTGGGCCACCCGGAGAGGTAATGCGTGCGGCGCGGCCCGCTCAGCCGGCCAGCTGCTCGTACGCCGGCAGCGTCAGGAAGTCCGCGTAGTCCTCGTCGAGCGCGACCGTCAGCAGCAGGTCGTGAGCCTGCTGCCAGCGGCCGGCCGCGAAGGCCTCCTCGCCCAGCTCGGCGCGGAGGTCCGCCAGCTCCCGGGCCGCGATCTCGCGGGTCAGCTCGGGTGTGGCCTTCACGGTGCTCCCGTCGTGCTCGAACTCGACGCCCGCGTTGATCCACTGCCAGATCTGCGAGCGCGAGATCTCCGCCGTGGCCGCGTCCTCCATCAGGTTGAAGATCGCGACGGCACCGAGACCGCGCAGCCAGGCCTCGATGTAACGGATGCCGACCTGGACGGCGTTGACGAGTCCGTCGTACGTGGGCCTGGCGTCGAGGGAGTCGACGGCGATGAGGTCGGCGGCCTTCACGTCGACGTCCTCGCGCAGCCGGTCCTTCTGGTTCGGCCGGTCGCCCAGGACCGAGTCGAACGAGGCCATCGCGATGGGCACCAGGTCCGGGTGCGCGACCCAGGAGCCGTCGAAGCCGTCGCCCGCCTCACGGTCCTTGTCGGCCTTGACCTTCTCGAAGGCGACCTTGTTGACCTCCTCGTCCCGCCGGGACGGGATGAACGCCGCCATGCCGCCTATCGCGTGCGCCCCGCGCTTGTGGCAGGTGCGGACGAGCAGTTCGGTGTACGCGCGCATGAACGGGGCCGTCATCGTCACCGCGTTGCGGTCCGGCAGGACGAACTTCCGCCCGCCGTCACGGAAGTTCTTGACGATGGAGAAGAGGTAGTCCCAGCGGCCCGCGTTCAACCCCGAGGCGTGGTCGCGGAGTTCGTAGAGGATCTCCTCCATCTCGTACGCCGCCGTGATCGTCTCGATCAGGACGGTCGCGCGGACGGTGCCCTGCGGGATGCCGACGTAGTCCTGTGCGAAGACGAACACCTCGTTCCAGAGGCGGGCCTCCAGGTGCGACTCCGTCTTCGGGAGGTAGAAGTACGGGCCCTTGCCGAGGTCCAGCAGCCGCTGCGCCTGGTGGAAGAAGTACAGGCCGAAGTCGACGAGCGCGCCCGGGACCGGAGCGCCGTCGGCGTCGACGAGATGGCGCTCGTTGAGGTGCCAGCCGCGCGGGCGCATCACGACCGTCGCCAGTTCCTCCGGCGCCTTCAGCGCGTACGACTTGCCGGTGCGCTCGTCCGTGAAGTCGATGGAGCGGGTGTAGGCGTCGCCCAGGTTCACCTGGCCGAGGATCACGTTCTCCCAGGTGGGCGCGGAGGCGTCCTCGAAGTCCGCGAGCCACACCCTGGCGCCCGAGTTGAGGGCGTTGATGGTCATCTTGCGGTCGGTGGGCCCGGTGATCTCGACACGGCGGTCGTTCAGTGCCTCGGGCGACGGGGCCACGCGCCAGGAGTCGTCCGCGCGGACGGCGGCGGTCTCCGGGAGGAAGTCGAGCGTGGAGGTACGGGCGATCTCGGCGCGGCGCTCGGCGCGCCGGGCGAGAAGCTCGTCACGCCGGGGTGTGAACCGCCGGTGCAACTCGGCGACGAAGGCGAGGGCCTCGTCGCTGAGGACCTCCTCCTGCCGGGGCAGGGGCTCGGCGTCGACGATGGCCAGCGGGGACGGCGCTGGTGCGGACATGAGCTGTCACTTCCTTCAGCGAGCGTGGCACGGGGTGCCAGTCGACCGGGTGCGGCGGTGAGCGTCTGTGGAGAGGTGAGACGCTTCTGAGCAGTGGATAGTAGTTTCCTCATGGTGGAAGTTCAATGATTTGTTGACGTCGAGATTCTCTGTATCGAGCAAAAGTGGCGCTCAGTGCCGTTCGAGGTGGACGAGGTCCGCCACCGTGTCGATGTCGAAGGGCCGCGCCACGTCCGCGCACTCGACCAGCGTGATCGCGTCCGCGTGCGCCTTCAGATAGGCGCGTGCCCCCCGGTCGCCGGTCGCAGTCGCGGCGATGGCCGTCCAGTGGTCGGCGCCGAGCAGGACGGGGTGGCCGCGCCTCCCTTCGTAGGAGGCCGAGGCGAGCGTCGCGGGGGACCGGTAGGCGGCAAGGAGCCGGGCCGCCGCCTCGGGGCCGATGCCGGGCTGGTCGACCAGTGAGACCAGGGCGGCCCGGGCTCCCGTGTCCCGCAGGGACTCCAGGCCGGCTCGCAGCGAGGAGCCCATGCCCTCCTCCCAGTCCCGGTTGTCCACCAGCACGCATCCCGGCAGGACCGCCCGCTCCCGTACGGTGTCGGCCCGCGCCCCCAGGACCACGTGGACGCGGGTGCACCCGGCCGTGCGCAGAACTCCGGCCGCGTACTCCACCAGGGGGCGCCCCCGGTGTTCGAGGAGGGCCTTGGGTCGTCCGCCGAGGCGCCGGCCGCCGCCGGCGGCGAGGAGCAGTCCGGCCACTTGTTCGTGGTTGTCCGTCATTCCTCCTGCATACCGGACCCGTGAGCGAGAACGGGATGTCTGCGGACTGAATTTCGGCCCTCGGAGTGGCGCCCACCGCGCGAGGTGGCGTTTACTGGCCCGCGTCCCCGGCGTCCGACCAGCGCCATGGGACGGTCGGGCGGGGTAGTGGCGATGGGGTGCGCGCAGCGGCGTGCGAGGGGGAGAGCTGTGTTGCGGAGCTTGGGGCAGAGGCCAGTGACCGGCAGTGACGAGGATCCGAGGGTGGCGGAGCTGAAGACCGCCGTGTCCAGGCTGCGGCGTGAACTCGCCGCGCATCCGGCCGAGTTCCCGGACCGCTGCATCGCGGAGGACGAACTCGCGGCGCTCGCCGCGATGGCAGGCGGCGGAACCCCCGAGATTCCGCGCCTGCGTCGCTCGCTTCTCCTGGTCGCCGGTGCGATCGGCTCGGTCAGCGCGCTGACCGCGGCGCTCGCCGCCGTACGCGGCGCGGTCGAGCTCTTCGGAGAGTCGCCGCACCACTGAGTCCGCCGGACAGTTCTCTCGCCGAGCAGACCGAGCGGGCCGGTCGGATGGAGCGGGCCGAGCGGGCCGGTCGTCGAGCGGTGTCGCTCAGGCCGCCGGGCCGGAACTCGCCAGTACCTCCGACAGTTCCACCGCGACCTGCTGGAGCACGGGCACGATGCGCTCCGTGGCCGTCTCCGTGACACGACCCGCCGGTCCGGAGATCGAGATCGCCGCGGCGGTGGGGGAGTTGGGGACAGGGACGGCGAGGCAGCGGACCCCGATCTCCTGCTCGTTGTCGTCCACCGCGTAGCCGGTGCGGCGTACCTCTTCGAGCGCGCTGAGGAAGCCGTCCGGAGTCGTGATCGTCTTGTCCGTCGCGGCGGGCATGCCCGTGCGGGCGAGCAGGGCGCGCACCTCGTCGGCCGGGATGTGGGCGAGCAGGGCCTTGCCCACGCCCGTGGAGTGCGGCAGTACCCGGCGGCCCACCTCGGTGAACATCCGCATCGAGTGCTTGGACGGCACCTGTGCCACGTACACGATCTCGTCGCCGTCGAGCAGTGCCATGTTCGCCGTCTCGCCGGTCTCCTCGACCAGGCGGGCCAGATAGGGGCGGGCCCAGGTGCCGAGCAGTCGACTCGCCGTCTCGCCGAGACGGATCAGTCGCGGACCGAGCGCGTACCGCCGATTGGTCTGCTGGCGTACGTAACCGCAGGTCACGAGCGTGCGCATCAGGCGGTGGATGGTGGGCAGCGGCAGCCCGCTGCTCGCGGACAGCTCGCTCAGGCCGACCTCACCGCCGGCGTCCGCCATCCTCTCCAGCAGGTCGAAGGCGCGCTCAAGAGACTGGACGCCACCGCTGGCGGCAGCCGGCTTGGCGGCGACATCGGCAGGGGTGTCGCTGGCGCTGGACGTCGGCACGGGCGCGGTCCTTTCAGGCGGGCAGGCAGGTGGGAAGCCTACCCGGCAGTTGGTTGACTGCACGGTCGCGTGTGGCTAAGTTCTGCCTTACGGAAGTATATTTCCGCTGAGTGGAAAAAGATAGTGGGAGTCGCCCGCAGGGGCGTTGGAAGGGTCACCTCTTGACGGCGCGGAGTGTGGAGTGAAGACTCCTTCAACAGAACGTTGAATTCCGTTACGTGGAGGTAAACGGCGGGAGGAGGCGTCCGGCATGGCGACAGACGTGGCATCCGGCATGGCGTCCGGCATGGAAAGGGGTCCCGGTGTCCGGCGACGGCTTGGTCGAACTGGTTCTGCGCTCGACGCGCGTCATCACTCCTGAGGGAACGCGCGCGGCCTCGGTCGCCGTCACCCGGGGGAAGATCACGGCCGTGCTCGCGCACGACGCCGAGGTGCCGGCCGGGGCCCGGCTGGAGGACTTCGGTGACGACGTCCTGCTGCCCGGGCTCGTCGACACCCACGTACACGTCAATGATCCGGGCCGCGCGGAGTGGGAGGGTTTCTGGACCGCCACCCGCGCCGCGGCGGCCGGCGGCATCACGACGCTGGTCGACATGCCGCTCAACTCCCTTCCGCCGACCACGACGGTCGACCACCTCCGTACCAAGGAGGACGCCGCCCGCTCCAAGGCCCACATCGACGTCGGCTTCTGGGGCGGCGCACTGCCCGACAACGTCAAGGACCTGCGGCCGCTGCACGACGCGGGAGTCTTCGGCTTCAAGGCGTTCCTGTCACCCTCCGGGGTCGACGAGTTCCCCGAGCTGGACCAGGACCGGCTCGCCCGGTCCCTCACGGAGATCGCCGGATTCGGCGGGCTGCTGATCGTGCACGCCGAGGATCCGCACGACCTCGCGTCTGCCCCCCAGAAGAGCGGCCAGAAGTACGCCGACTTCCTCGCCTCGCGGCCACGCGGCGCCGAGAACACCGCCATCGCGAACCTCATCGCGCAGGCCAAGCGCCTCGACGCACGTGTGCACGTCCTGCATCTGTCGTCCAGCGACGCGCTGCCGCTGATCGCGGCCGCCAAGCGCGAGGGTGTACGCGTCACGGCGGAGACCTGTCCGCACTATCTGACCCTCACCGCCGAGGAAGTCCCGGACGGGGCGAGCGAGTTCAAGTGCTGCCCGCCCATCCGTGAGGCCGCGAACCAGGACCTGCTGTGGCAGGCGCTGGCCGACGGCACGATCGACTGCGTGGTCACAGACCACTCACCGTCGACCGCCGAGCTGAAGACCGACGACTTCGCCACCGCGTGGGGCGGCATCTCCGGGCTCCAGCTCAGCCTGTCGGCCGTCTGGACCGAGGCCCGTAGGCGCGGACACGGACTGGAGGACGTGGTCCGCTGGATGTCCTCGCGCACGGCGCAGCTGGTCGGCCTCGACGATCGCAAGGGCGCCATCGAGGCCGGCCGGGACGCGGACTTCGCGGTCCTCGCACCCGACGAGACCTTCACCGTCGATCCCGCCGCACTCCAGCACCGTAACCGGATCACCGCGTACGCGGGCCGGACCCTGCACGGCGTCGTGAGGTCCACCTGGCTGCGCGGCGAACGGGTCATGACCGGGGGCGAGTTCGCCGCGCCGACCGGCCGACTCCTGTCCCGTCGACGGTAGGCAGGCAGCAGTCCCTGAACGCCCCGGCCCCGACCTCCGGCCCCGCCCCCGCAGAGACCGACCTCGAAAGGAAGACCTGATCACAGTGACGGAGCAGCATCGACCCGCTTTGGCTCGTTTCACCGGCGACGCGAACCCCTACGGAGGCGGCGACCCGTACGCGGACCACCGCACCGCCGACTTCCCCTTCACCCGGTACGCCAACCTCGCCGACCGGCAGCTCGGCGCAGGGGTCATCGCTGCCAACGACGAGTTCTTCGCCCAGCGCGAGAACCTGCTGCTGCCCGGGCGGGCCGAGTTCGACCCCGAGCGCTTCGGGCACAAGGGCAAGATCATGGACGGCTGGGAGACCCGGCGCCGACGTGGTTCCTCCGCCAGACGCCCGTGGCCCACCGCCGACGACCACGACTGGGCCCTCGTGCGCCTCGGCGCCCCCGGCGTCGTACGCGGCATCGTCGTCGACACCGCCCACTTCCGCGGCAACCACCCGCAGGCCGTGTCCGTCGAGGGGGCCTCGATGACCGGTTCCCCGTCGCCCGAGCAACTCCTCGCGGACGACACCAAGTGGACAACCCTGGTGCCGCGCACGGAGGTTGGCGGCCACGCGGCCAACGGGTTCGCCGTCGACGTGGAGCAGCGCATCACCCATGTCCGGGTCAACCAGCACCCCGACGGCGGCATCGCGCGCCTTCGTGTGTACGGCGAGGTCGTACCGGACCCACGGTGGCTGTCGGTCCTCGGCACCTTCGACGTGGTCGCCCTGGAGAACGGCGGCCAGGTCGAGGACGCGTCCAACCGCTTCTACTCGCCCGCCACCAACACCATCCGGCCCGGGCGTTCCCACACGATGGACGAGGGCTGGGAGACACGGCGGCGGCGCGACCAGGGCCACGACTGGATCCGCTACCAGCTCGTCGCCCGGTCCGAGATCCGCGCGATCGAGATCGACACGGCCTGTCTGAAGGGCAACGCGGCCGGCTGGGCGTCCGTTTCCGTGCGCGACGGCTCGGACGGCGAGTGGACGCAGGCCGTGCCCCGGACTCGTCTCCAGCCCGACACGAACCACCGGTTCGTCCTCACCTCCCCGGCTGTGGCCACGCACGCGCGCGTGGACATCTTCCCGGACGGCGGCATCTCCCGCCTGAGGCTCTTCGGCGCCCTGACGGAGGACGGTGCGGCACGGCTGGCCGCCCGGCATCAGGAACTCGGCGGCTGAGCTTTCAGCCCGTCCGCGGTTCACCCGTCCGCGGTTCACCCTTCCAGGGTTCGCCCGTCCATCGTTCGCCCGTCCGGCGGGGGTGGAAACCCTTCGGGCGGGTCAGGCCGCATGCCCCCCGTCCACGGAGAACTCCGCCCCGGTGACGTATCCGGCATCCGTCCCCGCCAGATACGCCACCGCGGACGCCACCTCCTCCGCCCTCCCGAACCGGCCCAGCGCGGTCATCGCGGCCTGCCCGGCCGCGTACGGCCCGTCCGCCGGATTCATGTCGGTGTCCACCGGCCCGGGGTGGACGATGTTCGCCGTGATCCCGCGCCCGCCCAACTCCCGCGCGAGGGCCTTCGTCAGCCCGATGAGGGCCGACTTCCCGGTGGCGTACAGCGTGCCGCCGGGCCCCGGCACGCGCTGCGTCATGCACGAACCGATGGTGATGATCCGCCCGCCGCGCCCCATCCGGGCTGCCGCCGCCTGCGAGGCGAGGAAGACACCGCGTACGTTCACGGCGAGAACCCGGTCGATCTCGGCGAGGGAGAGGCTCTCCAGCGGGCCGAGCAGCCCGACGCCCGCGTTGTTCACCAGTACGTCGAGGCGGCCGCCGAGCCCCTCCGCGGCACGGTCCACGGCCTCCGCCGCCTCCTGCGCGTCGGCGGAGTCCGCGCGCAGGACGAGCGCCCGCCGCCCCAGCGCCCGGATACGGCCCGCGACCTCGTCCGCGGCGTCCTTGTCGCTCACATAGGTGAGCGCCACGTCCGCACCCTCCCGGGCGAGCCGTACGGCCGTTGCCGCACCGATCCCGCGACTGCCGCCGGTCACCAGGGCCACCGTTGCGTTCATCGTCATGTGTGTCGTCACTTGTGCCGTCATCTGTGAGGTCATGGGTCCATTCCAGCGGCCCCGGCCCAGGGACGCTGGCGGCAAATGGACACGGAACTCACGGATGAGTGACGAGTACGGACATCACCGATGAGTTGCGGGCGTCCGGAGAGTCGGAACTGATGGCAGGACACCTCATCGCGACAGAAGGAACCCGTCATGGGCAAGCTCACTCTTACTTCGTTCCTCACCCTCGACGGCGTCCACCAGGCGCCGGGCGGCCCCGACGAGGACCGCGGCGGCGGCTTCGAGCACGGCGGCTGGAGCGTCCCGTACGGCGACGAGGACTTCATGGAGTTCATGACCGAGGTCTTCGCCGGCGTGGGCGCCTTCCTGCTCGGCCGCCGCACCTACGAGATCTTCGCCGGGCACTGGCCCAAGGTGACCGACCCGGCCGACCCGGTCGCCAACAAGCTCAACTCCCTGCCCAAATACGTCGCCTCGTCGAGCCTCACGGAGCCCGGCTGGACCGGCACCACCGTGATCGGCGGCGACCTCGCCAAGGAGGTCACCGAGATCAAGGAGAGGACCGAGGGGGAGCTCCAGATCCACGGCAGCGCCGCCCTCGCGCAGTCCCTCCTGGCGCTCGACCTCATCGACACCGTGCACCTGCTGTCGTTCCCCGTCGTCCTCGGCACGGGCCGCCGCCTCTTCGCCGACGGCGGCCTGCCGACCGCTTTCAAGCACACCGCGGCGCGCGTCACGAGCACGGGCGTGGCCATCCACACGTACGACCTGGCCGGCCGCCCGGAGTACGGCACGTACGAACTCCCCGACGAGAGCGCGTAGAGGCCGCGCAGGAGCGTGCCCTGCTCCGACCGCCCCGCGGGTGGCGAGGCAGCGCGCGCCGCTCAGCCGGACTTCCGGCTCTCGGCTGCCGCGAACAGCGCGAACGACAGCACCAGCAACGCCGCGCTCCCGTAGATCTCGCGGCCGTCGAGGAAGCCGAGTCGTTGTACGAGGCCCCAGTCACGCATCCGGCCGGTGAACTGGTGCACCAGCCCGACCACGCCCTGCACGAGGGCGATCACACCGAGGAACTCCAGAACTCGCTTCATACGAGGATGCTCGCCCCGGACACTCCCGCGTTCATCGGCCGCGGGGCGAGGCCCGACCGACGGAAGTCCTCGGTGGTGGCCAGGGCCGCGTCGAAAGTCTGGTGTGTCCCTGACTTTGGTAGCTGATCGGGCGACAGGAGCGGCGCGGGCGGGCGACGATACGTAGATTTGCCGACTGTGAGCAATGCCGTGCCGCCGCCGAATTCCGCGAGCCCCCTGGTGCGCCGGTGGTTTCTGCCCTCGGCAGTCACCTCGGAGCTCGACCCGGACCACACCGACCGTAAGGGCCGCCCCCGGCGCACCGCGCGGGACTGGGCCGTCGACTTCGCCTGTTTCCTGCTCGCCGTCGGGGTGGGCCTGCTCGGCGCGGACCAGACGGACGGCGACCCGAACATCCCGTACGCCCTGGAGGCCCTCGACCAGTGGCTCGGCGCCTTCGCCTGCGCGGCCGTCTGGCTCCGGAGGCGCTGGCCGGTGGGCCTCGCCGTGGCGATGGTTCCGGTCTGCTTCATCTCGAACACCGCGGGTGGCGCGGGACTGGTCGCCCTGTTCACGCTCGCCGTGCACAGACCCTTCAAGTACGTCGCCTGGACGGGCGGCGCGAATCTCGCGCTGCTCCCCGTCTTCTCCTGGCTGCGGCCCGACTCCGACCTCCCGTACATCGTGGTCGTGGGTCTCGGCGTGCTGCTGACCGCCGCGGTGGCCGGCTGGGGGATGCTCGCGCGATCCAAGCGGCAGCTCATGCTCAGCCTGCGCGACCGTGCGCGGCGGGCGGAGACGGAGGCGGCGCTGCGGGCCGAGCAGGCCCAGATACTGGCCCGGGAGGCGATCGCGCGCGAGATGCACGACGTCCTCGCCCACCGGCTGACCCTGCTCAGCGTGCACGCCGGCGCGTTGGAGATCCGGCCGGACGCCCCACGGGCGGAGGTGGCGCGGGCCGCCGGGGTGATCCGCGAGAGCGCGCACGAGGCCCTGCAGGATCTGCGGGAGATCATCGGGGTGCTCCGGGCCGCCGGGGACGACGACGAGTCGGGGCGGCCACAGCCGACCCTCGCCGCCCTGGAGGGACTGATCTCCGAGAGCCGGGCGGCCGGCATGAAGGTCACGTTCGACAACCGGGTCTTCGACGCGGCGGCCGTCCCCGCCTCGGTGGGCCGCACCACGTACCGCATCGCCCAGGAGTGCCTGACCAACGCCCGCAAACACGCCCCTGGCGCGGAGGTCACGGTCACCGTGTCCGGGGGACCGGGCACCGGGCTCACCATCTCCGTACGCAACCCGGCGCCGCCCGGCGAAGTCCCCCATGTCCCGGGCTCGGGGCAAGGTCTCATCGGGCTCACCGAGCGGGCCACACTCGCGGGCGGGCACCTGCGGCACGGGCCCGACAAGGACGGCGGCTTCCTCGTACACGCGTGGCTGCTCTGGGACTGAGAGCCTGTGGACCTAGCCGTAGCCGGGCACGCCGGAGCCCGGGCGGGGCGCGAGCCGCGTCGTGCTCCGGCGCGCGAGCCGGGGAAAAGGGTGCGGTCCGGTGGGCAAGCGTCACTACGGTAGGCGCATGACTCCGATCCGTCTGCTCCTCGTCGACGACGACCCGCTGGTCAGAGCCGGCCTCTCGTTCATGCTGGGCGGCGCCGAAGACCTCGAGATCGTGGGCGAGGCCGCGGACGGCAGCGAGGTCGAGGCACTCGTGGACCGCACCCGCCCCGACGTCGTGCTCATGGACATCAGGATGCCGACGGTGGACGGACTGGCCGCCACGGAACGGCTCCGGGGCCGCAAGGAGGCGCCCCAGGTCATCGTGCTCACCACGTTCCACGCCGACGACCAGGTGCTTCGGGCATTGCGCGCGGGCGCCGCCGGGTTCGTCCTCAAGGACACCCCGCCCGCGCAGATCCTGCACGCCGTGCGCCGGGTCGCGGCCGGCGATCCCGTGCTGTCGCCCACCGTGACCCGGCAGTTGATGGAACACGCCGCGGGCGCCGCGCCCGACACCCGGCGCACGACTGCCCGTACGCGCGTCGCCGCGCTCAACGACCGCGAACGCGAAGTCGCCGTGGCCGTCGGCCGCGGGTGCTCGAACGCCGAGATCGCGGCCGGACTCTTCATGAGCGTGGCCACGGTCAAGACGCACGTCTCCCGCATCCTCGCCAAGCTCGACCTCAACAACCGCGTGCAGATTGCCCTGTTGACGTATGACGCGGGGTTTCTGGAGGAGGACGACCGCTGAGTGCTGTACCGGGGCGCAGCCCCGGCCTTCAGGGGCGCGGGGCTGCGACATGTGCGGCTCCGCCGCGTGGGCGCCACCAGCCACGACGGCGCCGCGGACGGCCACGCACCCGTAGGCAGCCCTCCACCAGGTGGGGGCGTCAGTCCCGGCCGCCCGGGATCTCGGCCAGAGGGACCGACCGGCGCCCGCGCCGTGAAAGCTCGCAGGCCTCCGCGATCCGCAGCGCGTGCAGCGCCTCGCGTCCGTCGCACGGGTTGGCCCGCTCCCCGCGCACCACCTCGACGAACGCGTGCAGCTCGGCCTCGTACGCGGGCCCGAACCGTTCGAGGAACCCCGTCCACGGCTTGGTCGCGGCGGGCGGCCCCGCCGGTTCCGTGGAGGCGATCGGTGTGCGGTCGTCGAGCCCGCACCCGATCTGGTCCAGCTCCCCGGCCAGCTCCATGCGTACGTCGTATCCGGCGCCGTTCAGCCGGGTCGCCGTCGCCGTGGCGAGCGTGCCGTCGTCCAGTGTGAGGACCGCTGCCGCCGTGTCGATGTCGCCGGCCTGGCGGAACATCTCGGGCCCGGCGTCCGACCCCATCGCGTAGACCTCGGTGATCTCACGCCCGGTGACCCACCGCAGCATGTCGAAGTCGTGCACGAGGGTGTCCCGGTACAGCCCGCCGGAGAGCGGCAGATACGCGGCCGACGGCGGCGACTGGTCGGAGGTCATCGCGCGCACGGTGTGCAGCCGGCCGAGCCGGCCGGAGCGCACCGCTTCGCGCGCGGCCGTGTAGCCGATGTCGAAGCGTCGCTGGAAACCCATCTGCAGGATCGTTCCGGCGGCTTCGACCTCCGCGATGGCCGTGAGGGTGCCCGCCAGATCGAGGGCTATGGGTTTCTCGCAGAACACGGGCAGTCCGGCCCGGGCCGCCCGGCCGATCAGTTCGCCGTGTGCCGAGGTCGCCGCGGTGATGACCACGGCGTCCACACCCCAGGTGAAGATCTCGTCCACGCCTGGTGCCGCGGTGGCACCTAAACGGTCCGCGAGCCGGCGGGCTCGTGCGGGGTCCGCGTCCGTGACGATGAGGGAGCCGCCCACCTCGCGGTGGCGGCTGAGGGCGGTCGCATGAAATGTACCGATACGACCCGTCCCGATGAGTCCGATGCGCATGGGACAAAGTTGAGGGCGAATCCTACACCCTGTCAACTCTTTGTCCGGACAATCGAACCTCACAACTTCCCGTCATCATGCGCCGGAGCTACGCTCGGGCGCGTGCCCAAACCAGATGTGGACCCGACCGCGCCGCTCCAGCTCAGCGTCGACCGGACCAGCCCGGTGCCGCTGTACTTCCAGCTGGCTCAGCAGCTCGAAGCGGCGATCGAGCGGGGTGCTCTGACGCCGGGCAGCCTGCTGGGCAACGAGATCGAGCTCGCCGGACGCCTCGGTCTGTCCCGGCCCACGGTCCGCCAGGCCATCCAGTCCCTGGTGGACAAGGGTCTCCTCGTGCGCCGTCGGGGTGTCGGCACCCAGGTCGTGCACAGCCAGGTCAAACGCCCGCTGGAGCTGAGCAGCCTCTACGACGATCTGGAGGCGGCCGGTCAGCGTCCCGCGACCCGCGTCCTCGTCAACACCGTCGTTCCGGCGTCGGCCGAGGTGGCGGCCTCCCTGGCGGTGGCGGAGGGCAGCGAAGTACACCGGGTGGAGCGGCTGCGGCTGGCCCACGGCGAGCCGATGGCGTACCTCTGCAATCACCTTCCCCCCGGCCTGCTCGACCTCGACAGCTCACAGCTGGAAGCCACCGGTCTGTACCGGCTGATGCGTGTCGCGGGCATCACACTGCACAGCGCCCGCCAGTCCGTCGGCGCCTGCGCCGCCACGGCCGTGGAGGCCGAGCGCCTCGACGAGTCCGCGGGTGCCCCCCTCCTCACCATGCAGCGCACCACCTTCGACGACACGGGCCGCACCGTCGAGTTCGGCTCCCACACCTACCGCGCGTCGCGCTACTCCTTCGAGTTCCAACTGCTCGTGCGCCCCTGAGCTGGTACGACTCCGCAGGCCCCAGTGCCGCTTTCGGGTACCCCCGCACGTGATCACGCGGCGGCGCCGACGGCCCCGCTGTACGGAATCCTTCGCTCCGTATTCGATACTTGGTCGTTCCATGTATCAGATACCAAGAAGGGCACAGCCTCGTGGCACGGTTTCGGACCTGGGTGAGCATCGCGGTGGCGGGGGCGCTGAGCGCGTCCCTGGCCGGGTGCAGCAGCACCGGCGGCAAGCGCGCCGAGGACGCCCGCAAAGCGGCGTCGGCCCAGGGCGGGGCCGCGGTGGACACGCCCCGCTGGACCGTCGCCATGATCACCCATTCGGGTGACGGCGACACCTTCTGGGACATCGTCCAGAGTGGCGCCGAGCAGGCCGCGGCCAAGGACAACATCAAGTTCCTGTACTCGCACGACGACGAGGGCCAGCAGCAGGCGCAGCTCGTGGACGCCGCCGTGGACAAGGGCGTCGACGGCATCGTCGTCACACTGGCCAAGCCCGCAGCCATGCGGAGCGCGGTCGCACGCGCCGCGAAGGCCGGCATCCCCGTGATCACCGTGAACTCCGGCTCCGAGGAGTCCAAGGCATTCGGCGCGCTCACCCATGTCGGCCAGGACGAGACGATCGCCGGTGAGGCCGTCGGGGACGAGCTGAACAGGCGTGGCCGGAAAAAGACCCTCTGCGTCCTCCACGAACAGGGCAACGTCGGCCACGAGCAGCGCTGCGCGGGTGTGAAGAAGACCTTCGACGGCACCGTGCGGAACCTGTACGTCGAGGGCACCGACATGTCGGCCGTCCAGTCCTCCGTCGGTGCCAAGCTCCAGGCCGACCCGTCCGTCGACGCCGTCGTGACGCTCGGCGCGCCCTACGCGGACACCGCGGTGAAGGCCCGGGAGGACGCGGGCAGCGAGGCCGAGGTCGTCACCTTCGACCTGAACGCCAAGGTGGCTGCCTCACTGGCGGACGGCACCCTCGGATTCGCCGTCGACCAGCAGCCGTACCTCCAGGGGTACGAGGCCGTGGACCTGCTCTGGCTGCACAAGTACAACGCCGACACGCTCGGCGGTGGCCGGCCCGTCCTCACCGGACCGCAGATCATCACCAAGGACCAGGCCGCCGAGCTGAAGCAGTACACGGAGCGGGGGACCCGGTGATGGCGACGGCACCCACGGCGGACGAACGGCTGCTGAGGACCTCGCCGCTGCGCAGGCTGCTCGGGCGCCCCGAGCTGGGCTCGGTGGTCGGCGCGCTCGCCGTCTTCCTCTTCTTCGCACTGGTCGCGGACAGCTTCGTACGAGCCGCCGGTCTGAGCACCGTGCTGTACGCGGCCTCCACGATCGGCATCATGGCGGTGCCCGTCGCGCTGCTGATGATCGGCGGCGAGTTCGACCTGTCCGCGGGCGTCATGGTGACCTCGTCCGCGCTGATCTCGTCGATGTTCAGCTACCAGATGACCGCGAACATCTGGGTGGGCGTCGGGGTGTCGCTCCTGGTCACCCTCGCGATCGGGTTCTTCAACGGTTTCATGCTGACGCGCACCGAGCTGCCCAGCTTCATCATCACCCTCGGCACCTTCCTCATGCTGACCGGCCTGAACCTCGGCTTCACCAAGCTGATCAGCGGCACCGTCTCCACGAAGACGATCGCCGACATGGAGGGCTTCTCGTCCGCCAAGGCCGTCTTCGCGTCCGTCCTCACCGTCGGCGGCGTCGACTTCAAGGTCACCATCCTGTGGTGGCTCGGCCTGGTGGCCATCGCCTCCTGGATCCTGCTGCGCACCCGCGTCGGTAACTGGATCTTCGCGGTCGGTGGCGGAAAAGAGGCGGCCCGCGCGGTCGGCGTCCCGGTCGTGAGGACCAAAATCGGCCTCTACATGGGAGTGTCCCTCGCCGCCTGGATCGCCGGACAGCACCTGCTCTTCTCCTTCGACGCCGTGCAGTCCGGCGAGGGCGTCGGCAAGGAGCTGACGTACATCATCGCGGCCGTCATCGGCGGCTGTCTGATCACCGGCGGCTACGGCTCCGCCATCGGCTCGGCGGTCGGCGCGCTGATCTTCGGCATGACCGACAAGGGCATCGTGTTCGCCGAGTGGAATCCCGACTGGTTCAAGTTCTTCCTGGGAGCGATGCTGCTCCTCGCGACCCTGCTGAACGCCTGGGTCCGCAAGCGCGCGGAGGCCACGACATGACGCAGCCCCCCGAGATCACGGCGACCCCCGGGATCAAAGTGACCACGGCGGCCCCGGCGGCCACGGGGTCCGCTGAGCGCACGCCCCTGGTCGAGCTCGACGACGTCAGTAAGTACTACGGCAACATCCGCGCCCTGGAGGGCGTCTCGCTGGAGGTCCACGCGGGTGAGATCACCTGTGTCCTCGGCGACAACGGCGCCGGCAAGTCGACCCTGATCAAGATCATCGCCGGGCTGCACCAGCACGACACGGGAACCTTCCGCATCGAGGGCGAGGACACCCGGCCGGCGTCCCCCAGGGAGGCCCTGGACCGCGGTATCGCCACGGTCTACCAGGACCTCGCCGTCGTCCCCCTGATGCCGGTCTGGCGGAACTTCTTCCTCGGCTCCGAACCACGGAAGGGCTCCGGCCCCTTCAAGCGCCTGGACGTCGACCTCATGCGCCGCACCACCCACACGGAACTCCTGCGCATGGGAATCGACCTGCGCGACGTAGACCAGCCCATCGGCACCCTCTCGGGCGGTGAGCGCCAGTGCGTGGCGATCGCCCGCGCCGTCCACTTCGGCGCCAAGGTCCTCGTCCTGGACGAGCCCACCGCGGCTCTGGGCGTGAAGCAGTCCGGAGTGGTCCTCAAATATGTGGCCGCGGCACGGGACGCTGGCCTGGGTGTTGTTCTGATCACCCACAACCCCCACCACGCGTACCTCGTGGGCAACCGCTTCGTCCTCCTCAAACGCGGCGCGATGGTCGGCAACCACACCCGCGACGAGATCACCCTGGACGAACTGACCCGCCAAATGGCGGGCGGCAACGAGCTGGACGACCTGCGCCATGAGCTGGAGGGCAGAGGGGCCTAGGGGTGCCCCGTCAGGGGCGCGCGGCTGTGCCAAGGTGCGGCTCCGCCGCGTGGGCGCGACCAGCCACGACGCTCCCGCAGGCAGCGAACGACCGGTACCACTTCAGGGCGGCCCGAGCGCAGCGGAGGGCGCCGCCGTGCAGCCAAGCGGCAGCGTGCGGCAGAATCGGCGCGATGAGCACCTACCGCGATTTCGCACTGCCCAGGGCGCTCGGCTCCGCCAGAGCCGCGGGCGCCCCCATCGGCTCCCGCCGCGCCACCGCCCTGCGCACCGTGGGCACGCGGGAGCGCCGTTCCCATCTGACGGCGCCGCGCGTACCCACCGTCGGCATCGACATCGGCGGTACGAAGGTGATGGCGGGTGTCGTCGACGCGGACGGCAACATTCTGGAGAAGGTCCGCACCGAGACCCCCGACAAGTCCAAGAGCCCCAGGGTCGTCGAGGACACCATCGTCGAACTGGTCCTGGACCTCTCCGACCGGCACGACGTCCACGCGGTCGGCATCGGCGCGGCGGGCTGGGTCGACGCGGACCGCAACCGCGTCCTGTTCGCGCCCCACCTGTCGTGGCGCAACGAGCCCCTCCGCGACCGTATCGCCGGACGCCTCGCCGTCCCCGTCCTGGTCGACAACGACGCCAACACGGCCGCCTGGGCGGAATGGCGCTTCGGAGCGGGTCGTGGCGAGGACCACCTCGTCATGATCACGCTCGGTACCGGCATCGGCGGCGCCATCCTGGAGGACGGGCAGGTCAAGCGCGGCAAGTTCGGTGTCGCGGGCGAGTTCGGCCATATGCAGGTGGTGCCCGGCGGCCACCGCTGCCCGTGCGGCAACCGCGGCTGCTGGGAGCAGTACAGCTCCGGCAACGCCCTGGTCCGCGAGGCCCGCGAGCTAGCCGCCGCCGACTCCCCGGTGGCGTACGGGATCATCGAGCACGTCAAGGGCAACATCGACGAGATCACCGGCCCGATGATCACCGAGCTGGCCCGTGAGGGCGACGCGATGTGCATCGAGTTGCTCCAGGACATCGGCCAGTGGCTCGGCGTCGGCATCGCGAACCTCGCGGCGGCCCTCGACCCCTCCTGCTTCGTCATCGGCGGCGGCGTCAGTGCGGCCGACGACCTGCTGATCGGCCCTGCGCGGGACGCCTTCCGCCGTCAGCTGACCGGCCGCGGCTACCGTCCCGAGGCCCGGATCGCCCGCGCCCAGCTCGGCCCCGAGGCCGGCATGGTCGGCGCCGCGGACCTCGCCCGGCTGGTGGCCCGCCGCTTCCGGCGCGCCAACCGGCGCCGGGTCGAGCGGTACGAACGCTACGAGCGGTACGCCGAGTCGCGCCGCGAGGCGCAGGAGACGCTGTGACGGCCTCGCTGCCGCGCCAGGCGCCCCCTCCGGACGAGCCGCCGCGGCCGCCCGAGGAGCGGGGCCACATGATCCGCCGTCGCGCCCTGACCCTGCTGATCATCGTGCTGCTCATCGGCGTCCCGGCCGGCTACCTGATGATCTCCGCCAACCAGAGCCGCGACAGCGGCAAGGACAAGGAGGCGAAGTACTCGGCGACCGGACTCACCCCGGGCTGGCCCTCCCGCGTCCAGCGCCGCCTGTACCAGGTGCCCATCCCGGGCTACTCGGCCGAGGTCGCGTACTACGAGACGAACAACTGGAGGACCAGCCGGCTCTACGTCCAGTTCCTCACCAGCGACGAGGGCCTGGAGAAGTTCCTCAGGACCATCGGCACCAGCCTCGACGCCCTGAAGAAGGACGACATCGCCATCGGCACCCGCGACCGGCGCGTCGTCGGCTGGGAGTTCACCGGACCCGGCCCCTGGTCGGGCCTCAACCGCGAGCGGGAGAACCCGACGCCCACGCATCACATCGTCGTGGACTGGTCGAAGCCCGGCCACCCCATGGTCTACGTGGTCTCCAGAACGACGCCCTGACCCGCCCCGCCCTGCTCCGCCCCGCCCTGCCGTCGAACCGCGTTGTCAGACCCGGCCCGTAGAGTCGAAGACGAGTGATGCGGCGAGTGATCCGTTCGGGGCGAGGGAGGTGGCCGGGAGTATGAGTGCGGGGGAGACGCGTGCCGATTCCGGTACCGGCCCCGAGGTGTCCGCCCGGCTGGCCGCCGTGTTCCTGCCCGCCGCGCTGCCCCGCGGCGGCCGGATCGCCTTCTGGGACCCGGAGGGCGGGACACCGGTCCCCGCGCCGGACACCGAGCTGACGGTCGTACGGCGGCACGGGACGGGGACCCGACGACTGTCGGTCCCCGCGCTGACGCTGCCGGTCACCGCCGCTCTGCCGCTGCTGGTGCGGGCCAGGCGGGACCCCGCAGCGCATCCCGCCACGGCCTGCTGGGGCGCCGCCGCACTGCACGCGCTGCGGCTCGTCGCGCGCGGCCGGCTCCTGCCCGGCCTGACGCCCGACGGATTCGACGCGTGGCGCGCCGGCCCCCTGGACCCGGACGACATCGCCCACCTGAGGGCGATCGCCGCGGCCCTCCCGTACGAGGGACACGCCGTACCCCTGCCGGGCCGCGGCCCGCTCCGGCTGCCCGAGCCCGAAGCGCTGACACGTGCCTTCCTGGACGCGGTCGCCGACGCCCTGCCCCGCACCCCGGCCGCGCCGTACGCCGCCGGGAAACCCTTCGCGGCGAGCGCGCCCCAGCGACTGCCGGGCGCCCAGGACTGGGCCGCGGAGGTCGCCGCGGGCATGGACGCGGGGGTCCGGATCTCCCTGCGTCTGGACCTGTCCGCGTACGAGCTCTTCGACGACAGCGAGGACGCGCGACGGGCGGGCGCGGCCGTCGTCCAGGTGCACAGCCTGGCCGACCCCACCCTCGTCGTCGACGCGGCGGCCCTGTGGGCGGGCACCGCGGACGCCACCTTCGGCCCGCGCGCCCGGGTCGACGCAGCCCTGGCCGTGCGCCGCGCCGCCCGCGTCTGGCCGCCCCTGGACCGGCTGTCCGCACAGGACGTGCCGGACGTACTGGCACTCTCCGAGGACGAGCTGTCGGACCTGCTCGGTGTCGCGGCGACCCGCCTCGGCGCGGCCGGCGTCGCCGTGCACTGGCCCCGGGATCTCGCCCAGGACCTGAGCGCGTCCGCCGTCGTGCGCCCCGCTCCGGGCTCGGCCACGGACGGCACGGGCTTCTTCGAGAGCGAGGAACTGCTCCAGTTCCGCTGGCAGCTGGCACTCGGCGGCGATCCGCTCAGCGAGGCGGAGATGGACGCCCTCGCCGAGGCACACCGTCCCGTCGTCCGGCTGCGGGACCAGTGGGTGCTCGTCGACCCGGCCCTCGTCCGCAAGGCCCGCAAGCGCGAGCTGGGTCTGCTCGACCCGGTCGACGCCCTCTCCGCGGCGCTCACCGGCAGCGTGGACGTCGACGGAGAGACCGTCGAGGCGGTGCCGGTCGGAGCGCTCGCCGCGCTGCGCGACCGCCTGACGGCCGGACTGCGGCCCGCCGAACCGCCCCCCGGCCTGGTGGCGACCCTCCGCGACTACCAACTGCGCGGACTGGCCTGGCTCGACCTCATGACCTCGCTAGGCCTCGGCGGCTGCCTCGCCGACGACATGGGGCTCGGCAAGACCGTCACCCTCATCGCCCTCCATCTGAAGCGGGCGCGCACCGAGCCGACCCTGGTGATCTGCCCCGCCTCGCTGCTCGGCAACTGGCAGCGGGAGATCGAGCGGTTCGCCCCCGGCGTGCCCGTGCGCCGCTTCCACGGCGCGGACCGCTCCCTGGCCGACCTGGACGGCGGCTTCGTCCTGACCACCTACGGGACGATGCGGTCGACCGCGGTGCGTCTGGCCCAGCAGACCTGGGGCATGGTCGTCGCGGACGAGGCACAGCACGTCAAGAACCCGTACTCGGCGACGGCCAAGGCGCTGCGGACGATCTCCGCACCGGCCAGGGTCGCCCTGAGCGGTACGCCGGTGGAGAACAACCTCTCCGAACTGTGGGCGCTGCTCGACTGGACGACTCCGGGACTCCTCGGCCCCCTGAAGTCCTTCCGCGCCCGGCACGCGCGCGCCGTGGAGAACGGCGAGGACGAGGAGGCCGTGGCCCGCCTCGCCCGCCTGATCCGCCCCTTCCTCCTCCGGCGCAAGAAGTCCGACCCGGGCATCGTCCCCGAACTGCCTCCCAAGACGGAGACGGACCACCCCGTCCCCCTCAGCCGCGAACAGGCCTCCCTGTACGAGGCCGTGGTCCGCGAGTCGATGCTCGCCATCGAGATCACGAACGGCATCGCCAGGCGGGGCCTCGTGCTCAAGCTCCTCACCGCGCTCAAGCAGATCTGCGACCATCCGGCGCTGTACCTGAAGGAGGAACCGGACGGGCGCCCCGGCGGCTCGGGGACGGCTCGCGAGGCCGCCCGTTCCGGCAAGCTGGCCCTGCTCGACGAGTTGCTGGACACGCTGCTCGCCGAGGACGGCTCGGCGCTCGTCTTCACCCAGTACGTGGGGATGGCCCGGTTGATCACGAACCACCTCACGGCACGCGCGGTCCCCGTCGAACTGCTCCACGGCGGCACCCCGGTGCCGGAGCGCGAACGCATGGTGGACCGGTTCCAGAGCGGAGCGACGCCCATCCTGATCCTCTCGCTGAAGGCGGCCGGCACGGGCCTCAACCTCACGCGCGCAGGCCATGTCATCCACTTCGACCGCTGGTGGAACCCCGCCGTCGAGGAGCAGGCCACCGACCGCGCCTACCGCATCGGCCAGACCCAGCCCGTCCAGGTGCACCGCCTCATCACCGAGGGCACCGTCGAGGACCGCATCGCCGACATGCTCGCCTCCAAGCGCGCCCTGGCGGACGCCGTCCTCGGGTCCGGCGAGGCGTCCCTGACGGAGCTGACCGACCGCGACCTGTCCGACCTGGTGTCACTGCGGAGGCCCACGTGATGTCTCCGACGGATCAGCCGGGTACGGGCGACGGGGCGGACGAGCAGGCCGACGAGGTGCCCTCGGCGAACCGACCTCGCCCGGCCGGCGGGATGCGGCCCGCCGACGCCGCCCGCCGGGCCCTGCGGGAGGCCCGGCGCGGTGATGCGGGCGCCGCAGGTTCCGGTGCCCCGGGCGCGGGCGCAAGCTCGGTGGAGCCCGACTCCACCGCGCCGGGCACGCGCCCGGCCCCGGAAGAGCATCCGGCCCCGGAAGCGCGCCCGGCGGCTGCTGAGCAGAGGCGTGGAGCCACTGAGGGCGCCGCGGCGCACGGGGCCCGGCCGGGCGACGTCGCGCGCGAGGCACTGCGGCGTGCTGCGGTCCGTACCGGCGGCGGGGCCGCCGAGGAGACTGAGGAGATCGAGGACGAGCTGGGCGCACCGGGCTCCGGGGGCACGGAGGAGCCCGATGCGGAGAGCCGGGGCCCAGCCCCCGACCGGCCGGCGGCAAGCCGTCCCGACGTGGACTCCGAGTCGCCCGTGGGCGGCCCGCCCGACGTCTCTTCGGGAAGCTCGCGCCCCGGCGACGTGGCCCGCGAGGCCCTGCGTGCCGCGCGCACCCAGGCGGAGCGGGAGCGAACCGCCGCCCAGACCAAGGGAGTCGGGTCCCGCAGACGGCACGGCGGCGTTGAACCCACCCCCCTCGGACCTCGCCCGAGCACGTCGCACCGCGAGGCGGCGGCCCAGGTCCGGGAGATGGCCGAGAGGCTGGGCAACACCTTCGAGCTGTCGTCCCGGATGGAGAGGGAAGCCCGGACGGATGAGCCCGACGCCGAGCCGGGCCCCACACATCCGGCGGTGACCCCCGACGCCGACGCCCATGTCCATGCCGATGCCGACGACCCGGGTCCCGCGCGGCGCGCTGTCACCGTGCCAGGTCGGTCCATGGCCGCCCCGGCCCGCGACGGCGAGCTGCGGCGTACCTTCCCCGCGCTACGGGTACGGCCGCAGGGCGCCGGCGCGTTCGCCGAGACGTGGTGGGGCAACGCGTGGGTCGCCGCGTTGGAGGAGATGGCGCTCGACGCGGCGCGACTCGGGCGCGGGAAGGCGTACGCGGGGGAGGGGCACGTCGATGCCATCACCGTCACACCGGGGCTGGTGCTCGCCTACGTGCACGGGAGCCGCCCGCGGCCGTACCGGGTACAGATCCGGATGCGTACGCTCTCGGACGACGACTGGGAGCGCTTCCTCGCCGCCGCCGCCGAACGCCCGAGCCACATCGCGGCGTTGCTCGACAAGGACCTGCCCCAGGTGCTCGCCGACAGCGGGGTGGAGCTGCTCCCCGGACCCGGCGACCTCGCACCGCACTGCAGCTGCCCCGACTCCGGCCACCCCTGCAAACACGCGGCCGCCCTCTGTTACCAGACCGCGCGCCTGCTGGACGAAGACCCGTTCGTGCTCCTCCTGTTGCGCGGCAGGGGCGAGCGCGAGCTGCTGGACGAGCTGTCCCGGCGCAACGCCACCCTGGCCGCCCGTTCGGCCCGGTCCGCCGAGGAACCGGAACTTCCGGGCGTACCGGCCGCCGAGGCCGTCGAGTCCCGCGTGCGGCCGCCGCTGCCACCCCCGTTGCCGCCGCCCGCGCATCCGGAGCAGCCCCCGGCCTACCCGGCGTCACCGGGCGGCCCCGACCCGTTCGCGCTGGACCAGCTGGCCACCGACGCTGCCGCCCGCGCGCACGCCCTGCTCACCGCGGGCCGTGATCCCCTCGCCGAGCTGACGCTCTGGCAGGACGCCGTCCGGCTCGCCGCCAACCGCCCGGGCTCCGGCCTCACGGCAACCACCCGCACCCTCTACGCGTCCCTGGCCACCGCCGCGCGCCGCACCCCGGGGGACCTGGCCCGCGCGGTCGCCGCGTGGCGCCAGGGCGGGCTCGAAGGTCTCGCCGTACTCGAAGAAGTCTGGGACCCTCCGGCGGGTCGTTTCGACCGCGCCCGCCCACTCCTTCTCGCGGCCGACTTCCCCGCCTTCCGGCCCTGGCACAACCACCTCACACACCCCCACGGCCACATACAGCTCCGCCTGGGACACGACGGCCTCTGGTACGCCTACGAGTCGGAACCGGGCCACGACGACTGGTGGCCCCGCGGCACCCCCGACCTGGACCCGGTCGGCGCCCTCACCGGCCTGGGCTCGCCGACCGACTTCTGAGCGCGAGCCCCGAGCGGCCTGACCACACCGATGCCCACGCGACGGGGGAACGCCAGGGGGCCGTGCCGAGGCCGTCGCGCGTGCGGACGTCAGCGTTTCGTCATGTGTCGAAGGCTCTTCTCCGCAGGTGCAGCGGCCTACGGTCGTCGCATGTCACGGTTGCCCGCCCCATCCTCCTCTCCCACATCTCCCGGTTTCTGGCGCAGTCCCGTGCGCGGTCCGTGGTTCACCTCGGTGCTCGGTGTCGTGCTGCTCGGCGGGATCACCGTGCTGTTCGTGACGGGGCTGCTGTCGTACGCCGCGTACAACCCGGACCTGTCGCCGGTGAACGACAAGACCCCTGGCAAGGGCCTTCTCGGCTTCTATCTCTTTGCCTGGCCGACGCATCCGTACTGGCTGTACCGGCTCACCCAGGGCGTTCATGTCACGCTCGGCATCACGCTCGTCCCCGTCCTGCTGGCCAAGCTGTGGTCGGTGGTGCCGAAGCTGTTCGCGCTGCCGCCGGCCCGGTCGCTCGCGCACGCCCTGGAGCGGGTCTCCCTGCTGCTTCTGGTCGGCGGCGCGCTGTTCGAGTTCGTGACGGGTGTGCTCAATGTCCAGCTGGACTACCTCTTCCCCGGCTCCTTCTATCCGCTGCACTTCTACGGCGCCTGGGTGTTCTTCGCCGCGTTCCTGGTGCACGCGGTGCTCCGGGCCCCCGCCGCCGTACGCAATGTGCGTCGCATGCGGGCGGGGAAGGGCCCTCAGGAGGAGGCGGGTGGGGAGGCGGACTTCCCGCTGGTCTCCCCGCGGCCGGCCGAGCCCACCGTGTCCCGGCGTGGCGCGCTGTGGTTGGTCGGTGGCGGTTCGCTGCTTCTGTTCGGCACCACGGCCGGACAGAGCTTCGACGGTCCGCTGCGGCGCACCGCCCTCCTGGCGCCGCACGGTGGCGCCGATCCGGGCAGCGGCCCCGGCGGCTTCCAGATCAACAAGACCGCCGCGTCCCGGGGGATCAGCGCCGCCGAGACGCGCGAGGACGTCTGGCAGCTGGTCCTCACCGGGCCCTCCGGGACCGTCCGGTTGAGCCGCGCCCAACTGCTCGAACTGCCGCTGCACAGTTCGGCGTTGCCCATCGCCTGTGTGGAGGGCTGGTCGACCGGCGACCAGTGGTGGCGGGGCGTACGGCTGCGGGAACTCGCCGCCCTCGTCGGGTACGACGCGGACGCGGCACCCGAGGTCATGGTGGAGTCCCTCCAGCGACACGGCGCTTTCCGCAAGGCCGCCCTGCGGTCCAACCAGGTGCGTGACCCGCGTTCCCTGCTCGCTCTGGACGTCAACGGCGAGCCGCTCACCCCCGACCACGGTTACCCCGCCCGGATCATCGTGCCCGCGGCGCCCGGAGTGCTCAACACCAAGTGGGTGGCCCGGATGACGTTCGGAGACGTGTGATGCGCAGAATGTTCCCTTCGCTGGGAAGTCCCCTGCAGTTTCTGCTCCTGGCCTGCTCGTTCGCGCTCGCCGGATATGCGGGTGTGCGTCTGCTGTCCGGGGACCTGCTCGGGGTGACGCTGTGGTTCGTGGGCGCGGCGGTGCTGCACGACCTGGTGTTTCTGCCGCTGTACGCGACCGTGGACCGGGCCGTCACCGGCGTGCTCGGTGCCGTCGGCCGCCGGGAGTGGACTCTGTACGTCCGGGTGCCGGCGGCCTTTTCCGGGCTTCTGCTGCTGGTGTGGTTCCCGTTGATCAGCGGCCGGGTCGCGGACGGCTACGAGTCGGCCACCGGCCAGTCCGCGGACGGCTTCCTCGCCCGCTGGCTGCTGATCACCGCCGTGCTGTTCGGCGGTTCCGCCCTGCTGCTGGTGCTGCGGCTGCGCAGGGAGACGAAGCAGCGGCCACCGGCCGACCACTGATCCACGGTGCGCCGGCCCAGCGGGCGGGCGTACCGCAGCAGCGCCCGGGGTCCAGTGGCAGCAGCCAGCCGTCGCCGCGGCGCAGGAAGAGCGGTCCGTGGCCGGCCCGGAGGGCGTCGGCGTAGGGATCGGCGGACCAGCTCTGCTCGGCGGGATCCCGCGCCATCACTTCAAGCGCTGTGCTCATCGGCGGCCGGCCGTCCGCAGCCGGGCCAGTTCCGCGGCGAAGCAGCCGTGCGGCGCCAAGGCGGCGACCGCTTCGGCGTCGGCGGACGTGTCCACGTCCCGCAGCCGCGGCAGATCGCGCACCCGCAGGCCCGCGGCGACGAGCCGGGCGCGCTGGACGGCGCCGGTGATGGGCGTCGACATCGGAACCCCGCGCAGCAGCTCGGGGTCCGGCTCCGCCAGCCCGAGCGCCCAGAAGCCGCCGTCCTCGGCCGCGCCGAAGCAGGCGTCGTACCCGTCGAAGTCCACAGCGAGCAGGCCAGGGGTGATCTGCGGTGTGTCCATCCCGATCAGCAGGGCCGGGCCGTCGCAGCCGGCGAAGGCCGCCGCCAGCCGCTCGTCGAGGCCGCCCGCGCACTGCGGTACGACATCGAAGCCGGGCGGCAGCCAGGGCCCGGCGGTCCCGTCCAGGACCAGGACCCGACGCCGAGCGGGTGCCGCGGCCACCGCGCGCAGGGTGTCCGTGAGGGCCGCCTCGGCGAGCGCCGCCGCCTCCTCGGGCGTGAACGACGGCGTGAGCCGGGTCTTCACCCGTCCCGGCCGCGGTTCCTTGGCGATGACGAGCAGGGTGGTCACCGGCGGGGTCCTCCTTGTGCCTGCGCTGTTTGTGCCTGCGCTGTGGCCGCCGCGGGTACGGCGGGTCGCTCGGCCAGGACGCGGCTCATGTCCCGTACCGCCTGCCAGGTGCCGCGCCAGGTCCCGGTCACCTTCGAGGCACCGGAGCGCGGCAGGTACGGGACGTCGTGCTCGGTGACGTGCCAGCCCGCGTCGGCGGCGCGCACGACCATCTGCAAGGGGTAGCCGCTGCGCCGGTCGGTCAGGTCCAGGCCGAGCAGTGCCTCGCGGCGGGCGGCGCGCAGGGGACCAAGGTCGTGCAGGCGCAGACCGGTGCGGCGGCGCAGCATCAGGGAGAGCGCGAGATTGCCTGCCCGGGCATGCGCGGGCCAGGCACCCCGGCCCTGCGGCCGACGCCGCCCGAGCACCAAATCGGCCTCCCCGTCCAGCACTTCGCGTACGAACGGCACGAGCAGGGCCGGATCCAGCGAGGCGTCGCAGTCGCAGAAACACACGAATTCGGCTGTCGCGGCGGTCAGCCCCGCATGGCAGGCGGCGCCGAAGCCGCGCCGGGCTTCGTGGACGACGGTCGCGCCGTGCTCGCGGGCGAGGTCGGCCGAGCCGTCGGTGGAGCCGTTGTCCACGACGAGGGCACGCCAGCCGGGCGGAATGCGGGAGAGCACCCAGGGCAGTGCCTCGGCCTCGTTGAGACAGGGGAGGACGACATCGACGAGACAGGGGAGGACGACATCGACGTCCTCGGATGCGGAAGGGGTCATCACGGCTCTCACCCTACGAACGCGAACGGTGCATACCGGACTTCGACTCCTTACGAAACACGGACGTCAGGGACTGCGGGCGGCTGACGGGCGACGTGGTAGGGCGCGCGGTGCGAGGCTGGCCGTATGGATCAGCAACCGTACGCATCGCCGACGGGCTCCTCCGTCGGCCGGGGGGCCGGGGGCGCCCGCGTCCTCGTGGTCGACGACGACCCCACCGTCGCGGAGGTCGTCTCGGGCTACCTCGATCGCGCCGGGTACCTGGTGGACCGGGCCGGGGACGGGCCCAGCGCCCTGGCCGGCGCCGCCGCCCACTGGCCCGACCTGGTCGTCCTTGATCTGATGCTGCCCGGCATGGACGGCCTGGAGGTGTGTCGGCGGCTGCGCGGACGCGGCCCCGTCCCGGTCATCATGCTCACCGCCCGCGGCGACGAGGAGGACCGCGTCCTAGGGCTGGAGGTGGGTGCGGACGACTACGTCACCAAGCCGTTCAGCCCTCGCGAACTGGTGCTGCGAGTGGAGTCCGTACTGCGCCGCACGACGCCCCGCGCGGGCACGCGGTCTTTCGGCGCGGCAGGCCTCGTCGTCGACCCGGCCGCGCGCCGCGCCACCAAGAATGGCGCCGAACTCGCCCTCACACTCAGGGAGTTCGACCTCCTGGCGTTCTTCCTCCGTCATCCGGGACGGGCATACAGCCGCGAGGACCTGATGCGGGAGGTGTGGGGCTGGGACTTCGGCGACCTGTCGACCGTCACCGTCCACGTCCGACGGCTGCGCAACAAGGTCGAGGACGACCCCGCCCGGCCCTGTCTGATCCAGACGGTGTGGGGCGTCGGCTACCGATTCGATCCCGCAAATCCTTCCGGCTCTTCCAGCTCTTCCGGCCAGGGCGAGGAGTGATCATGCGCGACACCCTCCTCATCGCCCTGTACGCCCTGCTCGGCGCCGGCGCCGCCGGGCTGCTCGGCGCGGGAACCCTGTGGCTGCTGCGCCGCCGGTCGCTGACCAGCTCGCTCACCGTGGTGGTGGCCGTCGCCGTGACCGCGATGCTCGCGGGCACCCTGGCCGTGGCGCAGGCGATGTTCCTGTCCGCGCACGACCTGTCCGTGGTGACGACGGTGGTCGCGATGGCGGCCGTCGTCTCCCTGGCCACCGCGGTGGTGCTTGGCCGCTGGGTGGTCGCCCGCAGCCGCGAACTCACGCTCGCCGCCCGCTCCTTCGGCGACGGCGGCGACTTCACCGCGCCCCACGGTGCGGCCACCGCCGAACTCGCCGCGCTCAGCCGCGAACTACAGGCCACCAGCGCGAAGCTGGCCGAGTCCCGGGAGCGCGAACGCGCCCTGGAGGCCTCCCGCCGGGAACTCGTCGCCTGGATCTCGCACGACCTGCGCACCCCGCTCGCGGGGCTGCGCGCGATGTCCGAGGCACTGGAGGACGGCGTCGCCACCGACCCCGGCCGGTACCTGCGCCAGATCCGCACCGAGGTCGAACGCCTCAACGACATGGTCGGCGACCTCTTCGAACTCTCCCGTATCCACGCCGGCGCGCTGGCTCTGTCGCCCTCCCGGATGTCCGTCTACGACCTGGTCGGAGATGCCCTCGCCGGGGTGTATTCACTGGCCCACGAACACGGAGTGCATCTCGTCGGAGGCCGCGTCGAGCCCCTGCCGGTGGAGGTGGACGGCAAGGAGATGAGCCGCGTCCTGGGAAACCTCCTGGTCAACGCGATCCGGCGGACCCCTGCCGACGGCACGGTCATGGTGGCCGCCGAACGCTCGCCGGACGGCGTGGTGCTGTCCGTCTCGGACAGCTGCGGCGGCATCCCCGAGGAGGACCTGCCCCGCGTGTTCGACACGGGCTGGCGCGGCACCCACGCCCGCACGCCTCCGGCGGGCGCCGGGCTCGGTCTCGCCATCGTCCGCGGCATCGTGGAGGCCCACCAGGGCCGCGCCACCGTACGCAACATCCCCGGCGGCTGCCGCTTCGAGGTGGTGCTGCCCGCTGCCGCTTCCTGAAACGGGCAGCACCACCGGTCCAAGGGGAGCTACGCGCCACGCATCCCGGCCGGCACCAGCCGCCGTACGCCCCTCTCGGCCATGGCGGTGAGCAGTACGGCGATGCCGAGGTCATTGCGGGAGACGTACTCCGCCGCGCCGCCGGCCGCACGGCCGCTCCTGGCAGGGGTGCCCGGGTCACCGGGAGGCCGGCTGCGACATCTGCGGCCACCCGGGCGGCAGACTCGCCGCACAGCACGGCTGCCCCACCGATCTCTCGGTCGGGCAGCCGTCGGGTTGTCGGCGTCGTTCCGTGCAGGCGCTCTCGTCCACCTGCGCGGGATCACATCGCGGCGATGCCTTCCATACCGGACTCGGCGAACGCGGGCAGGCCCTCGGCGGTCGTCACCTTGGTGAGGGAGCCGTTCTTCTCGACGCGGAAGCCGTCGACCGTGCCGGAGACGGCGTTCTGGACGTAGACGAACTTCTCGTCCCCGGTCACGGCCAGGTCGATCACACCCTGTGATTTCGCGGAGGGCGGCGTGGCGACGCCGACGTCGTTGGTGAGGGCGAGCCTTCCCTGCTTGTCCATGCGGTAGCCGGTGACAGTGGAGTTGCCGGTGTTGCCGCCGTAGAAGTAGTTGCCCGCGCGCACCAGCCAGCACAGGACCTCCTGGCCGTTGGCGAGCGGCCTTTGAAGGACCTTCAGCTTGCCGTTGTGCTTGACCTGGTAGGTCGTGACCGTGGACTTCTCGGCCTCGGCGACCAGCATCCGGCTGCCGGACCTGTCGAAGCTGATCGCGAACGGCACGTTGCCGACGGACTTGTTGACGACCGGTTCGGTGACGGCCGGCAGGCCGTTCTTCTTCAGCGGGAAGACCTCGACGGTGTTGTTTCCCTTGGTGGTGACCACCAGGTTGCGGCCGTCCGGGGTGATCTCCACCTCGCCGGGCGAGGTGTCGAAGCGCGGTACGTCCTCGTTCGCCAAGCCGAGGGAGCGGTGAGAGCCCTGCATCGGCACGAGCCCCTTCGCGGTGATCCGGAAGCCCTGGACGCTGCCTTCACCGCCCGCGTTCATGACGTACGCGATCTTGCCCCGCACCGCGATGCTGGCGGGGAACTCGCCGCCGCTGTCCACGACCTGGCGGCTCTTCAGCGCCCGGCCTTCGACGCTGAAGGAGGTCAGTGTGCCGCTCCCCGCGTTGACCGCCAGCAGCATTCCGGAGGCGTCGTCGTAGACGAGGGAACCCTGGGAGGCGAGCGAGTCGGTCGGGGCATCGACCTGGTCGCCGCCCTTACCGCCGGTCGCGTAGCTGCCTGCGGGTTTCAGTTTGCCCTGGCCGTCCCGTGCCAAGACGTGGACGGTGTTCCCGTCCAGCTCGTTGCCCTGAACGAAGACGGCACGATCGGCACCCGCCTCGGACGACCCGTACTGGCTCGCCGAGGCCAGGGACACCGCCACGGTGGCCGCCGCGACGGTGGCCAGGGCGCTGCCGCCGATCATGATCCGCCGCGTCCTGGACTTCGCTCGGTGAGCGCGGCGCGACCCGTCCCGCAGGCTCCCACGGTTCTCACCCTGCTCGTTGTACATGTTCATGTCCCGCTCCTTCGCCCCTCATGGCCCATGGGAGTCCGCATTCGTGTCTGTGGACGGGGCAAGCGTGGCCGGTGGGGGTGGGGAGGTGAGGAAAAACGGGTCCCGCGTCAGACTCTCGTAAGCAGTGACGACGGGGCAGGGCCTTCTCGTCCCAGCTCAGGTGGAGACGCTTCGCAGGGTCCGTCTGTACGATGCACGCGCATCGTGCGTCACGTACCTGGCCGACAACGGGGTGCCGGACCACATCTTTCCCGGGGCCGGGCACACCAACGTGGCAACCACCGAGCGGTGGTATGTGAAGCCCGATGCGGAAGATCTTCGCGAGGCTGCCACAACATGGGATGGCTTGTATGGGGATCCGACCCAAGCGTGTGAGTAATCGTGAGATGTGGGAGCGTGAGTCGGGTGAGCGACGCACAGACCAACACCCTGCAGTACCGCTTTGACGGGCCAGAAGACGCACCTGTCCTGATCTTGGGTCCCTCACTCGGTACCACATGGCACATGTGGGACCGGCAGGTCCCGGAGCTGGTCAAGCAGTGGCGGGTCTTCCGTTTCGACCTGCCGGGCCACGGCGGCGCGCCCGCACACCCGGCCGGTTCGGTCACCGAGCTCGCCGAGCGGCTGCTCGCCACCCTCGACGGCCTCGGCGTCCAGCGGTTCGGCTACGCGGGCTGCGCGCTCGGCGGCGCGGTGGGCGCCGAGCTGGCGCTGCGCCGACCCGAGCGCCTCGCCTCACTCACGCTGATCGCGGCCTCCCCGCGCTTCGGTACGGCCGACGAGTTCCGTCAGCGCGGTGTGATCGTACGGTCGAACGGTCTGGATCCCATCGCGCGGACATCCCCCGAGCGCTGGTTCACGGGCGGGTTCGCCGCGGCGCAGCCCGCGATCACCGAGTGGGCCGTGCAGATGGTGCGCACCACGGATCCGGGCTGCTACATCGCCGCGTGCGAGGCGCTCGCCGCGTTCGACATCCGATCCGACCTCGGCAGGATCGGCGTGCCGACGCTCGTCCTGGTCGGTTCGGACGACCAGGTGACCGGCCCGGCCGAGGCCCGCACGCTGGTCGCCGGGATACCGGACGCCCGCCTCGCGGTCGTGCCCGGCGCCTCCCACCTGGTCCCCGTGGAGCAGCCGGCCGCGGTCACGGACCTCCTCGTACGGCACTTCTCCACCGCCTGGCAGCAGCCGACCTACGACTCGTCGACCGGACAGATGGCGGTCGTGGTCCCCCAAGCGAGCCCGGTGCTCGCCGTACCGCAGCAGATGTCACCCGTCGCCGAGATCGCCCCCGCCCCCCAGCCGGAGGCGCTGATGGGCCGGTCCGACCCCTATGACGCGGGCCTCAAGGTCCGCCGTGAGGTGCTCGGGGACGCTCATGTGGACCGGGCGCTGGCCCAGGCCGACGAGTTCTCCGGGGACTTCCAGGAGTTCATCACCCGCTACGCGTGGGGCGAGATCTGGGACCGGCCGGGCCTCGACCGGCGCTCGCGCAGCTGTGTCACGCTCACCGCCCTGGTCGCGGGCGGCCACCTCGACGAGCTGGCCTTCCACACCCGGGCCGCCCTCCGTAACGGCCTCACCCCGGTCGAGATCAAGGAAGTGCTCCTCCAGGCGGCCGTCTACTGCGGCGTACCGGCCGCGAACAGCGCCTTCAAGGTGGCGCAGCAGGTCATCCGCGAGGAGACCACACCGGAGGAGTGAGCGCCGAAAGGCCGGACGGGAAGCCGGGCCGGAAGACCGGGCCGGAAGACCGGAACGGAGACCGGACCGGAAAGCCGCGAGGGCTCCTCGGGTGCGCCCGCCCCGGCGCCCGGATGCAGGATGGGAACCATGAAGCTCACGAAGAAGTCGCACGCCTGCGTCCGCCTGGAGAAGGACGGCCGCACACTCGTCATCGACCCCGGTGCCTTCAGCGAGGCGGACGCAGCGGTCGGCACGGACGCGATCCTCATCACGCACGAGCACCCCGACCACTTCAGCGAGGAACATCTGCGGGCCGGTCTGGAGGCCAACCCCGGGGCAGAGATCTGGACCCTGAAGTCCGTGGCCGACCAGCTCTCGGCCGCCTTCCCGGGCCGCGTGCACACCGTCGGCCACGGCGACACGTTCACCGCTGCGGGCTTCGACGTACAGGTCCACGGCGAACTGCACGCCGTGATCCACCCCGACATCCCGCGCATCACGAACGTCGGCTTCCTCGTCGACGGCGGGCGCGTCTTCCACCCGGGCGACGCCCTCACGGTCCCCGACCACCCGGTCGAGACGCTGATGCTGCCCGTCATGGCTCCCTGGAGCAAGATCTCCGAGGTCATCGACTACGTCCGCGAGGTCGGGCCGCAGCGCGCGTACGACATCCACGACGCGCTGCTCACCGATCTCGCCCGCCCCGTCTACGACCGCCAGATCGGCGCCCTCGGCGGCTCCGAGCACCTGCGGCTGGCGCCGGGCGAGAGCGCCGACCTCTGAGAGCCTGTGTCAGAGGCGCCCGGTAGGTTGTGAAGCATGCGTATCGCCACCTGGAACGTGAACTCGATCACCGCCCGTCTCCCGAGGCTGCTGTCCTGGCTGGAGAGCAGTGGCACGGACGTGCTGTGCATCCAGGAGACGAAGACCACCGCCGAGCAGTTCCCGTCCGAGCAGCTCCGTGAGCTGGGCTACGAGTCGGCGGTGAACGCGACAGGGCGGTGGAACGGCGTGGCGGTGGTGTCCCGGGTGGGCCTCGAAGACGTCGTCAGGGGCCTGCCCGGCGATCCCGGTTACGAAGGCGTCGAGGAGCCCCGAGCGGTCTCCGCGACCTGCGGCCCGCTCCGCGTCTGGTCGGTCTACGTGCCGAACGGCCGTGAGGTGGACCACCCGCACTACGCGTACAAGCTCCAGTGGTTCGAGGCCCTCAAGGCGGCCGTCGCGGGCGACGCGGCCGGCAGCCGCCCGTTCGCCGTGATGGGCGACTACAACGTGGCACCGACGGACGACGACGTCTTCGACCGGGCCGTCTTCGAGGGCTCCACCCACGTCACCGCGCCCGAGCGCGCCGCCCTCACCGCGCTGCGTGAGACCGGTCTCTCGGACGTGGTCCCGCGCCCCCTCAAGTACGACCACCCGTTCACGTACTGGGACTACCGCCAGCTCGGCTTCCCCAAGAACCGCGGCATGCGCATCGACCTCGTCTACGGCAACGCCCCCTTCGCCAAGGCGGTCACCGACGCCTACGTGGACCGGGAGGAACGAAAGGGCAAGGGCGCCTCGGACCACGCCCCCGTGGTGGTGGACCTCGAGGTGTAGCGCCATGACCATGAGGGGCCCGGGGAACCCCGGGGAACCGAGCCCCCTAGAGCAAGCCCAGATCCACCGACTCCGCCAGCGCGGCCAAGCCCGCGTCCCCCGGATGCAGATGATCCCCGCTGTCATAGGCGGGAAGAATCCGCGCGGGATGCCCTGGATCCCGCAACACGGCGTCGAAGTCGAGTACACCATCGAGCCCGGTTCCGGAGCCGGACCGAATCCACCGGTTCACGGCGGCGCGCTGCGCGTCGACGGACGCCGTACACCGGGCCTCCCCCTCACAGGGCGCGATCGTCGCGACCAGCACCCGCAGCCCGCGGTCCCGCGCCCGGTCGGAGACCTCCCGCAGCCCGTCCACGACCTGTTCCGCACTCGCACCCCAGCGGACGTCGTTGACCCCCTGGAAAACGACGACGGTACGCGCCGACGTCTGGGCCAGGACATCCCGGTCGAGGCGGTGCAGCGCGCTCACCCCACCCGTGTCGGTGGAGACACCGTCACCGGGGTAGCGGTCCGTGACCACACGGTTCGCCGAGATGCCGTGGTTGAGGACCCCATAGCGCGGGACCACATCCTGCTTCCGGAGCCGGGCGGCCAGCAGATCGGGCCAGCGCCGGTTCGCGTCCCGCGTCGACTTCTCGCCGTCCGTGATCGAGTCGCCGAGCACCACGACGGATCCCGGCCCCTCACCCACGTCGACACCGGTCAGCAGCGGCCAGTTGAGGATCGTCGAGGTGTACGCGTCCGGGGCGGCGTCCGCCGCGTGGTCGCCGGGCTCGCTGACGTACGACTGCTGGACGGCCAGGCTGTGCACGGGCGCCGCCGTGACTGTTCCCGGTAGGTGGAAGCTCACCAGGAGGTTGCTGTCCGCGGGCACGTCGAAGCCCAGCGGATCGCTGAACGCCTGTGCTCCCGCCGGGATCTCGGTGTCCTCGGAGCCCCGGAAGGACAGCGGCACGGGAGCGCCGCGCGGGCTCGCCCCGGATGCCTGCACCGCCACCGTCGCGCTCCCGATCCGTACGGGCGTGGCGGCGAAGGTGTTGTCGAGCCGGATCCGCACGCGTGGCCCGCCGGCCGAGGTGTGCACCACCAGGCGCAGCGTCCGGTCCATCCACGGCCCGACCGCCGCGTAGCCGGAGGCCGACGCGGCCCAACTCCCCGTCCAGCCAGGGTTTTCGGAGCGTACCGACAGTGCGAACACATGCAGGTCGCCGTTGCGCGGCAGTTCCACGGAGTCCACCGCGCGCCCTCGGGCGAGCGGCACGGTCACGACGTACAGCCGGGCCTTCTCGGTGAGTTGACCGCCGGGCGTGTTGACGTGCGGGAGGGCCACGGCCTTGGTGGCGAGCGGGCCGCCTCGCCAGTCCGACGCGGTCAGCCGGTAGGAGGAGCGGGAACCGTCGCGGTACCGCACCCCGCCCGTGCCGCTCTCCTCGCCGCCTCCCGTGCCCGCGACCAGGAAGGCGAGCGCGTCCCCGTGGCCGCTCACCCGGACGGACTGGCCGTCGGCGCGTACGTTGTCGGGCTTGCCCGGCGCCCGGCGGGGCCAGGCCAGCCGCGCGCCCTGGACCGTGGGCGAGCGCCCCGGCGTCCATCCGGCGGCGCTCAGGTCCTGCGCCGACAGGGAGCCGCCCGAGCCGTCGAAGTCCGCACCGGCGGGCCGTGCGTCGTCGCTCACGGCCGTGTTGTCGAAAAGCCGTTCCAGGGGCTGGGGCAGGGGCCGGGGTCGTTCCCCGCTATGGGACGCGGCCGCCGCCGGAACCGTCGCCGACAGCAGAGCCAGAGCAACGGCGGTACCCCACATACGTCGGCGCACACCGACTCCTCCCACTCACGAACGGCTTGCTGGCGGCTCACGAACGGCGCACGAACGACTTACTGACGAGGCGACAGACGCATCGTGAAGCTAAGGAGGCGACAGGGACCCGTCAATGAGGCAGGCGCAAACTGGGAGCGAACTCCCTGGGAACAGGCGATCCGCGCGCCCTGTGGTGCACCAGGTGATATGGATGAAAGGCTGCGTGTATGAACATCCCTTTCCTGGGCCACTGGCGTAAGAAGCGGGGCCCCGACGGAGGAGCCGCGGTCTTCTCGGACAGCGAGAGTGACCGCGAGGGGGTGGCCGAACTGCTCTCCGAATGTGAACTGCTGCGCTCTCAGGCCCATCAGGCGGGGATCGCACTCGACGACACCGCGGCCTCGTTGGAGGCACTCGACCAGCTGCTGCCACGCTGGCGCGACGACGAGGAGAGCCTGCCCTGGCTCGGCAACGACGCCGGCCTCTATCTCGGCACGGTCATCGTCCGCACGGTCCCCGGCGCCGTCTGGGAGGTCTGGCCCAACGGCCGGCCGGTCGTACGGCTGGAGTCGGGGCGGGAGATCGACGTGGTCGTCTCGGGCCACGAGTGGGCGTCCAGCGGAGTTCCCGAACTCTCGCAGCTGTATGCCGAGGTAGCGGAAACGTGAGGCCCTGGTCTGCATGAGCGGTGTAAATACGGCTAATGCCTGAAAGGTGCGTGTCGTGCATTAACGCCACCCTTGTGTGGATAGTTTGCGGCAATCCCGACACGGCTGAGAGTGGGTAGGGCTGAGCATGGCCGTCGATCCGTTGATCGAGCTGCGTGACGTCAACAAGTACTTCGGAGAGCTGCATGTCCTGCGGGACATCAACCTCACTGTCGGCAAGGGGGAGGTGGTCGTGGTCATCGGCCCTTCGGGGTCGGGCAAGTCGACCCTCTGCAGGGCCATCAACCGTTTGGAGCCCATCCAGTCGGGTGAGATCGAGCTGGACGGCCGGCCACTGGCGGAGGAGGGCAGGGAACTCGCGAGGCTCCGCGCCGAGGTCGGGATGGTGTTCCAGTCCTTCAACCTCTTCGCGCACAAGACGGCCCTGCAGAACGTCTCGCTGGCGCAGGTGAAGGTGCGCGGCCACAAGAAGGCCCAGGCCGACACGCGCTCGCTCGAACTGCTCGACCGGGTGGGCCTGGCCTCGCAGGCGCAGAAGTACCCGGCGCAGCTCTCAGGCGGCCAGCAGCAGCGCGTGGCCATCGCGCGCGCCCTTGCCATGGCCCCCAAGGCGCTTCTCTTCGACGAGCCGACCTCGGCGCTCGACCCGGAGATGATCAACGAGGTTCTGGAGGTGATGCAGCAGCTCGCGCGCGACGGCATGACGATGGTCGTCGTCACCCACGAGATGGGCTTCGCACGCTCGGCGGCCAACCGTGTCGTCTTCATGGCCGACGGCGCCATCGTCGAGGACCGCACCCCGGAGGAGTTCTTCACCGACCCGCGCAGCGACCGTGCGAAGGACTTCCTCTCCAAAATCCTCACACACTGAGCGGGGGAGCGTGATCATGACCCGTACGGCACGTACAGGCCCTGTCCGGGCGGCGCCCGGCGTTTTCCTCGCGACCGGCCGCCGGGGCTCCCAGAGCTCCCACTACTCCCGTGGCGGGGCCCAACTCGCCGTCCGTGCGCCCGCGTCGGGTCGGTGCCCCGGCTCCGGTGCCGGGTTCCGCCAGGCCGGGGGGCCGGCCGCGTCGGGCCTCGACTACGCTTTGTCGTTCATCCCCGCGGTGACAGAGGCTGTCGAAGACGCCTCGGCCGACCCAGGGACGCTGCTGTCGGGCACGCGGTAGCGAAGGGCAATGGCCCGTCCGGCGGCAGCCGGGGATCACTGCTCACGCAGCGGGACCGACACGCATGACGGGTCGGCCGCGGGTGAGGAGAAGGTCAGCTGCGCGCCGGTCGGGTTGTGCTCCGTCCCCGGGGCTAGGGGGTTGCCCGATGGGTGTTCCGTGCGGACCCTGCGGGTGCATCCGGCAGTGGGGTCTGTGCGGCGCGGGTGACGTCGGCGACCAGCTCGACGACATCCGGCCCGTACGCCTGGGAGTTCACGACCTTCAGGAGGAGCACGAAGGAGCTGTCGCCGTGCTTGCGGTACAGCCGCTCGTGGTTGCGGGCCAGATAGCGCGTCGCCGCCTGGTTGGTGATGGCGCGCTGGCCGCAGAAGAGGAACACGGGCCTGCCCGGGCCGGGCTGCCCGGCGGTGAGCCGCGCGAGCAGCACGTACTCGGCCAGTCCCTGCTCCATACGGTGGCGTTCGGTGCCTATCTGGAACGCGAGGCGGTCCGGACCCGGTTCCGGGTCGGTGTTCACCCGCACACCCGGCAGCATGGCCTGCATATGGGCGGCCGTACGGCGGTTCGACCCCGGGCCGCCGACGCAGAACTCCGTGCGTTCCCCGAAGCCCTGCCGGGCCGCGTCCTGTGTGATCAGGTCGGCGTGCGCGTTGCAGCCCTTGATCAGCGCGGCGAGTTCCAGGAGCGCGAACACGTCGTAGCGGTGTACGGCCAGATCGGGGCTGCCTGCGTCGCGGTTGACCACGAGCAGCGACTCGGAGTGGTCGGGCAGCCCGAAGAAGGCCTGCTTGCGGCGGAGTTTCCGCTTCCACAGATAGGTCCGGGCGAGCCAGCCCAGCGAGGCGCTGAGGGCCGCCGCGATCACCCCCAGGACGATGTTGCGCACGTCGTCGTTCATGGGCGCGCATGCTAGCGGGCGTACGCATCGGTGTTCGAGAGGGGCCTGACGCGGCCATGCCGAGGAAGTTACGCTGCGCGGACGGTCGTTCACTGGAGGTACTGATGGAGCGCTCGCTCGCGCGGAGACTTGCGGTGCTGGCGGTTTCGGCCGCTGTGGTGTCGGTGGGGGCGGCGGCGCCGCCGTCCTCGGGGAGCGCCGGGGGCGGATCGGGCCCGGCGGAGAAGGTGCCGGTCGCCGTCGGATACGGCGGGGCCGTCGCGAGTGTCGACGCGGACGCCTCGGCCGCCGGTGTGGAGATCCTCCGCAAGGGCGGCAACGCGGTGGACGCGGCCGTCGCCACGGCAGCCGCCCTGGGCGTCACCGAGCCGTATTCGTCGGGCATCGGCGGAGGTGGCTACTTCGTCTACTACGACGCCAAGGCCCGTACGGTGCACACGATCGACGGGCGCGAGACAGCGCCCCTGACGGCCGACTCGGGGCTCTTCCTGGAGAACGGCCGGCCGATCCCGTTCGAGGACGCCGTGACCAGCGGCCTGGGCGTGGGCACGCCCGGTACGCCCGCCACCTGGCAGACGGCGCTGGACAACTGGGGCAGCAAAGGGCTCGGGTCGCTGCTGAGGCCCGCGGAGCGGCTCGCGCGGGACGGGTTCACCGTCGACGCCACGTTCCGCTCGCAGACCCAGTCCAACGAGGCACGGTTCAGGAACTTCCCGGACACGGCCGAGCTGTTCCTGCCGGGCGGCTCGCTGCCGGTGGTCGGCTCGACGTTCAAGAACCCCGATCTGGCGCGTACGTACGGGGAGTTGGGCCGCAAGGGGGTGGGCGCGCTGTACCGCGGCGAACTGGCCGAGGACATCGTCGACACGGTGAACGAGCCTCCGGTGGACCCCGCTTCGGGGTACAACGCCCGTCCGGGCGAGCTGTCGCTGAAGGACCTGGCGAAGTACCGGGCGAAGCTGCAGGCGCCCACGAAGACCTCGTACCGCGGTCTGGGTGTCTACTCCATCGCACCCTCCTCCTCCGGTGGCACCACGGTCGGCGAGGCCCTCAACATCCTTGAGAACACCGACCTTTCGAAGGCCTCCGACGTCCAGTACCTGCACCGCTACATCGAGGCGAGCCGGATCGCCTTCGCGGACCGGGGGCGCTGGGTGGGCGACCCCGCCTTCGAGGACGTACCGACGAAGGAACTGCTCTCGCAGAAGTTCGCCGACTCGCGCGAGTGCCTGATCAAGGACGACGCGGTGCTCACGAGTCCGCTCGCGCCGGGCGACCCGCGCGATCCGGCCTCCTGCTCGGCCGGCGGTACGGCCGCGCCGACGACGTACGAGGGTGAGAACACGACCCATCTGACGGCGGCCGACAAGTGGGGCAACGTCGTCGCGTACACCCTCACCATCGAGCAGACCGGCGGCAGCGGGATCACCGTCCCGGACCGCGGGTTCATCCTCAACAACGAGCTGACCGACTTCTCCTTCGCCCCGGCGAGCCCGGCCGTGCACGACCCGAACCTGCCCGGGCCCGGCAAGCGTCCGCGCTCGTCGATCTCGCCGACGATCGTCCTCGACCGTCACGCGAAGCCGGTGGTGGCGCTGGGCTCGCCCGGTGGCGCGACCATCGTCACGACGGTCCTCCAGACCCTGACGGGCTTCCTCGACCGGGGTCTGCCGCTCGTCGACGCGATCGCCGCCCCGCGTGCCAGCCAGCGCAACCAGACGACCACCGAACTCGAACCGGGCCTGTGGAACAGCCCGTTGAGGGCACAGCTGGAAGCCATCGGTCACGGGTTCCGGCAGAACCCGGAGATCGGTGCGGCGACGGGAGTCCAGCGCCTGCCGAACGGCAAGTGGCTGGCGGCCGCGGAGACCGTGCGCAGGGGCGGCGGCTCGGCGATGGTGGTGCGACCGGCGCCGTAGTCAGTCGTGGTCACCCGGATCCTGACGGCCCGCGGCCCGGAGTCAGCGGGCCGTCAGGATGCGGGGGCCCGCGGTGGTGATGGCCACCGTGTGTTCCGCGTGGGCCGCGCGGCTGCCGTCGTCCGTGCGGAGGGTCCAGCCGTCGCGATCGGCGTGGAAGACATCGGTGCCGCCGCCGATGAGCATGGGCTCGATGGCCAGGACCATGCCGTGGCGCAGGGGCAGGCCGCGGCCGGGCAGGCCCTCGTTCGGCACGGGCGGGTCCTCGTGCATACGGCGGCCCACGCCGTGGCCGCCGAAGCCGTCCGGGATGCCGTAACCCGCCGCACGGCACACCGTGCCGACCGCGTGCGCGATGTCGCCGATGCGGTTGCCGACGACGGCCGCCTCGATGCCCGCAGCGAGGGCGCGCTCGGCGGTCTCGACGAGCCGCAGGTCCGCCGGGCGGGGCTCGCCCACGATGAAGCTGATGGCCGAGTCGCCGGCCCAGCCGCCCAGCTCGGCGCCGAAGTCGATGGAGACCAGGTCGCTGTCGCGCAGCCGGTAGCCGTCCGGGATGCCGTGCACGATCGCGTCGTTCACGGAGGCGCAGATGACGGCCGGGAAGGGGACGGGAGCGAAGGACGGGTGATAGTTGAGGAAGGGTGATGTCGCTCCCGCGTCGCGCAGGACCTGGTGCGCGATCTCGTCCAGTTCCAGGAGTGAAACGCCCACGCGGGCCGCCTCCCGTACCGCCGTGAGGGCACGGCCCACGACCTGGCCCGTTTCGTACATCGCATCGACAGACGAGTCCGTCTTCAGTTCCACCATGCCAATTACTATACCGATCTCGAGGGCCCTGGATGCCTGTTCAAGCGACGATCGGCGGTACTAGAGTGGCCGCATGGTGCGAACCCCGCTGACCCCCGAAGAGCACGAACGCGGAGAGCGGCTCGGGCGGCTGCTGCGCGAGGCCCGAAGCGGCCGCAGCATGGCGGAGATCGCCGCGAGCGCCGGTCTCTCCGCCGAGACCCTCCGCAAGATCGAGACCGGGCGCGCCCCGACCCCGGCCTTCTTCACGGTCGCGGCGCTGGCTCGGGTGCTGGGCCTCTCCATGGACGAGATCGCGGGCAGTTGTGCGCTCACCCCGGTGTGACGTCACGTTCCGGTGCGGTGACCGCACTCTGCGTCCAGGTCGAAAACTCGTCGTAGCGCTTCCGTAACACGAATGGTGTTTTCTACCTCGGAGTAGTGTGGTCCGGCGTGGGGTGAAGGCAATGGCAGTGGAACAACTCCCGGGCCAAGTGCGGGAGTTCGCGCAGTACCTCAATGGCATGCTGTCCCGGCTCGACCAGGGCGGCGGCTGGTGCGGTGTGTTCTGGCAGCGCGACCCGGAAGGGATGCGGGCCTGTCTGGACGGCTCGGAGGTGCCGCCCTGGGACGTCGTGCAGGCCGTTCTCCAGGACCTGGCCGTCGAGTACGGCGACCGGGCCGCGGCTCAGGAGGCCGAGCGGGCCCGGGTCCTGCACGGCGCCTCTCTCGCCGCGTACGACGCACGGCCCGGCGCCCGTGACGCCCTCGGTGACCGCCTCGACGTCATGCTGCGTGAACAGCGTTACGCCGCCGAACGGCTCTCGGAGCTGGGCAGGTCGCTGCCCGCGGCCACCACCCGGACGGAGGCCGACTCCCTCCGTCTCGACCTGGCCTGGGCCCGCGACGACCACGACCGTGCGACGGCCCGCTGCGCCGAACTCCGTTTCCGCATGGACGAGTTGGACCGGCGAACGACGGGCGGACACACGCAGGAGGCCCTGACGATCCAGCCCGTCGCCGACGGCGGGGGAGTCTTCTGGGTCGATGAGTCGCGCGATGGCCGTGGCGACGGCGAGGCCGACGGGGTCGACAGGGCTGACGCGGCTGACGAGGCCGGCGCAGGGGAGCCCGGGCGGGATGCCGCCCCGCGTGTGGGCGTACAGCGGCGTGTGGGCGTACAGCGGTCGGCGGCCGACGAGGACGACTGGCCGGACCTGTGGCGCGACGCCTCGGCCGACCGGGCCGCACGACAGGGAGCCGCCCCGGCCACCGACGCAGGCCCGGTCACCCATACGGGCCCGGACACCGGCACCGCCCCACTCACCGGCCCCGGCCCCGGCTTCAACACCGACCCCGCCCCGCATGCCCCGCACGCCGCGACCGCCCCCGTGTCCGCCGCCCCTCGATCCGAAGCGGCACCCCCCGAAGCCGCAGGGCCCACTGCCCCTCCCGAGCCCGCCGCCCCCCAACAGCGCTCCAAGCGCCGCTTCCGCGGTGGCGCCCGAGGCGGCGCCCGCGGTGGAGCCCGCTTCGCCGGTATGGCGGACGCGGTGGCGGAAACGGAAGAGGGCGCGGGTACCACCGTGCCTCCCGCTCCCGTTCCGGTGCCGCTGCCGGGGCCGGTGTCGCAGCCCGCGAAGCGCACCCCGCGGGGTGCCCGTTTCGCGGGCGCCGCGGAGGAGGGCGAGCGGTCGAAGCCGCGGCGCGAGCCACTGGACGACGAAGCGCGGCGGACGACGGTCGAGACCGTCGCGAAGCTCGTCCGGCTGCGCGGCGAGGGCCGCAGCGGTGAGGCGCACGCCGTGCTGGTCGAGGCCGCGTACTGGCCCGCGGCCCACCTCCCGCTCCTCGCCGCCGAACTGCATCGTGCCGGTCTCGGCGCCGACTGGGCCAACCTCCTCTGGGAGGCGGTCTCACTGCCCGCCGGCCAGCTGGTCGCCGCCGCCGACGCCCTGGTGGCGGCCGGACGCACGGCGGACGGTCAGCAGATGCTGCGCCAGGGCGTCGTACGCCCGGCCCCGGAAATAGGCGAGGCCGTCCTGGGTCTCGTCGAAGGGGGCCGCCACCGCGAGGTCCGCGCGCTCCTCGACGCGTACGTCCGCATCCGCGCCCCCGAAGAAGCCGTCCGCAGCATCGACGCCGACCCGCAGCTCCTCGCCCCGCTCCTCCTGGACGCGGCCCGCGACGTCTCGGAGCAGCGCTACTGGGACCTGATCCACGCCCTGAGGGTGGCCGGCTACACGGCTTGAGGGCGCCGGGCGGCCCCCCCCTGCACCGCCGCCAGGCTCACCCACAGGGGTGCGAAACATGATCGACTCCGCCGGTTAACGACGATGGTCTTGCCCAGTGCGGCGGCGAGGCTTACTTTCAGGGCTCTACGCCCATTGTCTACGGGCGTAGAGGCTCTCTGACGTCACGTCGAAGGAGCAGCAGCTCATGGCCAACGTCGTACGCGCCGCTCTGGTCCAGGCCACCTGGACCGGCGACACCGCATCCATGGTCGCCAAGCACGAGGAGCACGCCCGCGAGGCGGCCCGTCAGGGCGCGAAGATCATCGGATTCCAGGAAGTCTTCAACGCCCCCTACTTCTGCCAGGTCCAGGAGCCGGAGCACTACCGCTGGGCGGAACCCGTACCGGACGGCCCGACCGTCACCCGTATGAGGGAACTCGCCCGTGAGACCGGCATGGTCGTCGTGGTCCCGGTGTTCGAGGTCGAACAGTCCGGCTTCTACTTCAACACCGCCGCGGTCATCGACGCCGACGGCACGTACCTCGGCAAGTACCGCAAGCATCACATCCCCCAGGTCAAGGGCTTCTGGGAGAAGTACTACTTCAAGCCGGGCAATCTCGGCTGGCCCGTCTTCGACACCGCGGTCGGCAAGGTCGGCGTCTACATCTGCTACGACCGCCACTTCCCGGAGGGCTGGCGTCAGCTCGGCCTGAACGGCGCCCAGCTCGTCTACAACCCGTCGGCGACCTCCCGGGGCCTCTCCGCCCACCTGTGGCAGCTGGAACAGCCGGCCGCCGCCGTCGCCAACGAGTACTTCATCGCCGCGATCAACCGGGTCGGCTCGGAGGAGTACGGGGACAACGACTTCTACGGGACGTCGTACTTCGTCGACCCGCGAGGTCAGTTCGTCGGCGAGCGGGCGAGCGACAAGAGCGAGGAACTCGTCGTCCGCGACCTCGACCTCGACCTGATCGAGGAGGTCCGCCAACAGTGGGCCTTCTACCGGGACCGCCGCCCCGACGCGTACGAAGGACTGGTGCAGCCGTGACGACAGACGCTTCCCAGGGCTCGACCCAAGGTCCGGCCCAGGGTCCGACCCAGACCTCTGCCCAGAGGGCCCAGGATCCGGCCCAGGGCTCGGTCCGCGGCCCGGCCAAGGACCTGCGCCGGCGCCACCGGGCCGTCCTGCCCGACTGGCTCGCCCTCTACTACGCCGACCCCCTCGAACTCACCCACGGCGAGGGCCGCCACGTATGGGATGCCGAGGGCAACAAGTACCTCGACTTCTTCGGCGGCATTCTCACCACGATGACCGCGCACGCCCTGCCCGAGGTGACGAAGGCCGTCAGCGAGCAGGCCGGCCGGATCAACCACTCCTCCACGCTCTACCTCAACCGGCCGATGGTCGACCTGGCCGAGCGGATCGCCACGCTGTCGGGCATCCCGGACGCGCGCGTGTTCTTCACGACCTCGGGCACCGAGGCCAACGACACCGCGCTGCTGCTGGCCACCGCGTACCGCCGCAGCAACCAGATCCTGGCGATGCGCAACAGCTATCACGGCCGCTCGTTCAGCGCGGTCGGCATCACCGGCAACAAGGGCTGGTCGCCGACCAGCCTGTCCCCCCTCCAGACGCTGTACGTGCACGGTGGCGTCCGCACCCGCGGCCCGTACGCCGAACTCGACGACGCCGGCTTCATCGCGGCCTGCGTCGCCGACCTGGAGGACCTGCTCGGTCATGTGCGCCCGCCCGCGGCCCTGATCGCCGAACCCGTTCAGGGCGTCGGTGGCTTCACCTCACCGCCGGACGGCCTGTATGCGGCGTTCCGCGAGGTTCTCCAGGAGCACGGCATCCTGTGGATCGCCGACGAGGTGCAGACCGGCTGGGGCAGGACCGGCGACAACTTCTGGGGCTGGCAGGCACACGGGCAGAGCGGCCCGCCCGACATCCTGACCTTCGCCAAGGGCATCGGCAACGGCATGTCCATCGGCGGAGTCGTCGCCCGCGCGGAGATCATGAACTGCCTGGACTCCAACTCCATCTCGACCTTCGGCGGCACCCAGGTCACCATGGCCGCGGGCCTCGCCAACCTCACGTACCTCCTGGAACACGACCTCCAGGGCAATGCCCGCAGGGTCGGCGGACTGCTCATCGAGCGGCTGCGAGCTGTCGCCGCGCAGTTCCCGGGTGTACGAGAGGTCCGGGGCCGCGGGCTCATGATCGGCGTCGAGCTGGTGCGGCCCGGCACCGACCGGGCCGACCCGGACGCGGCCGCCGCCGTACTCGAAGCGGCCCGCGAGGAAGGGCTGTTGATCGGCAAGGGAGGCGGTCACAGCACCAGCGTCCTGCGCGTCGCCCCGCCCCTGTCGCTCACCGTCGCGGAGGCCGAGGAGGGCGCCGCGATGCTGGAGCGGGCTCTGCGGAGCAGTCAGCTCTGAGCGCCACGCAATGCCGTGCAGCAGGCAATCCCGTGCGGCACGCAATCCCGTGCAGCAGGCAACCCCGTGCCTGGGCAACTCCGTGCAGGAGTCGGCTCCGAGGAGCGTTCGGCACCGCAAGATTGAAGGTTCGCTGTCATGACCACCGCCTTGGAACCCGCCCTGTCGGTCCGGCAGGTCCTCGCCCTGGAGCGGGTGCTCGCCGGGGAGCCCGAGGTGGTGGCCGGTGCGGGCCAGCTCGACCGGCCCGTGCGCTGGGTGCATGTCGCCGAGGCCGCCGACGTCGGCGTGATGCTCAGCGGCGGCGAGATGGTCCTTACCACCGGCGTGCTGCTCGCCGGCGACCGGGGGGCCCAGGCCGAGTACATCCGCTCGCTGCACCGCGCGGAAGCCGCAGCCGTCGTGCTCGGACTCGGTCGCGCCTTCCCCACGCCTCCCGAGGTGATGCGCCGGGCCGCCGAGCGGTGCGGGCTGCCGATGGTGGTCCTGCACCGCCCGTTCCCCTTCGCCGAACTCACCGAAGAGGTCCAGTCCAGGCTCGTACGACGGAAGTTCGCGGCCGTCAGCCTCTCGGAGGCGGTACGGACGGCGCTGACCGGGCTCATCACGACGGGTGCCCCGCTGCAACGGATACTCGACGAGATCGCGGGCCACAGTGCCTGCCCGGTGGTCGTCACCAACCTCGCCCACCGGGTCCTCGCCACGGCGGGGGAGCGGTCCGCGGTCGACGATGTGCTGCGCGACTGGGAGCGCATCGCGCGGCAGGCCGGCGGCACCGAGGGCGACGGCTGGGTCCGCGCCGAGCTGGGCGGGCGCGGCGAGCGCTGGGGCCGCATCGTGCTCTGCGGCTACCGCGGTGACACCGCCACCGGGCGGTTGCTCGCCGACCGGGCCGCCGAGGCCCTCGTCCTGCACCGCATGCTCGGCGGCTCCGCGCACTCCTGGGAGGCACAGTCCGTGCAGAGCCTGCTCACGGACCTCGTCTCCGGAGCCGTACCGGCCAGGCAACTGCTGCCCCGGGCCCGCGCGGCCGGGCTGCCGGTCAACCGCCGGATGTTCGTGCCGCTGGTCGTACGAGGCGTGGAGGCGGCCCGACTCAACCGCGTACTGCGCCTGCTGGGGCTGCCCGGGCTCGTCGCCGAACTGGCGGACGGGGTCACCGCCGTACTGCTGAGCCTCGCCAGGGACCAGGACGCCGAAGCCCTCGCCACGCATTTCGCCCACCGCCTGCGAACGGAACCGGGAGCCGGCAGGGCGGAACCGGGAGGCGGCAGGTCCGAGGCGGGCGCGGCCGTCGTCGCCGCCGCGGACGCGCGGACCGGGTGGGACGACGTGCCCGCCGGGCTGCGCGAGGCCCGGCACGTGGCCGACGCCGTCACCGAGAGTCCGACCGGCCTCGACCTGCCGCCCGTGGTGCGACTGAGGGACGTACACCTGCGCGGGCTGGTCCGGCTGCTGCGGGACGACCCGCACGTCCAGTCCTTCGCGGAGCGGGAGCTGGACGGGCTGCTGTGCGGCGCCGACGCGGAGGCGGAGCTGCTGCCGGTGCTGCGGACGTATCTCGCCACGGGCCGCAACAAGTCGCGTACCGCGCAGCTCCACCATGTCTCCCGGCCCGCGCTGTACCGGCGCCTTGAGGCCATAGAGGCGCGACTCGGGGCCGACCTCGACGACTTCGAGCAGGCCGCCTCCGTGCACATCGCCCTCCTCGCGCACGACGCGCAGCACATGCGGCACCCGCAGCAGACACGACGCGCAGCAGAGGTGACACCGTGGAACGCCACACACCCACAGACGTGACACGCTGCACCTCAAAGCCCCCTCTGTGGCTTCCTAGGATCGCCGCACACCGAGCGACCGGAGGTCCCGATGAGCAGAGTGATCCGCGCCGCCGTCTTCCAGACCGCATGGACGGGCGACAAGGAGTCGATGATCCAGGTCCACGAGCAGGCGGCCCGCGACGCGGCCGCGCAGGGTGCTCAGGTCCTGTGCTTCCAGGAGCTGTTCTACGGGCCGTACTTCTGCCAGGTGCAGGACAAGGCCTTCTACGAGTACGCCGAGCAGATCCCCGAGGGCCCGATCGTCCGGCGTTTCCAGGCGCTGGCGAAGGAGCTGGGTATTGTCCTCGTCCTGCCGATGTACGAGGAGGAGCAGCCCGGCGTCCTCTTCAACACCTCGGCGGTGATCGACGCCGACGGCTCGTACCTCGGCAAGTACCGCAAGCATCACATCCCGCAGGTCGAGGGCTTCTGGGAGAAGTTCTACTTCCGTCCCGGCAACGGCGGTTGGCCCGTCTTCGACACCGCCGTGGGCAGGGTCGGCGTCTACATCTGCTACGACCGGCACTTCCCGGAGGGCTGGCGTGCCCTCGGGCTCGCCGGGGCCGAGATCGTCTTCAACCCGTCGGCCACCTCCCGCGGACTGTCCGCCTACCTGTGGCAGTTGGAGCAGCCGGCGGCGGCCGTCGCCAACGAGTACTTCGTGGGCGCCATCAATCGTGTGGGCGTGGAGGAACTGGGCTCCAACGACTTCTACGGGACCTCGTACTTCGTGGACCCGGAAGCCCAGTTCGTCGGGGAGGTGGCGAGCGACAAGGAGACCGAACTCGTCGTCCGCGACCTGGACATGGCGCAGCTTCGCGCGGTACGCGACCGCTGGCAGTTCTACCGCGACCGCCGCCCGGACGCGTACGAGCCGCTGACGACCCCCTGAGCGGAGATCACGTCGGAGGCACCCCGCGCCCGGTCTCACAGGGGCGCGGGGAACTGCGCGACCAGCCACAACGCACCCGCACGTAACCACCCGCCCTCGACTCGGGTGCCCACGACAGGAGAGGAAGAGAGGAACCATGAGCAGTCGAACCGTCATCCGCGGTGGCCTGGTGATCACCGCGTCGGACGAACTCCACGCGGACGTCCTCATCGAGGACGGCCGCATCGCCGCCCTGGCCGCGAGCGGCACCTCCGCCGCCGAGGCCTGGACGGCCGAGCGGACCATCGACGCCACGGGAAGGTATGTGATCCCCGGCGGCGTCGACGCCCACACCCACATGGAGTTGCCCTTCGGCGGTACCTTCGCCTCCGACTCCTTCGAGACCGGCACCCGCGCCGCGGCCTGGGGCGGCACGACCACGATCATCGACTTCGCGGTCCAGAGCGTCGGCCGCTCACTGCGCGAGGGCCTGGACGCGTGGAACGCCAAGGCCGACGGCAAGTGCGCCATCGACTACGGCTTCCACATGATCGTCTCCGACGTCAACCAGGAGACGCTCAAGGAGATGGACCTGCTGGTGGGGGAGGGCGTCACCTCCTTCAAGCAGTTCATGGCCTACCCCGGCGTCTTCTACAGCGACGACGGCCAGATCCTGCGCGCCATGCAGCGCTCCGCCGAGAACGGCGGCCTGATCATGATGCACGCCGAGAACGGCATCGCGATCGACGTGCTGGTGGAGCAGGCGCTCGCGCGGGGAGAGACCGACCCGCGCTATCACGGCGAGGTGCGCAAGGCGCTGCTGGAGGCCGAGGCCACCCACCGTGCCATCAAGCTCGCCCAGGTGGCCGGCGCGCCGCTGTACGTCGTGCACGTCTCGGCGACGGAGGCGGTCGCCGAGCTGGCCCGGGCGCGTGACGAGGGCCTGAACGTCTTCGGCGAGACCTGCCCGCAGTACCTGTTCCTGTCGACGGACAACCTCGCGGAACCCGACTTCGAGGGCGCGAAGTACGTGTGCTCGACACCGCTGCGGCCGAAGGAGCACCAGGCCGCCCTGTGGCGGGGCCTGCGCACGAACGACCTCCAGGTCGTCTCCACCGACCACTGCCCCTTCTGCTTCGTGGGCCAGAAGGAGCTGGGCCGGGGTGACTTCTCGAAGATCCCCAACGGGCTGCCGGGCGTCGAGAACCGGATGGACCTGCTGCACCAGGCCGTCGTCGACGGACACCTCTCACGCCGCCGCTGGATCGAGATCGCCTGCGCCACTCCGGCCCGGATGTTCGGCCTCTACCCGAAGAAGGGGACGATCGCGCCGGGCGCCGACGCGGACGTCGTCATCTACGACCCGCACGCCGAGCAGATCATGTCCGCCGAGACCCACCACATGAACGTCGACTACTCGGCGTACGAGGGCAGGCGCACCACCGGCCGCGTCGAGACGGTCCTGTCGCGCGGCCACGTCGTGATCGACCAGCGGAAGTTTGCGGGGCGCGCCGGCCACGGCCGGTACACGCCCCGCTCAACTTGCCAGTACCTCCAATGAGGTTTCGCCACTGCAACCAGGAGTGGCGCACGTGACTCCGCCCCGAGGGGGGCTTCCAACCCGAAGATTGCGGTCCAGCCCGAACCGGCCCATCACTGGGCGAAAGAAACGCTACTAGTTCCTTGCAAGGAGACCGATGGACTTCGGACTAGTCCTACAAACCGACCCGCCTGCCTCCCGCGTCATCAGCCTGATGAAGCGGGCCGAGCGCAACGGCTTCACGTACGGCTGGACCTTCGACTCCGCCGTGCTCTGGCAGGAGCCGTTCGTGATCTACAGCCAGATCCTCTCCAACACGACGAAGCTGAAGGTCGGCCCGATGGTGACGAACCCGGGCACCCGCACCTGGGAGGTCACCGCCTCCACCTTCGCCACGCTCAACGACATGTTCGGCAACCGCACGGTCTGCGGCATCGGCCGCGGCGACTCGGCCATGCGCGTGGCCGGACGCAAGCCCAACACCCTCGCGCGGATCAGCGAGGCCATGAAGGTGATCCGCGCGCTCGGCCGGGGCGAGGAGGCCGACCTCGGCGGTACGGTCGTCAGGTTCCCGTGGATCAGGCCGGGCGCCGAACTCCCGGTCTGGATGGCCGCGTACGGCCCCAAGGCCCTGAAGATGACCGGTGAGGAGGCCGACGGCTTCATCCTGCAGCTCGCCGACCTGTATCTCACCGAGTCCATGGTCAAGGCGGTGAAGACCGCGGCCGCCGAGGCCGGACGCGACCCGGCCGACGTCAAGATCTGTGTGGCCGCGCCCGCCTACGTCACCGAGGACGACTCGCCCGAGGCGCTCGCCCACGCACGTGAGCAGTGCCGCTGGTTCGGCGGCATGGTCGGCAACCACGTCGCCGACCTCGTTTCCAAGTACGGCGAGCACTCCGCCGCCGTCCCCGACGAACTCACCGACTACATCAAGTCCCGCGAGGGCTACGACTACTCCCACCACGGACGCAGCGGAAACCCCGACACGCAGTTCGTACCCGACGAGATCGTCGACCGGTTCTGCCTGATCGGCACGGCCGAGCAGCACATCGCGAAGCTGAACGCCCTGCGCGCGCTGGGCGTCGACCAGTTCGCCCTGTACGACATGCATGACGCGCAGGAAGCGGTCATCGACGCGTACGGGTCGACGGTCATCCCCGCCGTCAACTCAGCGATCACTCCCACTGGCGACGCAACGACCAATCCCGCCGTCGACGACTGACAGCGGACCTACCGGTCCCGGTCGCCCGCTCCCCGCTCCGGTTGCTTCCTCCGCGCCGCCCGCACGGCCTTTCCCGTCCCACCTCATCGATTGGCCTGCCCATGACCGAAACCGTCCCCACGGGGCCGCCGATATCCCAGTCCGCCGACGCCGAGGGCCGCATCGAACTCGTCCCCGGAGCCTTCCCCGCGAGCAGCCCTTTCGCCAACGAGGACCTGCGTCCCGTCCCGGTCTCCGAGCGCAAGTGGACGACGTACAACTTCGCGGCGCTGTGGATCTCCATGGCCCACTGCATTCCCAGCTGGACCCTGGCCTCCGGCCTGGTCGCCCTCGGCATGGACTGGAAGCAGGCCGTCTTCACGATCGCGCTGGCCAACGTCATCGTGCTGCTGCCGATGCTGGCCACCGGACACGCCGGACCCAAGTACGGCATCCCCTTCCCCGTACTGGCCCGTGCCTCCTTCGGGCTGCGCGGGGCCAACATCCCGGCGCTGATCCGGGCGGCCGTGGCCTGTGGCTGGTTCGGCATCCAGACCTGGATCGGCGGCAGCGGCATCTTCGCCCTCGGCTCCAAGCTGACCGGCGGCGAGTGGGAGGACGCGGGGAGGATCGCGGGCAACCCGTGGCCGCTGTGGCTGTGCTTCATCCTCTTCTGGGCGGTGCAGATCGCCATCATCTACCGCGGTATGGACTTCCTGCGGCGCTTCGAGAACTGGGCCGCGCCCGTCGTGATCGTCGGCGCGTTCGCGTTGCTGATCTGGATCGCCGTCAAGGCCGACGGCTTCGGCGCGCTGCTCGACCAGCCCTCGAAGCTCGGCTGGGGCCCGGACTTCTGGCCGGTCTTCTTCCCGTCCCTGATGGGCATGATCGGCTTCTGGGCGACCCTGTCGCTCAACATCCCCGACTTCACCCGCTTCGGCGCCAGCCAGAAGGCGCAGACCTGGGGTCAGTCCCTGGGGCTGCCGACGACGATGACGCTCTTCGCGATCCTCGCCGTGCTGGTGACCTCCGGCTCCGAGGCCGTCTACGGAGAGGCGATCTGGGACCCGGTGGCCCTCGCGGCCAAGACGGACAGCGCCTTCGGCCTGCTCTTCGCGCTCTTCATCGTGCTGATCGCCACGATCTCCGTGAACATCGCGGCGAACGTGGTCTCACCGGCCTACGACCTGTCCAACCTGGCGCCGAAGTTCATCAACTTCCGTACGGGCGCGCTGATCACGGGCGTCATCGGCATCCTGATCTTCCCGTGGAAGCTGATCTCCACCCCGGAGTTCTACATCTTCACCTGGCTCGGCGTGGTCGGCGGGCTGCTCGGCACGGTCGCGGGCATCCTGATCGCCGACTACTGGATCATCCGCCGTACGGTCCTGCACCTCGCGGACCTCTACACGCCCGGCGGGCGCTACTGGTACACGAACGGCTGGAACTGGCGGGCGGTACTGGCCTTCGCGGTCGGCGGTGTCCTGGCCGTCGGCGGCTCGTACTCGAACGTCGACGTGAAGGGGGCGAAGCTCGGCCCGTTCCCGGTCGACGGACTCATCCCGTTCCTCAAGCCGCTCGCGGACTACGGATGGGCGGTCGGCCTCGCCTCGGCGCTCGTCCTGTACGTCGTGTTGATGGCGCCCCTGGCACGGGCCGAACGCGCCGAACAGGCCGAACAGGCCAAACAGACCGAAAGGGCCAGCCGAACGGGCTGAAAGGGCCGGCCGAAACGGCTGAAGGGAGAAGCGAGCGGACAGGCCGCCCGACAGTGCAGTGGTCGGCCGCGCCGGAACCGGCTCTACTGAGCGGCTTCCAGCGCGGCCATCCCCTCCTTGGCGGCCTTGATGGCACCCTTGTTGATCTCGTCCGTACCAGGCGCCTTCTTGCTCTCGAAGTCGCTGCCGTTGTACGTGACGACCACCAGGGCGTTGGACGCGTGGACGATCACCATGCCCTCGCGCGTCTGCTGCTTGTCGTCGGTGGTCAGGTTCACCACCGAGTAGGCCTCGTCCCCGAGACCGGGGACCTTGCCGCCGCCGCTCTTCTCCCCCGTGCGCTGCTTGTAGGCGGCCAGGGCGGTCTCGTCGGATTTCTTGATTTCGTACGAGATGTCCAGCCAGCGGTAGTCGAACTCCTTGAGCGCGTTCCAGGAACACGTGCGGCGCAGCGACTCGTCGGTCGAGGGGATCTCCTTGCCGGCCGTCTTGGCGCCGGGCACCAGCGAGGTCACCGTCTTCTTCGTCACGCCCTCGCAGGGCGCGGGAGAAGCGCGGTACGTACGGCTCGCCGCGGCGGTCGCGGGCGCCGACGGCGAGGCCCCGCCGTCGGGGGAGGCCTTCTTCTCCGCGGTCGGAGTCGCGGCGAGCGGCCCGGACGACAGCGCCCAGCCCGCCGTGGCGAGCACGACGACCGGCGCCAGACGTGCGGTGAGAGCGAGAGGAAAAGAACGCACGGCGCACATTTCGTGGGGGACGGTGCGGAGAGGGTCCGCACGGCGGACGGGACGCCAGTGTCACATGCGTGGCTGTGGGGCGGAAGTGCGAACTCGCTCTGTGCCCGCCCGTGCCCGCGCGGTGAGCGGTCACAGGACGACCTCACGGCTCCACATGGCTCAGGGCCGGCCCAGCGGCAGTGCCCGCTCGATGCGGTCCACGGCGGCGAACGCGCCGTACGCGATCAGCTGGACCAGGCAGTGATCCGTGTACGGCGGCTTCTTCCAGGCGGCCACGTCCTCGTCGGTGATCCGGTACGGAGCAAGCGCCGCCAGCATCGCCAGCCGCGCCCCGGGCCGGTCCCCGCGGTCGGGCAGGGCGTCCCACACCAACGGCTGGTGCGAACCGTCCCAGGCCGCGACGGTGTCCTGTACGAGGTCCTGGTCGGCCTCGGTCAGCAGCCCGGCGCCCGCCGTGGCCGCCGTGCGCAGTGCCGCGTAGGCCGGGCCGACCGTCGTCCCGGCGGCCCAGGACGGGCCGGGCCCCGCGTCGCCGTCGAGGAGGGCGAGGCTCGTGCCGGGGACGAGGCGCCGGCGCACGGCCTTCGCCACGGAACGGCCGACGAGACTGCGGACCGCCCTGAACCGCTGGACGTTGCCCGGCAGCAGGTTCTCGGTCAGCAGCGCCGAGACGATCCGGTTGATGAAGTGGAAGGACAGGGCGGTGCCCACGTACGCGGCGGTGTGCTTGACGAAGAAGGGAGGCGGGGTGAGATCCGGGCTGCCCGGGACACGGGTCGCCTCGCCCCAGGCGACCATGCGCGCCTGCACCTCCTTCTCCGGGGTCTGACCGCGGGCCAGGCGCTCCGCGAGGGCGTGGTCGCCGGTCGCGTGCAGCAGGACGGTGTGCGCGTCCACGCAGAACGGGCACTTGTTGGCACGGGACACCCCGAGGGCGGCCAGCTCCTTGCCGGTGCGGCTGCCGTCGCCCGCCAGCAGCGACTCCCGCATCAGCGCCCAGGCGGCGGCGAGCAGTCCGGGCGAGGAGGACAGGACGACGAAGGTGGAGGCACCGTCGATACCGAAGTCCTCCGCGAGCTGTCGGTAGACCTCGGCGGTGCGGCCGGTGGCGGACTTGGGCGGCAGGGGCTCGGTGTAGCGGAACGGCGCGGTCGTGAACGGCATGGTCATGAACGGTGCGGTTCGGCCCTGCGCGGTCCCGCCCTGCGTGGCCCCGCCCCGTGTGGTCCTGCTGCCCTGTGTGGTCATGGGGAGAAGCCTGGCCCGCGGGGGTGCCGGCACGCGTCGTACGGCCGGAGGCAGTTGGCGGTGCGCCGACGCGACCGGCCCGCACATACCACTACTGCGGCGGGAGTAGTCCTGGGGTTGTCCACAGGGCTGACGCGCCTGTCCGTACGGCGGTCTACGGTACGGACATGAACGCGGACCGGGGCACCCTCGAACGGCTCGGCGACGTGGCGCTCGCCGTCGTGATCGGCGCGATCGCGGTGTCCGTGGCCGCCTTCGACCAGGACACCACACCGGTCGACCAGGCGCTGATCGTGGCCGGTTCGCTCGCGCTGGCCGCGTACCGGAAGGCGCCCCGTGCGGTGCTCGCCGTCACCACGGCCGCCCTGAGCGTCCATGTGCTGCACGCCCAGCCCGGGCCGCTCGCCGCCCTCCCCGTGGTGGTCGCCGTACACACCGCCGCACAGGCGGGGCACCGGGCGGTGGGCGCGGCAGCGGGCGCCGTGTTCCTCGGTGCGTATCTCGCGGCGGGCCCGGTGTCACAGGGCGGCGTCGAGCGAACCGCCCTGCTCGCGGGCTGGTTCCTGTGCGCCGTGGTAAGCGGCCTCGCCGGCCGCAATTGGCAGGCGTATCTGCGCCAGACGGAACAGCGCGCCCTGGAGGCCGAGCGCACCCGCGAGGAGGCGGCGCTGCGCCGGGCAGGTGAGGAACGCCTGCGGATCGCACGCGAGCTGCACGACTCGCTGACCCACAGCATCTCGATCGTCAAGCTCCAGGCAGGCGTCGCCGTCCATCTGGCCCGCAAGCGTGGCGAGGAGATACCCCCGGCCCTCCTCGCCATCCAGGAGGCCGGCGGGGAGGCCATGCGCGAACTGCGCGCCACCCTCGACGTGTTGCGCACCGACGAGCCGACCGGCACACCCGCGCTGCTCGTGGAGCGCGCCCGCGCGGCGGGCCTCGCCGTCGATCTGACCGTGACGGGCCGCGAGCGCCCGCTCGACGCGACCGTGGACCGTGCCGCGTACCGCATCGTCCAGGAGGCCCTCACGAACGCCGCCCGGCACGCCGGTTCCGCCAAGGTCGCCGTACAACTCGAATACGGGGAAGGCGAGTTGACGATATGCGTCGATGACGACGGCACCGCCGAACCGTCCCGGCCGCCCGCCGCGGGCATCGGACTCACCGGGATGCGCGAACGGGTGACGGCGCTCGGCGGCAGCCTGCAAGCGGCCCCGCGCGCGGAAGGCGGCTTCTCGGTGCGGGTCGGCCTGCCGTTGGAGCACGCGTGATCCGGGTCGCGCTCATCGACGACCAGGCCCTCATGCGGGCCGGGTTCCGGGCCCTCCTGGACGCAGAGGAGGGCATCGAGGTGGTCGGCGAGGCGGCCGACGGCGAGCAGGGGGTGGCGCTGGTGCGGGCGAAGGTGCCGGACATCGCCCTCGTCGACGTCCAGATGCCGGTGATGACGGGTATCGAAGCGACCCGCCGTATCGCCGCCGACCCGAGGCTGTCCGGCGTACGCGTGGTGATGCTGACCAACTACGGCCTCGACGAGTACGTCTTCGAGGCGCTGCGGGCCGGTGCCAGCGGGTTCCTGCTCAAGGACACCGAGCCCGCGGACCTGCTCCAGGCCATCGAGGTCGTCACGCGCGGCGAGGCACTGCTGTCGCCGTCCGTCACCCGCACGCTGATCGGCGAGTTCGTGGCCCGGCCGCCGGACCGGGCCGAGGCGCCCGGCCTGGAGTGCCTCACCCGCCGCGAGCGCGAGGTCACCGCGCTCGCCGCCCGCGGCCTCACCAACGAGGAGATCGCCGCCCACATGGTCATCAGCCCCTTCACCGCCAAGACCCACGTCAGCCGGGCGATGACCAAGCTGGGCGCCCGGGACCGCGCCCAACTGGTGGTGTTCGCCTACGAGTCGGGACTGGTCACGGCGCGTGGACAGGCGGAGTGAGTGACGGGTTCCGGCGAAGACCCGTGTGATGATCGGACGGTGATCGCGATACGCCCGAGGCCGTTCCGCAGTACCGCCCTCGCATGTCTGCTGGTGTCGGTTTCGGTGCTGGGGGTGAGCGGCTGCGGGCTCTCCGCCGAACTGGACCGTGAGAAGAACCCCGAACGCAGCCCCACACCGACGCCGAGCCCGGCGGTGGTGGCGCCCTCGTCGCCGACCCCGCTGTCGCCCCCCGAGCCGTCCGTGTCCGGCCCCGGCCTGCAGGCGGAGGAGGGCTGCCCGGCGTCCGGTCTGCGCTTCGCGGCCGACCAGGGCGACGCGGCGATGGGGCTGCGCGCCATGGGCCTCGACGTCACCAATTGCGGCGACAAGCCGTACAAGTTGAACGGCTACCCGGCCATCACCGTCCTGGACGGTTCGGGCGACCCCTTCCCCGGCGTACGGACCGCCGAGGGCACGGACGAGGTGTCCATGGCGCCGGAGGACCCCGGACCCCGCCCGCTGACGCTCGGCCCCGGCGAGAGCGCACACGCGGCCCTGTACTGGCGGATGCACAACACGGACGGCGTGTACCTCCGCGTCGCCCCGAAGAAGGGGGACGACACCGTGACCGTACGGCCTCCGTACCCGCTCGACATCGGTCCGGAGAACGTTCTGGGGACGACGGCCTGGCAACCGACGACATAGACGGACGACACAGACCGACGGTCTAGGGGGAACTGCCGGGGCGGGGTGTGTGCGTACGATCGCCCGACGCCCGTCCCGCAGTGAGGAGTTTCCCGTGTTCACGACCCGACCCACGCTCCAGGGCACCTTCGGAATGGTGTCCTCCACGCACTGGCTCGCCTCGCAGTCGGCGATGGCCGTACTGGAGGACGGCGGCAACGCGTACGACGCCGCCGTCGCCGCGGGTTTCGTGCTGCACGTCGTCGAGCCGCACCTCAACGGGCCCGCCGGCGAGGTGCCGATCATCCTGGCCCCGGCCGGCGGTGAGGTGCGGGTGCTGTGCGGGCAGGGCGTGGCACCGGCCGGGGCCACGGTCGCCCACTACAGGGGACTCGGCCTGGATCTCGTACCCGGCACCGGGCCCCTTGCGGCCGCCGTGCCCGGCGCCTTCGACGCATGGATGCTGCTCCTGCGCGACCACGGCACGAAGTCCCTGGCGGACGTCCTGCGGTACGCCATCGGGTACGCGGAGGACGGGCACGCGCCCGTGGAGCGCGTCGGCGAGACCGTGGAGACCGTACGGGAACTCTTCGAGAGCGAGTGGACCTCGTCGGCCGAGGTGTACCTGCCGGGCGGGCAGCCCCCGCGGCCGGGTGAGCTGTTCCGGAACCCCGCGCTGGCGGCGACCTGGCGGCGGCTCATCGCGGAGGCTGCCCAGGAGTCCCGAGCCGCCGAGGAGCCCCGGGCCGCCCAGGAACCCGGAACCGCGGCGGGCGGCACCCGGGTCGCGGAGATCGAGGCCGCGCGGCGGATCTGGCGTGCGGGCTTCATCGCCGAGGCGCTGGTGCGGCAGGCGGGTCGGCCCACGACGGACACCAGTGGCGAGCGTCACTCCGGCACGCTGACGGCAGCCGACCTGGCCGCGTGGTCGGCTGCCTACGAAGCCCCGGCCACGTACGACTGGCGGGGCTGGACGCTGTGCAAGGCGGGCCCCTGGAGCCAGGGCCCGGTGCTCCTTCAGCAGCTGGCCCTGCTGCCGCCCGAGCTGCCGCGGTACGGCTCCGCAGAGTACGTGCACCTGCTGATCGAGGGCTGCAAGCTCGCGATGGCCGACCGGGAGGCCTGGTACGGGGACGCGGGCGAGGTACCCCCGGCGCAGCTGCTGTCGGAGCTGCTGTCGCAGGAGTACAACGCCGGGCGACGGGCGCTGGTGGCGGAGAAGGAGGCCTCCCACGAGCTGCGGCCGGGGAGCCCCGGCGGGCGGCCCCCGCTGCTCAGCGGGCACGCGTGCGCGGTGGCCGCGGGAGAGGGCGCGTCCGGCCGGCCTCAGGCGCCGGGAGCGGGCGAGCCGACCGTGGCGAAGCGGCCGACGTCTCCCGTGCCCGGCGAGCCGGACGTCTCGGCGGACGGCGGCACCCGGGGCGACACCTGCCACCTCGACATCGTCGACCGCTGGGGCAACATGGTCGCGGCCACGCCCAGCGGCGGCTGGCTGCAGTCCAACCCGGTCGTGCCCGAGCTGGGCTTCCCGCTCGGCACCCGGCTCCAGATGGCCTGGCTGGAGGAGGGGCTGCCCAACTCCCTGACCCCGGGCCGCCGCCCGCGTACGACGCTCACTCCGTCGCTCGCGCTGCGGGACGGAGTCCCCGTCATGGCGTTCGGCACGCCCGGCGGCGACCAGCAGGACCAGTGGCAGCTGCACTTCTTCCTGGCCGTCGCCCTGCGCGCGGAGGTACGCGGCGGCCTGGACCTGCAGGGCGCGATCGACGCCCCGAACTGGCACAACGACAGCTTTCCCGGCTCCTTCTTCCCACGCGGAATGCGACCCGGCAGCGTGATCGTCGAGTCCCGCACGGACCCCGAGATCGTCGAGGAGCTGCGGCGCCGCGGCCACGACGTCCACGTCGGCGACGCCTGGTCCGAGGGGCGCCTGTGCGCGGTGGCACGGGATCCGCGGACCGGGGTGCTGTCGGCTGCGGCGAATCCGCGCGGGATGCAGGGGTACGCGGTCGGGCGCTGATCGAACGCTGACGCGGGCGGTCCGGAGGCGGCCTGGCGCGACTTGCGGCTTGCGGAGGGCAGAGGGCAGAGGGCAGAGGGCAGAGGATGGAGGCCGCGCCCGAACACCTGTTGTTCATGCCGATTCAACCCGTGATGCACCCACCGGGTGGGGATTGTCAGTGGGGCGTGCTCTCATGGAGGCATGATCGAGCACATGGAAACCATCGACGAGTTTCTCGCACGCCGCACCACCGACGTCGAGGCAGCCGTCCGCAAGGCGGCCGCCGACGAGATCATGCCGCGCTTCCGGCAGCTCGCGGCACACGAGGTGGACGAGAAGAGCGGCCCGCACGACCTGGTCACGGACGCCGACCGCAAGGCCGAAAAATACCTCACCGAGGTGCTCGGCAAGCTGCTGCCCGGCTCGGTCGTGGTCGGCGAGGAGGCGGTCCACGCCAACCCGGTGACATACGAGGCGATCCAGGGCGAGGCGCCCGTCTGGATCGTCGACCCGGTCGACGGCACGCGCCAGTTCGTCCACGGCGACCCCGGCTTCTGCACACTGGTCGCGCTCGCCCAGCGCGGAGTCGTGCTGGCGTCCTGGACGTACGCCCCGGTTCGTGACCAACTCGCCGTCGCCGTACGCGGCCGAGGCGCCCTGCTGAACGGCGAACCCCTCCGGGCCGGCGCGCCCGCTCCAGGCCGGGCCCTCGAAGTCGCCACGTCCCACCCGGACTACACGACGGACGACCAGAAGCGCGCGCTCCTCGGCCTGCGCGCGGAGGGTGTCGCCCCGCGCTCCTGCGGGTCGGCCGGTCTGGAGTACCTCGCCATCGCCCGCGGCGAGTTGGACGCGACGGCGTTCTCCTGGGAGGCCGCCTGGGATCACGCGGCAGGGCTCCTGCTCGTCGAGGAGGCGGGCGGCGCTCACCTGACGCTCGCGGGAGAGCCGTTCCGGATAACCGGCGGCAACACGCTTCCGTTCACGGCGGCGCGGGACGCGGCCACGGCCCGCCGGGTCGTGGAACTGCTGTCGGGCGGCGCCTGAGCCCTCGCGGGGCGGCGCTCGACCCCTGGCGGGCGGGGCTGAGGCAGGACTGCCGGAGACCCGGCATATCCTGACCCCCAGTGGCCATCGGCTGACAAAGGAGTCCGAAGGTGCCGTCGATGCTCGATGCCGTCGTGGTGGGTGCGGGGCCCAACGGGCTGACGGCTGCCGTGGAACTGGCCCGCCGAGGCTTCTCCGTGGCCGTCTTCGAAGCGCGCGACACCGTCGGGGGAGGTGCCCGCACCGAGGAGCTGACCCTGCCCGGCTTCCGCCACGACCCGTGTTCGGCCGCGCATCCCCTGGGCGTCAACTCGCCCGCCTTCCGGGCGATGCCCCTCGGGCGGTACGGCCTGGCGTGGCTCCAGCCCGAACTGCCCATGGCGCACCCCTTCCTGGACGGCACGGCGGCCGTGCTGTCGCGGTCCGTGGCGGAGACGGCGGCCTCGTTCGGACCGCGCGACGCGGGGACGTACCGCAGGCTCGTGGAGCCCTTCACTCATCAATGGGACGCCCTCGTACGGGACTTCATGTCCCTGCCGCTCAGCGCGCTGCCCCGCGACCCGGTCACCCTCGCCCGGTTCGGCCTGGCCGGTCTGCCGCCCGCGACCTGGCTGATGCGCAGGTTCCGCGACGAGCGGGCCAGGACGCTGTTCGCGGGGCTCGTCGCGCACGTCATGTCCCCGCTGGGCGGTTTCGCCACCGGTGCCGTCGGCCTGGTCTTCGCGCTGGCCGCGCACGCCCGTGGCTGGCCCGTCGCCCGCGGTGGCTCCCAGGCGATCTCGGACGCGCTCACCGCGTATCTCAAGGACCTGGGCGGCGCCGTCCACACCGACTACGAGGTCAAGCGCCTCGATGACCTGCCGCCCGCGCGCGCGTACGTCTTCGACACCTCGCCCACCGCGCTGAGCCGGATCGCGGGCTTCGGGCGGTACTACGAGCACTACCGGTACGGGTCGGGAGTCTTCAAGGTCGACTACGCCCTCGACGGACCGGTGCCGTGGACCGCGGAGGAGGCCCGCACGGCCGGCACGGTGCAGGTCGGCGCGGACAGCAAGGAGATCGGGGCCGCCCTGCGCGCGGTCTCCCGGGAGGGACGGGCCCCGGACGCGCCGTTCCTGATCACCGTGCAGCCCAGCGTCGTCGACCCCTCCCGGGCACCGGCCGGAAAACACGTGTTCTGGGCGTACGGCCACGTACCGAACGGCTGGACCGGGGACCTCACGGACACCATCGAGCGCCAGCTGGAGCGGTTCGCGCCCGGTTTCCGCGACCGTGTCCTCGCCCGTGCCACGGCGGGCCCGCCCGAACTCGCCGCCCGCAACGCCAACTACGTGGGCGGCGACATCGGCTGCGGCGCGGCCTCCGGTCTGCAGCTGTTGTTGCGCCCCAGGCTGTCGCTGTTCCCGTACAACACCCCGCACCCGGCGGTGTTCATCTGCTCCTCTGCCACGCCGCCCGGCCCCGGTGTACACGGCATGTCGGGGCACAACGCCGCCAAGGCCGTTTGGAAGAAGCTGCGCCGGTCATGACCACCATCGAACTCGTCAGGGGCGACATCACGCGGCAGAGCGTGGACGCGATCGTCAACGCCGCGAACTCCTCCCTGCTGGGCGGCGGAGGCGTGGACGGCGCGATCCACCGGCGCGGCGGCCCCGAGATCCTCGCCGATTGCCGCAAGCTGCGCGCCTCCCTCCCCCACTCTCGGCTTCGCTCGAGCGGGGGGACCCCCATCGGCAGAGGCCTGCGGACCGGCCAGGCCGTCGCCACCACCGCCGGCCGGCTGGACGCGCGCTGGGTGATCCATACCGTCGGCCCCGTTCACAGCCGGAGCGAGGACCGGTCCGAACTGCTGATCTCCTGCTACGGGGAATCACTGCGGGTCGCCGATGAGCTGGGCGCACGGACCGTCGCGTTCCCTGCCGTGTCCGCCGGAATCTACGGATGGCCGATGGAGGACGCCGCCCGCATCGCGGTCGGGACGGTGCGGGACACGGAGACGGCGGTGGCCGAGGTCACCTTCGTCCTCTTCGACGAGCAGGCGTACGAGGCGTTCGCCGCGCAGGTCCGCTGACCGGACCGAGTCAGGCGAGGCACGTAAGGCAGGCAAGTCGGGCGAGGCACGCAGGGCACGTAAGGCAGGCACGTCAGGCGAGATAGGTGCCCGCGCCTGGCCGCCCTCAGGATCACACAAAGTCCGACAGGATCATTGCTCCTATTGTGTTCGGGTCTTAGGGTTTTCCATGGCTCACTAGGCGCCTTTGTCCTCAGCAGTCGCATTCTGACCCGACATCAACGTTCCTTTGCCTACTGCATCGATCAGCTTCGATCAGACCTGACGCGCCCTCAGTTCGTACACCCCGCTGTCGTACCGAGGAAGGCCACAGCCATGCCGCACCCGCACCCGCACCTGTCTCCTGTCAGTCGCCGTCGACTCCTTGAGGGAGGGGCCGCCGTTCTCGGCGCGCTCGCCCTGCCCGCGTCGTCCCCCATGGCCTACGCGGCCGACCGGGCCACCGCGGCGGACGGCCCGGAGTGGAACGGCGCCATCGACGTCTTCCAGGTGGGCAGCGAACCGCCGCACACCACGCTCACGCCGTACGCGGATGTCGCACAGGCGCTGGACGGCGACCGCACCCGCTCGCCGTACCGGATGAGTCTCGACGGCAAATGGAAGTTCGCCTACGTCGACCGCCCCGACGACCGGGACACCGACTTCTACCGCACCGACCTCGACGACAAGGCCTGGGACACCATCCCCGTCCCCTCCGTCTGGCAGCTGCACGGCTACGACTTCCCGATCTACATCAACATCACCTATCCCTACTGGGGCCCCAACGGCCTGGGGGAGGAGCCGCAGCCGCCGGCCGCCCCGACCCGCTACAACCCCGTGGGCCAGTACAGACGCACCTTCACCGTGCCCGAAGGATGGTCGGGCCGGCGGACGTTCCTGCACTTCGAAGGCGTCAAGTCCGCCCACTACGTGTGGATCAACGGAGAGCTGGTGGGCTACCGCGAGGACTCCTGCACGCCCGCCGAGTACGACATCACCCCGCACCTCAAGCCCGGTACCAACCAGATCGCGGTGGAGGTGTACCGCTACTCCGACGGTGACTGGCTGGAGGACCAGGACATGATCCGGCTGAGCGGTATCTTCCGCTCGGTCCACCTCTACTCCACCCCGGCCGTGCACCTGCGCGACTTCAAGCTGGACACCCCGCTGGGCGACGACTACGAGGCCGCCGAACTGTCGGTCACCGCGAGCGTGCGCGACTACGGCGGCCGCAGGGACGGCGGGGCCGGTGCAGGCGGCGATACGTACTCCGCCGGAAACCACTCCGTCGAGACCCAGCTCTACGACGCGCGCGGACACGCCGTCTGGCCCCGCCCACTGCACCAGGCAGTCGACCTCGGCTCGGCCCCGGCCGGCGAGGACGTGACCGTACAGGCAGCCAGGGCCGTGCCCGCGCCGAAGCTGTGGTCGGCCGAAAACCCGTACCTCTACACGGCCGTGCTGCGGCTGCGCGACCCGGCGGGCAAGGTCGTCGAGACGCTCTCGCACCGGGTCGGCCTGCGCGAGTTCGCGCTGAAGGACGGGCTGATGCGCATCAACGGCCGGCCCATCTCCCTGCGGGGCACCAACCGGCACGAGATGCACCCCGACCGCGGCACCGCGCTCACCCGCGCGGACATGATCCGGGACATCGAGATCATCAAGCGGATGAACATCAACACCGTCCGCACCTCGCACTACCCCAACAACACCCTCTGGTACGAACTCGCCGACGAGTACGGCCTGTACCTCGTCGACGAGACCAACCTCGAAACCCACGGCATCCGCGACGAGTACCCGGGCAACCACGCCGACTGGAGCAGGGCGTGCGTGGCCCGCGCCCGGAACATGGTCCACCGCGACAAGAACCACGCCTCCGTCGTCATCTGGTCACTGGGCAACGAGGCCGGCGGCGGCAGCACCTTCGTCGCCATGCACGACTGGATCCGCTCCTACGACACCACCCGCGTCATCCAGTACGAGGGCGACGACCGGCCGGGGATCAGCGACATCCGCTCGGAGATGTACGACAGCCCCGCGCGCGTCGAGGCCCGTGCCGAGGACACCTCGGACACCCGTCCGTACGTCATGATCGAGTACTCCCACTCGATGGGGAACTCGACCGGCAACTTCAAGAAGTACTGGGACGTCATCCGCCGCCACGACGTGCTGCAGGGCGGCTGGATCTGGGACTTCGTCGACCAGTCCCTGACCACCCCCACCCCGACGCGCGCACTGTTCACCGAGGCCGGGCCCGGCGCGCTGCGCGGTGAGATCCAGGCCGGCAGCGCGACCTTCGACCGTGAGAAGGGCGTGTCCGGAAGCACCGTCTTCGCCCGCGACCCCGGCCTCGACCTCACCGGCTCCCTGACGCTGGAGGCCTGGTTCACCCCGCACGTGACCGGCTACCACCAGCCGCTCATCGCCAAGGGCGACACCCAGTACGCCCTGAAGCAGACGAACAGAACGCTGGAGTTCTTCATCCACGGGGACGGCCAGTGGGTTGCCGCGAGCTGGCCGCTCCCGGACGACTGGACCGGTGAGGAGCACCACGTCGCGGGCGTCTTCGACGCGGAGGCGGGCACACTGACCCTCCACGTCGACGGCGCGGTCAGGGCCACCCGGACCACCACCCGGCGCCCCGCCGTCAACACCACACCGCTCTCACTCGCCACGGACGTCGACAACCCCACCCGTGAGTTCAGCGGCACGATCCGGCGGGCCCGCGTCTACGCCCGGGCCCTGTCCGCGGCCGAACTCGACGCGAACGGACGCGGCCCGGGCGACGAAGGGGTGCGGTTCTGGTTCGACGCGGCCACCGTCAAGGTCACCGAGAAGCGGCCGAAGGAGCGCACCTTCTTCGCGTACGGCGGCGACTGGGGCGACCACCCGAACGACGGGGCTTTCGTCGCGGACGGCATCGTCACCGCCGACCGCGGACACACCGGCAAGGCCGCGGAGGTCAAGCAGGTCTACCAGACGATCAACGCCGCACCGGCGTCCGGCGACTCCCTCGCCGCCGGGGCCGCGGTCACCCTCACCAACGAGTACCTGTTCACCAACCTCCGCGAGTTCGACGGTAGTTGGGCGCTCGTCGCCGACGGGGAGATCGTGCGGCGCGGAAAGCTGAGCCGCGCACAGCTGGACGTTCCGCCGCTCAGCGGCAAGGACGTCACCGTGCCGTTCAGGCTGCCGGCCGACCCGGCGCCCGGCGCCGAGTACTTCCTGCACCTGTCCTTCACCACCAGGGAACGAACGAAGTGGGCGAAGGCCGGCTTCGAGGTGGCCAGGCAGCAACTCCCGGTCGACGCCGGCAGCCCGGCCGTACGGCCCGTGCCACTCAGACGCGTGCCCGCGCTGCGCCACCAGGACGGCAGCCGGTCCGTCACGGTGAAGGGCGACGACTTCCGCGTCACCGTCGACAAGAGCACCGGCGTCATCACGTCGTACGAGGCCGGCGGCGCCCGGCTGATCACCTCCGGGCCCGTGCCGAACTTCTGGCGGGCACCGACCGACAACGACCGGGGCAACGGCCAGCACCTCCGCAACCAGACCTGGCGCGACGCCGGAACCCGGCGGAAGGTGACGGACGTGAGCGTGCGCGCCCTGCGCGACCGGGCCGTCCGGATCAAGGTCGGCGGGACCCTGCCCACCACCACCGAATCGACGTACACCACCACGTACACGATCTTCGGCAACGGTGAGATCAAGGTCGACAACACCCTGCACCCGGGGGCGGCGAACCTGCCCTACCTCCCGGAGGTCGGCACCCTGCTGTTCCTGCCCAGCCGTCTGGAACACCTGCACTACTACGGGCGCGGCCCCGAGGAGAACCACTGGGACCGCAACACCGGCACCGACGTGGGGCTGTACTCCGGAACCGTCTCCGGGCAGTGGTCGGGCTACATCCGCCCGCAGGAGAACGGCAACAAGACGGACGTCCGCTGGGTTGCCCTGACCGACCGGGGCGGCGCCGGTCTGCTCGTCTCCGGCGAACCGCTCATCGAGGTCAACGCCTCGCACTTCACCCCCGAGGACCTGTCGGTCGGTACGCGCCACGACTACCAGCTGACCCCCCGGGCCGAGGTCGTCCTGCGGGTGAACCACCGGCAGATGGGCGTGGGCGGCGACAACAGCTGGGGCGCGCACACGCACGACGAGTACAAACTCTTCGCCGACCGGGACTACTCCTACGCCTACCGGTTGCGCCCCCTGACCGACGTCGACCGGGCGACGGCGGCATCCCGGCGGCCCACGGCAGAGGAGTGACCCGGGCTCGCGGGCTTGGCTAGTGCCGCGACAGGCAACGTTCGCCCCGTCGCGACGCCCGGCACGCTCCCCCACTGCCTTAAGGGCGTGGGAGGTGCCCCCACTCGCCGCACCGGCCGAAATCCCAAGTACGTCCAGTACGAGGGCTTCCGGCCGGCACACCGAGAGCACGCACCGCGGTGACACAGCCACTCCGCGGCGGGCGCTCCTCAACGGGCAAACGTTGCCTGCCGCGGCACTAGATGTCGGATTCCCGCCAGCCATCGCCATGACCAAGGGCGATGCTGGGAAACATGCAGAACGGGATGCACACCGAGACCGAGCGCTGCGTGCGCGCCGTCCAGTCGAAGGACGCCCGCTTCGACGGATGGTTCTTCACCGCGGTCGTGACCACGCGGATCTACTGCCGGCCCAGCTGCCCCGTCGTGCCGCCGAAGCCGCAGAACATGACGTTCTACCCGAGCGCCGCCGCCTGTCAGCAGGCCGGTTTCCGGGCGTGCAAGCGTTGCCGGCCCGACACCAGCCCCGGCTCGCCCGAATGGAACCAGCGGGCCGACCTGGTGGCGCGCGCGATGCGGCTGATCAGCGACGGGATCGTGGACCGCGAGGGCGTGCCGGGGCTCGCGGCCCGCCTCGGATACAGCACCCGGCAGATCGAGCGCCAGCTCCTCGCCGAACTGGGCGCGGGACCACTGGCCCTGGCCCGCGCCCAGCGCGCCCAGACGGCACGCCTGCTCATCGAGACGACACCGCTCCCGATGGCCGAGATCGCCTTCGCGGCGGGCTTCTCCTCGATCCGCACCTTCAACGACACGGTCCGCGAGGTCTTCGCCCTCGCGCCGGGCGAACTGCGGACCAGGGCGCTTGGGCGAGGCGTCGGCTCCACCGACCACCACACCACCAACTCCACCGGCACACCGGGGGTGTTGGCCCTCCGGCTCCCCTTCCGGGCGCCGCTCAACCCCGACAACCTCTTCGGCCACCTCGTCGCCACCGCCGTACCCGGTGTGGAGGAGTGGCGCGACGGTGCGTACCGGCGGACCCTGCGTCTGCCGTACGGCCGCGGGGTCGTCGCGCTCACCCCGGGGCCCGATCACATCGGCTGCCGGCTCACCCTCAGCGACCTGCGTGACCTGACCGTCGCCATCAGCCGCTGCCGTCGCCTGCTCGACCTGGACGCCGACCCGGTCGCGGTCGACGACCAGCTGCGTACGGACCCGGCGCTGGCGCCGCTCGTCGACAAGGCACCGGGCCGCCGAGTGCCCCGCACGGTCGACGAGGCCGAGTTCGCCGTACGGGCGGTACTGGGTCAGCAGGTTTCCACGGCCGCCGCCCGTACGCACGCGGCACGCCTGGTCAAGGCCCACGGCGAAGCGGTCGACGACCCCGAAGGCGGCCTGACCCATCTCTTTCCTTCGGCCGAGTCCCTGGCGGCGCTGGACCCCGGGTCCCTCGCCATGCCGGATTCCCGCCGGACCACCCTGACCACACTCGTGAGCCAACTGGCCGACGGCACCCTCAACCTGGGCGTCGAGGGCGACTGGACCGGGACCAGGGCCCGGCTGCTCGCCCTGCCCGGGTTCGGCCCCTGGACCGTGGAGGTCATCGCCATGCGTGCCCTCGGCGACCCCGACGCCTTCCCGGCCACCGACCTCGGAGTCCGGTACGCAGCCCGGGAGTTGGACCTGCCGTCCACTCCCGCCGCGCTGACGGCGCGGGCCGCGGACTGGCGGCCCTGGCGCGCGTACGCCGTCCAGTACCTGTGGGCGACGAGCAGCCACCCGATCAACTTCCTCCCCGAGCAGACCCCGCAACTACCCTAGGGAGTACCTCCAGTGAAACAACACACAGTCATCGACAGCCCGTACGGCCCCCTCACGCTCGTCGCCACCGACGGCGTCCTCTCCGGTCTCTACATGACCGATCAACGTCACCGCCCCCCGGAGGAGACCTTCGGCCGACCGGACGACACGCCCTTCGCGGAGGCGACCGAAGCGCTGAGGGCGTACTTCGCAGGCGAGTTGAAGGACTTCTCGCTCCAACTCCACCTGCACGGCACCCCGTTCCAGTGCGCGGTCTGGGAACAGCTCCGGCAGATCCCGTACGGCGAGACCCGTTCGTACGGTGACCTCGCGGACACCCTGGGCAACCCGAAGGCGTCCCGAGCGGTGGGCCTCGCCAACGGCAGGAACCCGCTGGGCATCATCGTGCCCTGCCACCGGGTGGTGGGCGCGAACGGCAGCCTGACGGGCTACGGCGGCGGCCTGGAACGCAAGCAGCGGCTGCTGGACTTCGAGCGGGGAGAGGGGGGCGCGGCGCTGTTCTGACAGCTGGCCGCCCCGTAACTGTACCTTTCGTAAGGTACAGTTATGGGGCATGGCAAGGCTGGTGGAGAGGTGCGGGATGGTTCTGGGTGCGCGGCGGCGTTGGCTGCTGCTGGCGGTGGTGAGTACCGGGCTCCTGCTGATCACGCTGGACAACTCGATCCTGTACGCGGCGCTGCCGACGCTGGTGGAGGAGCTCGGAGCGAGCAGTTCCGAGGGCTTGTGGATCATCAACGCGTATCCGGTGGTGATGGCCGGCCTGCTGCTGGGCAGCGGCACTCTTGGGGACCGGGTGGGGCACCGAAGGATGTTCCTGATCGGCCTGGTGCTCTTCGGCGCTGCCTCGCTCGCCGCCGCGTTCTCCCCGACTCCGGAGACCTTGATCGCGGCGAGGGCGTTCCTGGCCGTCGGTGCGGCGGCGATGATGCCCGCGACGCTCGCCCTGATCCGCGTCACGTTCGACGACGAGCGCGAGCGCAATGTCGCCATCGCGATCTGGGGAAGCCTGGCGATCGTGGGCAGCGCCCTGGGCCCGATCATCAGCGGGCTCCTGCTCCACAGCTTCTGGTGGGGGTCGGTCTTCCTCGTCAACGTCCCCGTCGTCATCGTGGCACTCGTCGCCACCCTGGTCCTCGCGCCGCCCAACGACGCGGACCCCACCAAGCGGTGGGACCTGGCCTCCTCGCTCCTCGCGCTCGTCGCCCTGGTCGGCCTCGTGATCGCGATCAAGGAAACCGCGAAGACCGAATCCGCGCCCCTGCTCATCGCCGCCGCCGTCCTCGCGGCCGTGGTCGGCGGATGGGCGTTCGCCCGGCGGCAGCGCCGCCTGCCCTACCCCCTGCTGGACTTTGCGATCTTCCGTAACCGGGCCTTCCTCGCCGGAGTCCTGGCCGCCGGATTCTCCATGTTCGCCATCGCCGGCCTCCAGCTGATCACCACCCAGCGGTTCCAGCTCGTGGAAGGCTTCACCCCGCTGCGCGCCGGGCTCCTGGTCGCCGCCGTCGCTGTGGGGGCGCTGCCGACAGCCATGGTCGGCGGTGCCAGCCTGCACAGGGTCGGGCTGCTGCCCCTCGTCGCGGGTGGTCTGGCCGTCAGCACGGTCGGCTCCGTGCTGGTCCTGCTGAACTTCGACACCAGCATGGGACTGCTCGTCACCGGGCTGCTCATCACGGGCGCCGGTCTCGGAGCGGCCATGTCCGTCGCCTCCAGCGCGATCATCGGCAACGTCCCGGCCCGCCGCGCGGGCATGGCCTCCTCCGTGGAGGAGGTGTCCTACGAGTTCGGCAGCCTCATCGCGGTCGCACTGCTCGGCAGCCTCATGACCGCCGTCTACACCGCGACCATCGACCTGCCCTCCGGGGCCCCGGACTCCGCACGCGACAGCCTCGACAGCGCGCTCGCACTCGCCGGGGATGACAACCTCCCGCTGATCACCGCCGCATCCAACGCGTTCGACGGCGCCTACTTCACCGTGATGATCGTGGTCACCGCCGTCATGGCCGTCGCCGCGATCGTGACCGGCCTCCTCCTGCGCCACCACGGCCCCGGATCAGCCCTGTCCACCCCCGCACCCCACTGACACACCGGCCCGGGAGCACCCCATGCGGACCAGCAAACGCACCCAGATCCTCGAAGCGGCCACCCGCGTCGTGGAGCGCGAAGGCGTCAAGAGCGTCACCTTCGACTCCGTCGCCACCGAGGCCGGCCTGACCAAAGGCGGACTCCTCTACCACTTCGCCTCCCGCGACGACCTCGTCCGGGCCATCCACCAGTACCTCGCCGACCAATGGGAAGCCGACATGGCCGCAGCGGCAGCCAAGCCCGCCTCCGAGGCCACTCCCACCGAACGACTCGCCGCCTACACCCGCGTCGCCACCCAGAGCGCCACACGGGCCGAACTCCTCTTCATGCTCGAAGGATCGACCACTGCGGAGCACGCGGCGCCCTGGGACGCGGTCATGGAACGGTGGGCCCCGCCCCTGCCCCCAGCCACCGACGACCCCGCCGTGCTCGACCGGTTCATCGCCCGCCTCGCCGCCGACGGCCTGTGGTTGTACGAATCCCTCACCGCCGAACGACTGGACCCCGAACTCCGCCGCACTGTTGCCGAACGCATCGCCGGCACACTCACCCGCGACGACACCTGACCGGCCCTCGCCCCACCGCCGCCGCAAGGCCCCGCAGGCTCGGGGGAGGAGACCCCTGCGCCCCCGAGAGCCTGAGGACGGCGACGAGAGGCCTGCTCAAGCGTCGAGCGTGGAGGACCCTTGCGCACGTGGTGAACGGAAGTCGGCCCGGCGGCCGTTCTCCAGTTCCGCCGTTCCCGTGCCCTGCGTGAGCACGTCCAGGGCGGCGGTCACGCGGTGGCCCAGGGATCCCCGCAGGTACTGGGCGAGTTCCTCGCGCGGGACCAGCCGCCAGGACAGCAGCTCGGACTCCTGAAGGCGGATCGACCCGAACTGCTCCTCGGTCAGGACTCCGCCGTCGTACAGGTACGCCACGATCGGAGGCCGGCCTGCGCCGGGCACCCAGTCCACCGCGAGCAGCCGACCGATCTCAAGGTCCAGGCCGATCTCCTCAAGGGTCTCCCGGTGAGCCCCCTGCCTCGGAGTCTCACCGGCGTCCGACTCGACGGTTCCGCCCGGCAGGGCCCAGCCCTCGCGGTAGTTGGGCTCGACGAGCAGCACACGGCCCTCGGTGTCACGGAAGAGCGCGGCGGCGCCGACGAGCACACGGGGGAGCCCCGCGATGTAGGTGGCGTAGTCAGGAGTCGTCATCGGGCCAGCGTAACGAGATCAACCGCCCGGTCCGCGAGATCGTCAACGCCGGTGAGACATACACCCGGTGTACCGAATTTCCGCCGGTCCTGCCCGTTCTACGCGCATCCGGCGCCGCACCACATGAGAAGGTCGTCGGGTTTTATTCGTATTGCGCGTTTGGAGTTCCATGAAGTCGTTCAGTCGTACGACCGTCCTCGCGGCCGGTGCCGTCGCGGTCGTCGCCGTCCTGTCCACCACCGGTTCCGCCTCCGCCCAGGCCGCCCCCGCCGAACCTCTGGTCGAGACCGGGGACGTCGGTGTGCGGACCGGGGACCTCGATGTCCTGGAGGACGTGCTGGAGCACATCAGCGTGCCGTTCGGGCACAAGGGCAAGCTGACGCACCAGCTCTACGACTCGCGCGGGACCGACGCCGGCTGACCGGCCGGGGCCACCCGATGGGTACCCGGGGCCTGTCCCGTCGCGGTCCGACCGCGGTCCGACCGCTGTCCGGCTGCTGTCCGGGTCCTGAGAACCGCTCTGGGCAGCGCCCCCCTCCTACGGTTAGGGTCGCAGCGGCGCGACTGCCTTGACGTGTGCAAGGCCCGAAGAGCAAGGGGAATGCAAGGTGGCGGACGCTGCAGTGAACCGGACCGGTGGCCGCACCCAGCGGGTACTCGTCGCCGCGGACAAGTTCAAGGGCACGCTCACGGCCGTACAGGTGGCCGAGCGGGTGACGGCAGGACTACGCCGGGTCGCTCCGGGAGTCGAGGTCGAGGCGCTGCCGGTGGCCGACGGCGGCGACGGCACCGTCGACGCGGCGGTCGCCGCGGGCTTCGAGCGGCATGAGGTACGGGTCGCCGGGCCGCTCGGGAACGAGGTCACCGCCGCGTTCGCGCTGCGCGACGGGACCGCGGTCGTCGAGATGGCCGAGGCCAGCGGGTTGCAGCGGCTGCCCGCCGGGGTCTTCGCACCGCTCACGTCGTCCACGTACGGATCCGGCGAACTGCTGCGGGCCGCGCTCGACGCCGGGGCACGCACGATCGTGTTCGGCGTCGGCGGCAGCGCGACCACCGACGGCGGGGCCGGGATGCTGGCCGCGCTCGGGGCCCGGTTCCTCGACGAGGACGGCGAACCCGTGCCGCCCGGGGGCGGTTCCCTCGGGGAGCTCGCCACCGCGGACCTGACCGGTCTCGACCCCCGGCTCACCGATGTGGACGTCGTCCTCGCCAGTGACGTGGACAATCCGCTGACCGGGCCGAAGGGCGCGCCGGCGGTGTACGGGCCCCAGAAGGGTGCCTCTCCGGACGACGTGGCGGTGCTCGACGCGGGGCTCGCCCACTACGCCGCGGTCCTGGAGAAGGCGATCGGGGGCAAGGCCGCGGAGTACGCCGTCGCGCCCGGTGCGGGGGCCGCCGGTGGCATCGGGTACGGGGCTCTCGTGGGCCTGGGCGCGAGTTTCCGTCCCGGCATCGAGGTCATGCTCGACGTGCTGGGCTTCGCGTCCGCGCTGGAGCGGGCGACGCTGGTCATCACCGGTGAGGGCTCTCTGGACGAGCAGACCCTCCATGGGAAGGCTCCCGCCGGGGTCGCGGCCGCCGCGCGTGCCCAGGGCAAGGAGGTCATCGCCGTTTGCGGGCGGCTGGCCCTCGCGCCGGAGGCGCTCGGGAGGGCCGGGATCCGGCGGGTCTATCCGCTCACGGAGGTCGAGCCGGACGTGGGGCGGTGCATCGCCGAGGCGGGGCCGATCCTGGAGCGGGTCGCGGAGCGGATCGCCGCCGACTTCCTTCATTGAAGGGGCCTTTTCGCCCCCGCCGCCCCTTCCCGTCCCGTCCCTGGGGGCTGCGCCCCCAGACCCCCTCATCGGCCTGAACGGCCTCGTCCTCAAACGCCGGACGGGCTGAAAGGGCCTCACCCCACCGAACCCGCCAACCGATACGCGTCCAACGCCAGCGTCATCTCGATCAGGTCCCGCGGCCGCGCCAGCGACCGTGAGGTCAGTTGTTCCAAGCGGCGCAGCCGGTTGAAGACCGTGTTCCGGTGACAGTAGAGGCGGCCCGCGGCCCGCCCCGCGGAGCCCTCGCAGCAAAGCCACGCGTCGAGCGTCTCCAGCAGCACCGCCCGATCCGCCGGTTCGAGTTCCAGGAGGGAACCGAAGACGTCCGACACGAGCCGCCCGGCCAGTTCGGGCTGGCTCACGACGAGCGCCGTCGGCATCCGCTGGTCGAGTCGTACGACGGCACTCGCGTCGGGCGGACACGTACGCAGCGCCAGTTCGGCGAGCCGCCGGGCCCGTCCCAGCTCGGCGAGCCCGGGGACGACGGGGCTGATCCCGCCGGGACCGGAACAGCGCCCGTCGAGCGCCCGCGCGACCCCGTCGAGGCCCTGCCCGGCCGCGAGAGCCACCACCCCGACCTCACAGTCCGCCCGCATCCGCCAGACGAACCGCAGCCCCTCGCCCTCCACCGGCCGCCGCAAGGGCTCCCGCCGTTCGGAGCGCAGCACGACCACGGCGTACGGACCATGCTCGGGAAGGTCGAGCCCCGCGGCGGCGCGCGCCGCCAGGCCGGGCGCCTCCTGTCCCTCCAGGAGTGCGTCGAGCAGCGCCTGGAGCCGCTCGTCGGTACGCCGTCGAAGCTCCGTCTCGGTCGCCCGGTACGCCTCGGTGGCCACCGCGGCCTGCGCGTCCACGGCGGACCACACCATGGTCGCCGACCGCATCAGCACCGCGAGACGCTCCGGTTCCAGCCCGGCCGCCCCCTCCATCAGGGCGTCCCACACCAGATAGCCGGCGGCGCGGTAGGCGTGCACCAACAGCTCCAGCGGCAGGCCCTGCTGGGCCCGCCGCCGTCCCGCGTCCTCCGCGTACTCCAGGTCACGGCGGGGTGAGTCCCGCGGCGCGGAGATCGTCTCGATCCCGATCCGCATCGCCTCCTCCGCCTCCCGCCACTGCTGGTCGTACGGCAGGAACTCCCCGTAAACGGGGGAGTGTTCGGCAAGCTGTCGCATGTGCTCGTCGACCAGCTCCGGCAGCCGCTCCAGCAGCGCCGCGCAGGATTCGGTGAGCAGCTTCCAGTCATGACCGGTACGCCTTCTGCGGGCTCCCATGGCCGGAGGATGCCACCGGTTCGCCGCCTCGCGCAGCCCCCTGACACGCGGTGTTGTGCGCGCGCACAACGCGCGCCCGCACCCGCTGGTCACCCGCAGCGATTCGCCCGCACCCCGTGGACGGGAGCTCCCACCGGTGCTGTCGTGAGCGCCACACCGGCCGTGCGTTCATCGCCGGGTGCACGGCGACCAAGAGCGTGACGACAGCGCGATGGCAGCGATGGCAGCGACGACAGCGCGATGACAGGGGGAATGCCATGGGTGGTTCAGGGCTGGCCGTACGGGACCTGTCGGTCGGATACGGTCCCGTACGCGCACTGCGCCAGGTGACCCTGGAGGTACCGGAGGGAGCCGTGGTCACGGTCCTCGGCGGAAACGGCGCGGGCAAGTCGACCCTGCTCCGGGCCATCTGCCGGACCCTGTCCTTCCACGGCGGCGCGGTCACCGGCGGCACGGTGAGCTACGACGGCCGCCGTATCGACGGCTTCTCGCCGGACCGGGTGGTGGCCGCCGGGATCTCGCAGATCCCGGAAGGGCGCCGGGTGTTCGCCCGGATGACCGTCGCCGACAACCTGCGTGCCGGGGCGCTCGGGTCCACCGGCGGTCGTGCCGACCGGGCAGCCGCCCTGCGCCGCGTCCACGAACTGTTCCCCGTGCTCGCCGACCGCGCCCAGCAGCGGGCCGGACTCCTGTCCGGCGGCGAACAGCAGATGCTCGCTGTCGGCCGCGGCCTGATGGCCGCCCCGAGGATGCTGCTCCTCGACGAACCGTCACTCGGACTGGCCCCGTTGATGGCCGAGCGGATCGCCGAGACGGTCCGGGAGATCAACACCCAGGGCACCTCGATCCTGCTCGTCGAACAGAACGCCGCCCTGGCCCTGCGGCTCGCCTCCCGCGCCTATGTCCTGGAGGTCGGCGAAGTCACCCTGTCGGGGTCGGCCGACGAGCTGGCCGCCTCCGACGAGGTGCGCCGCCGCTACCTGGGTGTGGTCGACGAGGACGCGGCGGCCGACGCCGAGCGGGCCCGTGCCTCGCACCCTGCGCTGACCCGATGGAAGGAGTGAGCACATCACCATGACGAACGACGCGCCGTCACAGCCCACTTCACCCGGCTCCGGCTCCGAAGCCGACTCCGGCGCTCACGCCGACGTACCACCGCTGCACGTACGGGAGCTGACCGTGCGGTTCGCCGGTCTGACCGCCCTGGACGCCGTGAGCTTCACCGTGCGGCCAGGCACCGTGCACGCCCTCATCGGGCCCAACGGCGCCGGAAAGTCCACCTGCTTCAACGTCCTGTCCGGCGTCTACCGCGCCACCGCCGGCAGCGTCCGCTTCGGCGAGCACGAACTGACCGGCATGCCTCCGCACCGCATCGCCGGCCTGGGCGTCGCCCGCATCTTCCAGAACCTCGCCCTGCCACCGCTCGCCACGGTCGAGGACAGCCTCCTGCTGGGCCGCCACCGGCTGACCCGCACCGGCTTCCTCTCCGCGGGACTGAAGCTCCCCGCAGCGGCCCGTGAGGAGCGCCGTCATCGTGAACGCGTCCGTGAGATCGCCGAGTTCGTCGGCATCTCGTCCTGTCTCGACCGTCCGGCGGGCTCTCTGCCGTACGGACAGCAGAAGCTCGCCGAACTCGCCCGCGCGCTGTGCATGGAGCCCCGCCTGCTGCTCCTCGACGAGCCGGTCGCGGGCATGACCGCCGACGAGCGGATCCGAACGTCCGCCGTGATCGCGGGAGTCCGCGACAGCCTCGGCATCTCGATCGTCCTGGTGGAACACGACATGGGGGTGGTGATGCGGCTCGCGGACGCGGTGACCGTACTCGACTTCGGGCGCCGGATCGCGGACGGCGCCCCCGCCGACGTACAGAACGACCCGGCGGTCGTACGCGCCTACCTCGGGGAGCGCCCCGACGAGGAGGGGACCGCGTCGTGAGCACCTTCACCGAACTTCTCCTCAACGGAGTCTCGATGGGGTCGGTCTACGCCCTCATCGCACTCGGCTTCGTGGTCATCTTCCGGGCCACCGAGGTCGTCAACTTCGCCCATGCGTCCCTGCTCCTCGCGGGCGGGTACGTCACCGCGACCCTCCACGACGACATCGGTTTCTGGCCCGCTCTGCTGGTCGGGGTCGCCGGGGCCGCGGTGGTCGGGGCGGCCGTCGAGTTCCTGGTGATGCGCCGCTACCGGGGCTCCGACCACAGCGTCCTCGCCATCGTCACGATCGGCGTGGACATCCTGCTCACCACGGAACTGACCCGCCGGATCGGCACCGACGTCCTGACCCTCGGCGATCCGTGGGGCGACTCGGTGCTCACCCTCGGCCCCATCTCGCTGGCCCACACCCGCATCGCCGCCTTCGTCGCCGCGGCCCTGCTCATCACGGTCTTCCTGCTCGCGTTCCGGTACACCTCCTGGGGTGTGGCGATGCGGGCCGCCGCCGAGAGCCCGGAGACGGCCGCGCTGATGGGCGTACGGCTCGGGCGGGTGTCGCTCGGTGCCTGGGCCGTGGCGGGCGGACTCGCCGCCGTGGCCGCCCTGTTCCTGACGGTCTTCCCCACCCCGGGACTGGAGAGAGCCACCTCGCTCGCCGCGCTCAAGGCCTTTCCCGCCGCGATCCTCGGCGGCCTCGACTCCACGACCGGAGCGCTCGTCGGCGGTCTGCTCGTCGGCGTCACGGAATCCCTCGCGACGGGCTACCAGAGCGAACTGAGTTTCATGGGCCGGGGGCTGGGCGACCTCGCCCCCTACCTCGTGATGACCGTGATCCTGCTCATCCGGCCCGCCGGGCTGTTCGGCACGAAGGAGCTCGCCCGTGTCTGAAACGCCGGTGTCCAAAGCCTCCGTGTCCAAAGCTTCTGTGCCCGAAGCCTCCGTGTCCAGAACAACCGTCTCCGAAGTCCCCACCCGCCGCCCCCTGCGGTTCGCCCCCCGTACGCGTACGTACGTCTGGGCCGGCGGCGGTCTCCTCCTGTTCGCTCTGCCCTTCTACCTGGACCGGTTCTGGCTCCAGGCGGGCCTGTTCGCGATGGCCGCGGCGATCGGCGCGATCGGGCTCAACCTGCTCACCGGCTCCACGGGCCAGCTCTCCATGGGGCACGCCTTCTTCCTCGCGGTCGGCGCGTACGGCTACTGCGTGTTCGCCGCGGAGGGCGGGGACGGGCTGACCGGCCTCGGCCTGCCGACCTGGCTCGCGGCCGTCCTCGCCGTCCTGGTCGCCGGCCTCGCGGGCGGTCTCTTCAGCCCCATCGCGGGACGCCTGCGCGGCGCCTACCTGGGCATCGCCACCCTCGCGCTGATCTTCATCGGCCAGCACGTGCTGTTCAACGCCCGCGACCTCACCGGCGGCTTCAACGGCCGCGACGTACCTCCCCTGAGCCTGTTCGGGCTCACCTTCGACGACCGTGAGCTCCTCGTCGCCAACGTCCCGTTCGGCTCCGCGGAGAAGCTCTGGTACGCGGGACTCGTCCTGCTTCTCGGCTGCGCGCTCTTCGCCCGCGGGGTGCTCCGCGGGCGACCGGGGCGCGCCATGAACGCGATCCGCGACCACCGCATCGCGGCCGGTGTCATCGGCGTCCCCGTGGCCCGCTACCGGGCCGCCGTCTTCGTCCTGTCCTCGATGTACGCGGGCCTCGCGGGCGTTCTGCTCGCCCTGGTCTTCCAGCGGACGGTGCCGGACTACTTCGGCATCACGCTGTCGCTCGAGTACCTCGCCATGATCGTCATCGGCGGGCTCGGCTCGGTCTCGGGGGCGGTGATCGGGGCGGTGTTCGTCTCCGTGCTGCCGCAGCTGCTGACCCGCTACAGCGATGCGCTGCCCCTGGTCTCCGCCCCTGGTACGGGCGGGATCGCTCCGGGCGAGGCATCCCGGTACCTCTATGGCGCCGCCGTTGTCGCGGTGGTGCTCTTCCTGCCCGGCGGCCTGGTCAGGGTGGCCGCCGGGCGACGCTTCAGGACCGATCCAGGGGAGGAACGATGAGCACGATGAAGGCGACGAACACGGCCAGGGTGACCGCCGGTGCACTCGCGGCGCTGTTGCTGCTGTCCGGCTGCAGTGCGAAGGCCAAGGACGATGACGACAAGAAGGGCGGCACCGCCGCGGGAGAGGTGAAGACCGGTGAGGGCATCTCCGGCAAGACGATCACGCTGGGCGCCCTCACCGACATGACGGGGGTCTACGCGACCCTCGGCAAGAGCGTCACCCAGGCCCAGCAGCTCTATGTGAAGCAGCTGAACGCCGACGGGGGCGTGTGCGGCTACAAGGTCGCCCTCAGCGTCCGCGACCACGGCTACGACCCGCAGAAGGCCGTCTCCGGGTACACGGAGCTGGCGCCCAAGGTGCTCGGGTTCGCCCAGTTCATCGGCTCGCCGTTCGTCGCCGCAGTCAAGCAGCGCATCGACGGACAGGACAAGGGCCTGGTCCTGCCGCAGGCGTGGTCGTCCGCCCTGCTCGGCAGCCCCTACATCCGGGTCATCGGGTCCACGTACGACATCGAGACGATCAACGCCGTCGACTTCCTGATGAAGGAGAAGGGCCTCAAGAAGGGCGACAAGCTCGGGCACGTCTACTTCGAGGGCGACTACGGTGAGAGCGCGCTGACCGGCTCCAAGCACATCGCGAAGGAGGCCGGTCTGACCGTCGTCGAGCAGAAGATCAAGCCGACCGACAACGACATGACCGCGCAGGTCGCAGCCCTGAAGAAGGCCGGCGTCAAGGCCGTCGTGATCAGTGCGGGCCCGCGCCAGGCGGCCTCCCTGGTCGGTGTCGCCGCGGCCGGCGGCTTCGACGTCCCGATCATCGGCAACAACTCGGCCTTCGCGCCGCAGCTCCTGGCCACCCAGGCTGGTCCGGCCCTGATGAAGAACTACTACGTGGCCTCGCCCTCACTCCCCATCGGCGCGGACACCCCGGGGGCCAAGAAGCTGGTGGCCGACTACAAGAAGGCGTACCCGAAGGACTCCCTCGACAACGGCGTGGTCGCGGGCTGGACGGCGGTCTCCGCGTTCGGCGAAGCCCTGAAGAAGGCCTGCGAGACCAAGGACCTGACCCGCGAGAGCGTGGACAAGGCCCTGCTCACCATCGACGCCCTGGACACGGGCTTCGGCATCCCGCAGAACTTCACCGACCCCAAGGCCCCCTCCTCCAAGCAGAGCGTCATCCTGAAGCCCGACAAGTCGGTCACAGGCGGCATGAAGGTGGTCCGTGAGGCAGAGGCCTCAACGGTGGCGGAGTCGTACACCCCGACTCCGTAAAACCCGACTACGTAAAAGCGGCGACGCATGGGGCGCCCCTTCAGGGGCGCGGGGAACTGCGCGACAAGCCCCCACGCACCCGCACCGTGACACACACCCCACGCACCCGCACCGTGACACACAGGGGAAGGGCCCCGGACCTTATAAGGTCCGGGGCCCTTCCCCTGCACACACCCGCCAACGGCTGGGGCTACGGCAGCTGCGCAGCCCGCGCCTCCCGCCGGTTGCCCCTGAAGTTGTTCACCCTCCGAGCCGTGGCGAAGAGGGGAATCACCGCCCCCATCACCAGCTGGAGCGCACAGCCGGTCTGGAGCAGCAGCTGCCCGCCGGGCGCGTCGAACGCCCAGGCGGCGAGCAATGCCATGCTCAGCACGATCCAGGAGAGCATCGCGACCGCGAGACGCCCCCGCGGCTTCGGGTACTCGACCCGGCTCACCATCAGCCACGCGATACCGATGATCGCCATGAGCGTGGCGGCGAACGGCAGCTCCAGGAGCACGATGGAGACGACCGTCAGCGCGCCGAACGGCGACGGCATGCCCTGGAAGGTGCCGTCCTTGACGGTGACGCACGAGAATCTGGCCAGCCGCAGCACGACGGCCAGCAGGACCACGATGGCCCCCACCGCCGCCACCCGCTGGTGCGCGTCGTCGGCGACCATGCCGTAGACGAGCACGAAGTACGCCGGCGCCAGACCGAAGCTGATCAGGTCCGAGAGGTTGTCGAGCTCCGCGCCCATCGGGGAGGAGCGCAGCTTGCGGGCCACCAGGCCGTCGAACAGGTCGAAGACCGCGGCGCACAGCATCAGGATCACGGCGGTGGCGGCGCTGTGCCGCGCCATGCCGGTCTCCTGGCTGCCTGTGAGGTGTGGGATCAGGATGCCGGTGGTGGTGAAGTACACCGCCATGAAGCCGCACGTGGCGTTACCGAGAGTGAGCGTGTCCGCTATTGAGAGGCGGAGAGAGAGGGGCATCTCCTCCTCGTCGTCCAGCTCATCGGCCTCCGGCACCCAGCCGGTCTGCGTCTCGGGATCAATCACGGTCAATGCGAGTCACCCCCGCCACGGTCTTCTGACCGACCTCCACGTCGACCTCCACGCCCTCGGGGAGGTAGATGTCGACGCGCGAACCGAAGCGGATCAGCCCGATCCGTTCACCCTGCTCGACCTTCGTGCCCTGCGGGATGTACGGCACGATGCGCCGTGCGACCGCACCGGCGATCTGGATCATCTCGATGTCACCGAGCTCGGTGTCGAAGTGCCAGACAACGCGCTCGTTGTTCTCGCTCTCCTTGTTGAACGCCGGAACGAATCCGCCGGGGATGTGCTCGACCGACGCCACCGTGCCGGAGAGGGGCGCACGGTTGACGTGGACGTTCAGCGGGCTCATGAAGATCGCGACGCGGGTACGCCCGTCCTTCCACGGCATGATGCTCTGCACCACACCGTCGGCCGGCGAGATGACCCGGCCCTGGGTGATCTCGCGCTCGGGGTCGCGGAAGAACCACAGCATCCCCGCCGCCAGAGCGGTGGCGGGAACGGCCACAGCCTTGGCGGCGCCGGACTTGCGCGCGCGTACCAGGCTGAGGGCTGCGGTGGCGACGGTCGGGAGGAGCCACGGCGATGCTCCGCGCGCAAGACGTACGCCGGCCAGGCTGTCGCGTGGTGCAGAGGTTTGGCTGTGGGGCATGGATGACCTTCGTAGCGGATGATGCCGCGCTGTGACTGGGGACGGCGGCTTTCCCGGGATCGTACCGGTCGCGGGCCACAACTGGGTAAGCCAGGAAGCTGAGTCGGCGTCCGAAGAGTGCGAACGGGGTGTGATCTTCTTCTCGATGAAAACACCCCGAATCGGTATATCTAGCCCTGGAGTCGGTACTCTTCGAGTAGCCTGCGCCCGATGATCATTTTCTGGATCTCGGCGGTACCTTCGCCGATGAGCAGCATCGGGGCCTCGCGGTAGAGGCGCTCGATCTCGTACTCCTTCGAGAAGCCGTAGCCGCCGTGGATCCGGAAAGCGTCCTCCACCACCTCTTTGCAGTACTCGGAGGCGAGGTACTTCGCCATCCCTGCCTCGAGGTCGTTTCGCTCCCCTGAGTCCTTTTTGCGCGCCGCATTCACCATCATCGCATGGGCGGCCTCGACCTTGGTAGCCATCTCGGCCAGCTTGAACTGGATCGCCTGGTGCTGCGCGATCGGCTTGCCGAAGGTGTGACGCTGCTGGGCGTAGGAAACCCCCAGCTCGAACGCACGCTGAGCGACACCGCAGCCACGCGCGGCCACGTTGACGCGGCCCACCTCGACGCCGTCCATCATGTGGTAGAAGCCTCGGCCGGTGGCCCCGCCGAGCACACGATCGGCCGGAACGCGCAGGCCATCCATGATCAGCTCGGTGGTGTCGACCCCCTTGTAGCCCATCTTGTCGATCTTGCCGGGGATGGTCAGGCCGGGGCGGACCTCACCGAAACCGGGCTCCTTCTCCACCAGGAAGGTCGTCATCGACTTGTGGGGCGCGGTGCCCTCCGGGTGGCCTTCGTCACTCTTCACCAAAATGGCCACGAGCGTCGACGTACCGCCGTTCGTGAGCCACATCTTCTGCCCGTTCAGGACATAGTCGTCGCCGTCCCTGACCGCCTTCGACGTGATGGCGGAAACGTCGGAGCCGAGCGCCGGCTCGGACATGGAGAACGCGCCGCGCACCTCGCCCGCCGCCATGCGGGGCAGGAAGTACTCCTTCTGCTCCTGCGTGCCGTGCTGCTTGAGCATGTAGGCCACGATGAAGTGGGTGTTGATGATGCCGGACACCGACATCCAGCCGCGTGCGATCTCCTCCACGCACAGCGCGTAGGTGAGAAGCGACTCACCCAGGCCCCCGTACTCCTCGGGGATCATCAGGCCGAAGAGTCCCAACTCCTTGAGCCCGTCGACGATTGCCTGCGGGTACTCGTCGCGGTGCTCCAGCTCGGTCGCGACCGGGATGATCTCCTTGTCCACGAAGTCCCGTACGGTCGACAGGATCTCCCGCTGGATGTCGGTAAGACCGGCTGTCTGGGCGAGTCGCGCCATGGCTACTTCTCCTGCTCCTTCAGCTGGGGCCGGCCGGGCTGCTCGCCGCCGCGCTCCTTGATGTACGTCTCGGTGGGGACCATCACCTTGCGGCGGAACACACAGACCAGCGTGCCGTCCTGCTTGTAGCCCTTGGTCTCGACGTACACGATCCCGCGGTCGTTCTTCGACCTGGAGGGTGTCTTGTCGAGGACCGTGGTCTCGCCGTAGAGCGTGTCGCCGTGGAAGGTCGGCGCGACGTGCTTCAGCGACTCGATCTCCAGGTTGGCGATCGCCTTGCCCGACACATCCGGTACGGACATGCCGAGGAGCAGTGAGTAGATGTAGTTCCCGACCACGACGTTCTTGCCGAAGTCCGTGGTGTTCCCGGCGTAGTTGGCGTCCATGTGGAGCGGGTGGTGGTTCATGGTCAGGAGACAGAAGAGGTGGTCGTCGTACTCGGTGACCGTCTTCCCGGGCCAGTGTTTGTAGACCGCCCCGACCTCGAACTCCTCGTAGGTGCGTCCGAACTGCATGTGCTCAGGCCTCCGGGGCTTCGAACTTGCTGGTGCGCTCCATGCCGGCGGCCCGGCCCTTGCCGGAGATGACCAGGGCCATCTTGCGGCTGGCCTCGTCGATCATCTCGTCGCCGATCATCGCGGAGCCCTTCTTGCCGCCCGCCTCGGACGTGTAGTACTCGTACGCGTCCAGGATCAGCTCGGCGTGGTCGAAGTCCTCCTGGGACGGCGAGAAGATCTCGTTGGACGCCTCGACCTGGCCCGGGTGCAGCACCCACTTGCCGTCGAAGCCGAGGGCCGCGGCGCGCCGGGCGACCTCGCGGTAGCCGTCGACGTTGCGGATCTGCAGGTAGGGGCCGTCGATCGCCTGGAGGTTGTTGGCGCGGGCGGCCATCAGGATCTTCATCAGGATGTAGTGGTAGGCGTCCGCCGGGTAGCCGGGCGGCTGCTCGCCCACGACCAGCGACTTCATGTTGATCGACGCCATGAAGTCGGCCGGGCCGAAGATGATCGTCTCGACACGCTGGGAGGCCGTCGCGATCTCGTTGACGTTGTTCAGACCCTGGGCGTTCTCGATCTGCGCCTCGATGCCGATCCTGCCGACCTCGAAGCCCATCGTCTTCTCGATCTGCGTCAGGAGCAGGTCGAGCGCCACCACCTGCTGGGCGTCCTGGACCTTCGGCAGCATGATGCAGTCGAGGTTGGGCCCGGCGCCCTCGACGACCGTCACCACATCGCGGTACGTCCACTCGGTCGTCCAGTCGTTCACGCGCACGACCCGCGTCTTGCCCGTCCAGTCGCCCTCGTTGAGGAACTTGACGATGGTGTGCCGCGCCTCCGGCTTGGCGAGCGGCGCGCACGCGTCCTCCAGGTCCAGGAAGACCTGGTCGGCGGGCAGGCCCTGGGCCTTCTCCAGGAAACGGGGGTTCGAGCCGGGCACGGCCAGGCAGGAGCGCCGCGGGCGCAAACGGTTGACCTGGGGAGCAGGGCTGGTCATGCGGGGACCTCCAGAGGGTCGAGCTGGTGCGCTTTGCGGATCTCGTCGACGATACGGCCGATGATTCCCGTGATGTCGAAGTCCTTCGGGGTGAAGACCGCGGCCACTCCCGCGGCCCTCAGCTGCTCGGCGTCGGCGTTCGGGATGATCCCGCCGGCGATCACCGGGATGTCGGCGGCGCCGGCCTCCCGCAGCCGTTCCAGCACGTCGGGCACCAGCTGGGCGTGCGAGCCCGACAGGATGGACAGACCGACCCCGTGGACGTCCTCGGCGACGGCCGCGGCCACGATCTCCTCGGGCGTCAGCCGGATTCCCTGGTAGACCACCTCGAACCCGGCGTCGCGGGCCCGCACGGCGATCTGCTCGGCGCCGTTCGAGTGCCCGTCCAGGCCCGGCTTGCCGACCAGGAAGCGGAGCTTGCCCACACCCATGTCCTTCGCGGTCAGCTCCACCTTGCGGCGGACCGCGGCCATCGCCGTGCCCTCCTCGGCGGTCACCGCGACGGGCGCGGACGACACCCCGGTGGGGGCGCGGAACTCGCCGAACACCTCGCGCAGGGCGCCGGCCCACTCGCCGGTCGTGGCCCCGGCACGGGCGCACTCCAGGGTGGCCGCCATGAGGTTGCCGGTGCCCTTCGCCGCCTCCTTCAGCCCCTCCAGCGCCTTGCAGGGGCGCGGGTGGTTGAAAGGGGGCTGGTAGCGGGTGTCCCGCCAGTCCTGGAGGGCGGCGGTCACCCGGGCCTCGACCGCCGGGTCGACCGTCATGATGGCGGCGTCCAGGTCGGCCGTGAGCGGGTTGGGCTCGGTCGACTCGAAGATGTTGACGCCGACGATCTTCTCGTCACCGGACTCGATACGGGCCCGGCGCCGAGCGTGCGACGAGACGAGCTGCGACTTCAGGTAGCCCGACTCGACGGCCGCCATCGCGCCGCCCATCTCCTCGATCCGGTCGATCTCGGCGAACGAGTCCTCGACCAGCTCGGAGACCTTCGTCTCGACGACGTGCGAACCCTCGAAGATGTCCGCGTACTCCAGCAGGTCGCTCTCGTAGGCGAGCACCTGCTGCATGCGCAGGGACCACTGCTGGTCCCAGGGCCGGGGCAGCCCCAGCGCCTCGTTCCAGGCCGGGAGTTGGACGGCACGCGCGCGTGCGTCCTTCGAGAGGGTCACAGCCAGCATCTCCAGGACGATCCGCTGGATGTTGTTCTCGGGCTGGGCCTCGGTCAGGCCGAGGGAGTTGACCTGGACCCCGTACCGGAAACGGCGGTGCTTGGGGTTCTCGATCCCGTACCGCTCGCGCGTGATCCGGTCCCAGATACGGCCGAACGCCCGCATCTTGCACATCTCCTCGACGAAGCGGACGCCCGCGTTCACGAAGAAGGAGATGCGCGCGACCACGTCCCCCTTCCGGTCCTCGGCGATCTGGCCGGACGCGAACACCGCGTCGAGCACGGCGATCGCGGTGGACATCGCGTACGCGATCTCCTGGACCGGAGTGGCTCCCGCCTCCTGCAGGTGGTAGCTGCAGATGTTGATCGGGTTCCACTTGGGGATGTTGTTGACCGTGTAGCAGATCATGTCCGTCGTCAGACGGAGCGAGGGCACCGGCGGGAACACATGGGTGCCCCGCGACAGGTACTCCTTCACGATGTCGTTCTGGGTCGTCCCCTGGAGCTGGGTGATGTCGGCGCCCTGCTCCTCGGCGACGACCTGGTAGAGCGCCAGCAGCCACATGGCGGTGGCGTTGATGGTCATCGAGGTGTTCGTCTGCTCCAGGGGGATGTCCTGGAACAGCCGGCGCATGTCACCGAGGTGCGACACCGGCACGCCGACCCGGCCGACCTCGCCGCGGGCGAGGATGTGGTCGGGGTCGTAGCCGGTCTGGGTCGGCAGGTCGAACGCGACCGAGAGACCCGTCTGGCCCTTGGCGAGGTTGCGCCGGTACAGCTCGTTGGACGCCTCGGCCGTGGAGTGACCGGCATAGGTCCGCATGAGCCACGGCCGGTCCTTCTGGCGCTCAGTCATGGGGTGACCCTCAGACGTTCCGGAAGCGGTTGATGGCGTCGACGTGCTGGGCGCGCTTCTCCTCGTCGCGCACGCCGAGTCCCTCGGCGGGCGCCAGCGCCAGGACACCGACCTTGCCCTGGTGGAGGTTGCGGTGCACGTCGTACGCGGCCTGCCCGGTCTCCTCCAGTGAGTACACCCTGGACAGCGTCGGGTGGATCTTGCCCTTCGCGATGAGCCGGTTGGCCTCCCAGGCCTCGCGGTAGTTGGCGAAGTGCGAGCCGATGATCCGCTTCAGGGACATCCACAGGTAGCGGTTGTCGTACTCGTGGTTGTAGCCCGAGGTGGAGGCACAGGTGACGATCGTGCCGCCCTTGCGGGTGACGTACACGGAGGCGCCGAAGGTCTCGCGGCCCGGGTGCTCGAAGACGATGTCGACGTCCTCGCCGCCGGTCAGTTCGCGGATGCGCTTCCCGAAGCGCTTCCACTCCTTCGGGTCCTGGTGGTGCTCGTCCTTCCAGAACCGGTAGTCCTCGGCGTTGCGGTCGATGATCGCGTCGGCGCCCATCGCCCGGCAGATGTCCGCCTTCTGCGGGCTGCTCACCACACAGATGGGGTTGGCGCCGCCGGCGAGCGCGAACTGGGTGGCGTACGAGCCGAGACCGCCGCTCGCGCCCCAGATGAGCACGTTGTCGCCCTGCTTCATCCCGGCGCCGTTGCGCGAGACCAGCTGCCGGTACGCGGTGGAGTTGACCAGGCCGGGCGCGGCGGCCTCCTCCCACGACAGGTGGCCGGGCTTCGGCATCAGCTGGTTGGACTTCACGAGTGCGATCTCGGCGAGCCCGCCGAAGTTGGTCTCGAAGCCCCAGATGCGCTGCTCGGGGTCGAGCATCGTGTCGTTGTGGCCGTCGGACGACTCCAGTTCGACGGACAGGCAGTGCGCGACGACCTCGTCGCCGGGCCGCCAGGCGTTCACGCCCGGGCCGGTACGCAGCACGACGCCCGCCAGGTCGGAACCGATGACGTGGTACGGCAGGTCGTGGCGCTTGGTCAGCTCGCTGAGCCTGCCGTAGCGCTCCAGGAAGCTGAAGGTGGACACCGGCTCGAAGATCGAGGTCCACACCGAGTTGTAGTTGACCGAGGAGGCCATCACGGCCACCAGGGCCTCGCCGGGGCCGAGCTCCGGCACCGGCACGTCGTCCAGGTGGATCGACTTGCGGGGGTCCTTGTCGCGGGTGGTGAGCCCGGTGAACATCTCCGTCTCGTCCTTGTGCACGGTGATCGCGCGGTAGGACTCGGGGAGCGGCAGGGCGGCGAAGTCGGCGGACGTGGCCGTCCGCGACTGGATCGCGTCCAGGATTTCCTTCACGGTGTTGCCTCCGGCGATGAGCGTCCGAGGGGAACGCTGAGGGTTACGTCGGGTGGGTAGCTGCTGGTGAGGCGTGCCGTCGGTTCGGCGGAGGGTGGTACTCGGCGGCGCTTTGTGGCGCGGAAGGGTGCCTGTGACGCAGGCGTCCGGGCACGCAAACCTTGGCTTGCGGGGACAGCCGGCGTACGGAGGATCGCTGCACGCCGGCCGCCCGGACCTCTTCAACGTATGACACGCCGTGCCATCTAGCAAGGCACCGAGTGCCAACAATTTCTCTCACTTGTCATCTGTCGTTAACAGATGAGCGATGATCGATCAGAGCTGAGTCTGGAAACGGCAGAGAAGGACCAAAAAACGGCAGAGAAGGATCAAAAAGGGGCACAGCCCTGGCGGGCGTGCCCCTTCAGTGGTGCTGGAACGGTCCTCTACGAGTGTTCCTTGAGAGCTTGCTCGATCGTGCGCATCACCTGGTGCAGCGGGGCGTCGACCCGGGCCACGGTCACCAGCACCTCACCCTCCACCGAGGCCGTGGGCGTCGAGTGCGCGGAGGCGTCCCGCCCGGCACCTATCCCGGTACCGAAGGTCTTCCTGACGATCGAGAAGGCGTGGTCCAGCTGCGCCTCGACGTCCCCCTGGGCGCCCGCCCGCAGCCACCTGCGCAGTACGTGGTTGTGGGCGGTGACCACGGCCGACGCGGCCACTTCCGCGAGCAGCGGGTCGTCGTTGGCGTCGTCGTCGTGGGCGTGCTCGTCGAAGTGCCCCAGCAGATAGCGGGTGAACAGCCGCTCGTACCGGGCCACGGAGGCGATCTCCGCCTCCCGCAGCGTCGGCACCTCACGCGTGAGCTTGTAGCGCGAGACCGAGATCTCCGGCCGGGCCGCGTACATCTTCATGACTTCCTTGATCCCGCGGCACACCGTGTCCAGCGGATGCTCGTGCGCCGGCGCGGCGTTGAGCACCGCCTCGGCCCGGGTCAGGGTGTCGTCGTGGTCCGGGAAGATGGCCTCTTCCTTGGAGCGGAAGTGCCGGAAGAAGGTGCGCCGGGCGACCCCGGCCGCGGCCGCGATCTCGTCGACCGTCGTCGCCTCGTACCCCTTCGTCGCGAAGAGCTCCATCGCGGCGGCCGCCAGTTCTCGGCGCATCTTGAGCCGTTGCGCGGCTGCGCGACCGCCCGCGGCGCTCTCCGGCGCGTCGGACGTGGCTGGTGTACGGGAGGACTTGGCGGGCGGGGACATGCCCCGAACGTACTGCATGGACGCGGCGGAGCGCTCGTGACCGGGTCTTTCCCCACCCGGCGCCGGACAGGCGGCGCCGACCGGGTCGAGCAGCCCGCCCCAGTCCGCGCGGCCGTCTCCGGGCCGGAGGCCGGCCCGGAGGTCGCGCGGCTCAGCGTCGCGCATATTCGCGGAAGCCGCGGCCCGTCTTGCGGCCGAGGCAGCCCGCGGCCACCAGATGCTCCAGGAGGGGCGCCGGGGCCAGCCCGGGGTCGCGGAACTCGCGGTGCAGCACCTTCTCGATGGCCAGCGAGACATCGAGGCCGACCACGTCGAGGAGTTCGAACGGGCCCATCGGGTAGCCGCCGCCGAGCTTCATCGCGGCGTCGATGTCGTCGAGTGTCGCGTAGTGCTCCTCGACCATCTTGATCGCGTTGTTCAGGTACGGGAACAGCAGCGCGTTCACGATGAAGCCCGCCCGGTCGCCGCAGTCCACCGGGTGCTTGCGGACCTTCGAGCACAGCTCACGGACTGTGGCGTGCACGTCGTCGGCCGTCAGGACCGTGCGCACGACCTCGACGAGTTTCATGGCGGGTGCCGGGTTGAAGAAGTGCATGCCGATCACGTCCTGCGGCCGCGAGGTGGCGCGGGCGCAGGCGACGACGGGCAGCGAGGAGGTCGTGGTGGCCAGGATCGCCCCCGGCTTGCAGACCTTGTCGAACACCGCGAAGAGCTGCTGCTTGATCTCCAGGTCCTCGGCGACGGCCTCCAGGGCCAGATCGACCTCGGCGAAGGCGTCGTACGAGCCCGCCGGGACGACGCGCTCCAGGGCTGCCGCGGCCGCCTCGGCGGTCATGCGCCCCTTGTCGACGGAGCGCGAGAGCGACTTGCCGATACGGGCCCTGGCGGACTGTGCCTTCTCCTCGCTGCGTGCGGCGAGGACGACCTCGTACCCGGCCTTCGCGAAGACCTCGGCGATGCCGGACGCCATCGTCCCGGAGCCCGCGACGCCCACCGAGCGGACGGTCCGGCCGGCCGTCGCGGACCCCGCGGCGGACGGCGTCAGCGCGTCCGGGACGACGGTCGCGCTGCCCGGGGCGTCGTACGTGTAGAAGCCGCGTCCCGACTTGCGGCCGGTCAGGCCCGCCTGGCTGAGCTGCTTCAGGGCGGGCGTCGGGGCGTGCAGCCGGTCGTGCGACTCCGCGTACATGGCCTCCAGGACCGTACGCGCGGTGTCGACGCCGATCAGGTCGAGCAGGGCGAGCGGGCCCATGGGCAGGCCGCAGCCGAGCCTCATCGCGGCGTCGATGTCCTCGCGGCTGGCGTACTTCGCCTCGTACATCGCGGCGGCCTGGTTGAGGTAGCCGAAGAGCAGGCCGTCGGCGACGAATCCGGGGCGGTCGCCGACCGCGACGGGCTCCTTGCCGAGTTCGAGGGCGAGGTCGGTGACGGCGGCGACGGCGCCCGGCGCGGTCAGCACGGACGACACGACCTCGACGAGCTTCATCGCGGGCGCCGGGTTGAAGAAGTGCAGGCCCAGCACCCGCTCGGGGTGGGCCGAGTCGGCGGCCAGCCGGGTGACCGACAGCGCGTTCGTGCCGGTCGCCAGGATGGTCCCCGGCCGCACGACACCGTCCAGCTCCCGGAAGATCTGGTGCTTGATCTCGTACGACTCGGGAGCCACCTCGATCACCAGGTCGGCGTCGGCCGCGGCCCCCAGGTCGGTGAACGTACGGAAGCGGGCGAGGGTGTCGTCGCGTTCCTGCTCGGTGAGACGCCCGCGTCGCACGGCACGGGCGGTCGCGGAGCCGAGCGCGGCGGTGGCCCGGGCCGCGGCGGCCTCGCTGATGTCGATGCCGACGACCTCGCGGCCGGCCCGGGCGAGGATCTCGGCGATACCGGTGCCCATCGTGCCGAGCCCGACGACGGCGACGGTCTTGAGGGACGTCTCCACGGAGGACACAGACGACACGGACGACACCGAGGACACGGAGGACGAAGGGGACGAGGGAGACGAGGAGGGGTCGGACAGGGGAGTGGCCATCGCGGGACTCCAGGAATGAGTGACGACTGAGGGACGCACCGGGATACGCCGAAGGGCGCACGGAAGTGCGGAGGTTGCGGGTGCCAGTGCCAGTGCCTGTCGCGGCACTGGAGGTGCTGCCGGGCTTCTGAGCGCACACGCCCGGTGCCGCTCGCGGGTGTGGAGCACGGATCCGCGAAGCGGTGAGGAGAATCCGACCGGCCCTGTCCCGGAGCCAGGTCGTACTGAGGTACCTGAAGTACCGAACCGACCAGCTCCCTCACAGCCCTTGAGGCGTGAGGGTGATTCCGCGGCAGCTGCGTCACCAGGCCGCCACGGACAAGTCCACGAGTGGGTAACTCGCTCGATTGAGCTTAACCGGTGAGTAACGAGCGCGCCAGCCCCTCTTCCTGGTCCGGTCCATGTGACGTCCGTCGCGGATAGTCTCTGTTTCATGGACGAAGAGTTGCGAACGCTCACTCAGCGCTTACGGCAGGAGGCGGGCGCGGCGGCGTCCTTCTCGTACGAGCGACTGGCCAAGGCCGAGGACCTCGACGAGCTGGCCGCCGTGCTCGTCGCTCCCGAACAGCCGCTCTGGGCGCGGGAACTGGCCGCCTTCCGACTCGGTGTCGCCGGTGACCGGCGGGCCTTCGAGGCGCTCGTCCTGCTGCTCAACCACCGGGATCCGCAGCGCTGCGCGTCCGCCGCGTACGCCCTGGCCCGGCTCGGTGACCCGCGTACCGCCCGGGCGGCGGCCGCCCTCGCCACCAACGAACTGCGCGTCGCCTACGCCCTCCACCCGATTCGGCTCCTGGTCGAACTGCGTGCGCCGGAGTCCGTCCCGGCCCTGATCACCACTCTGGCCCGCAGATTCCGCCCGCACGACCCGTACCGCCGGGTCGCCCTCGCCTGTGTGGAAGGCCTGGGCGCCCTGGGTGACGAAGGGGCCCGGCCCGTCCTGAACGAAGCACTCGTCCACCCGGAGCTGGCCCGGGCCGCGGCCGACGCGCTGAAGCGGCTGCCGGTCCAGCGCGCGCCACGGGAGCGGAGGTAGCGGAGGCAGTGGACGGGGGCTTGGGGCGGGGCCGCCGGGGTTCGCCCGGCGGGAGACGGGCGACCAGCAGGCGGACGAACGTCACGGGATCCGAAGTGCCGTCATCTCCGCGCGCCCGGTCCGGGCCCTGCTGCCCGGCGGCCCCTGTCCGTGCGACCGCCCGGCTGGGTGCGACATGGGATTCGGGAAGTCGCCCGGCAACGGCTCGGGCCGTTGCCGCAGGGGTCGCACATTTCGCACGATAAGCGGCGGCGGTCCGGGTCGGCATCCCCCAGGCGGGGCGAACGGCCCCCTCAGATGGGCTGATTCGTCCTTCTGCGTTCCACGTGCCCCTGCGGGCTGCGTGATGTTGCCTTCTACGTGATCTGGCGCGGCAGGATCCCCAGCCGGGTCGCCGTGACCACCGCCTCAAGCTGGCTGTGCGCACCCAGCTTGACCAGGACGCTCTTCACATGGCCGCGTACGGTGTGCCGGCTGAGGACGAGCCGGTCCGCGATCGCCTTGAGGCCGTGCCCCTGGGCGAGCAGGGCGAGCACCTCGTGCTCGCGGCGGGTCAGCCCGCACCCGTTCCGCTGTCGCTGCGGAAGCCGGGCCGTCAGCGTCGACTCCTCCACGAGCAGTTTTCCCGTGGCCGTCGTCCGGATCGCGGTGAGGATGTCCGCGAACGCGCTGTGTTTGGCGAGGAACGCCGAGGCGCCCGCCGCGACCGCACGCGTCAACTGGTCGGGTGTCGCGTCCGCGGTCAGGACGACCACCCGGGCCGAGGGGTGGGCCGCCTTCAGCAGCCGAGTGCCCTCGATACCGTCCGTGCCCGGCAGGTGAATGTCCATCAGCACCACGGAGGGTGGCCGACGGGCCGCCTCCCGCAACGCCTCGTCGACCGATCCCACCGCGTCGCCGCAGTCCAGGTCGGGCTGCGCCCCGATGGCGATGGCCAGGGCGTCGGCCAGCGCGCGCTGGTCCTCGACCACGAGGACGCGGATCATCCCGGGCCCTCCCCCTCCGGATGCCCGGCTGTCCCCGGGTCGGTTGTGGCGATGCGCTCCGAGCGTAGTGCCGCACGCCTCCGGCGAGTCCCGGACGTACCCGGAAATGTGTTCCCCATGCCTGGTCCAACGCCCCTGACAATGTCCAGAGTTGGGAGGGAATGGGAGGCGTGGCCGGTCAGCGGCAGGCGACGGGGGACACTGGAGTGCGAGACCCGTTCGCTCCTCGTGCCGTACGTGTCCGGGCTCGCCGGAGGGCCCCGCTGTGACGGCCGACCCGCGACTGATGTGTCGTGCGTAGCGACTGTCCGACCGTTGCCGGACACCAGGCGTCGACGGCGTGGCCGAACCGGAACGGGCGGCGTGTGAAAGGGGGACGTGTGGGGGCCCTCACCGGGCTGCGTGCCACGCCGCTGCCCGGACGCTCCGTGACCGGCGGCTCGCGGACGGGGCATGGCGTGAAGGAGCGGGGGGACATGAGGGGTACCGGTTCGGCGGACGGGACGGCGAATCGGCGTGCCGTGTTCTGTGTGCGCCTTCCCCGGGAGAGGAGTTCCCCTCAGCCGGCGCCCCGTACCTCCCCGACGCCGCCCAGCCCCCGGACGTAACGCACTTCGGGCACCTCGACACCCTCGACCTCGAAGGCCTCCTCGGCGCCGTCCGCGACGAATCCGCCTTTTTCGTAGAAGCGGCGCGCGCTCGCGTTCCCCCGGAGCACCCAGAGCAGTATCCGGTCGTGCCCCGCGGTGGCGCAGCGCGTGACCGACTCGCGCAGCAGGGTGCGGCCCACACCGCGCCCGACCCGGTCGGGGGCGACGTAGATCGCGTACAACTCGGCGCCCCCGGTGCGCCGTTCACCGTCGCGGTACGGGCCGTGGCAGGACCAGCCGACGACCTCGCCGGCCCACTCCGCCACGAGGTTCACCACGCCCTCAGCCGCCTGCTCGAAGTGCGTCCGTCGACGCAGAACCTCGGCCGCCACGTCGAGCCCGTCGAGGTACCCGACCGGGGCATCAATCCCTGGTACGCGCTCTGCCAGCCGCGTACGCGGATCTCCGCCACGCGGGGACAGTCGGCCAGGGTCATCTCGCGGACGGCGGGACCGTGGCTCACGCGGGTACCACCGCGAACGCCTCTATCTCCATCAGGAACTCCGGCCGTACGAGGGCGGCGACCTGCACGGCCGAGGCGGCCGGCAGGCGGTCCGGTGAGATGTGCTCGTCCCGGGCCGCGCGGACCGCCGGCATGTGGGCCATGTCCGTGACGAAGAAGGTCAGCTTGATCACGTCGTCGAAGCCGGCGCCTGCCGCGGCCAGACAGCGCCGCAGGTTCTCGAAGACCTGACGGGCCTGCGCCGCCGGATCGCCCTCGCCGACGAGCCCGCCGTCCTCGTCGAGCGCCAGCTGGCCCGAGACCGCCACGAAGCGGCCCGTGCCCATGACGACATGTGAGTACGCGGCTGCGGGGGCGACCCCGTCGGGGGCGGGGATGCGGATCGGTCCGGTCATGGATCAATCCTGCACCACCGCACTGACAACGCCCCCGACGGGCGGTCGCCGCTCAGCCGCCGGGGCTCAGCCCCGGAAGCCGATCAGCCCGTGCAGCGCCGCCGCGCGCGAGCCCGCGGCGGCCTTCGCGCTCAGCGGCTTCGGGTCGGGCAGTTTCCTGCACACCGCGTCGGCCCCGCCGCCGCCGCGCGGCACCCTGCCATCGGTCAGATAGGTGGCCAGATGCTTGTCCAGGCAGGTGTTCCCGCTCAGTGTGATGCCGTGGTTGCCGCCGCCCTGCTCGACCACCAGGCTGGAGCCGCTCAGCAGGTGATGCGCCATGACACCGCCCTCGTACGGAGTGGCGGCGTCGTCCGTCGCCTGGAACAGCAGCACCGGCGGCACCGAGTCGTTCGAGACGTCCACCGGCTCGGCCGAGTCCGTGGGCCAGAACGCGCACGGCGCGTTGTACCAGGCGTTGTTCCAGGTCAGGAACGGCGCCTTCTCGTACACCGCCCAGTTGTCGTCGCGCCACTTGTCCCAGTCGCGCGGCCAGTGCGCGTCACGGCACTGCACCGAGGTGTAGACGCTGTAGCCGTTGGCGCCCGCGGCGTCGACGGCGCCGAAGTTCTCGTACGCCTCGACCAGCGGGTCGTCGTTCTTGTCCTTCACGTAGGCCGCGAACGCCTCGGCGAGATGCGGCCAGTAGCCGTTGAAGTAGCCGCCCGGGGAGAAGGTGTCCTCCAGTTCGGAGGCGCCGACCTTCTTGTCCGCGGGCTTCTTCGCCAGCGCCGCCCGCATCTTGTACCAGGCCGTCTCGATCTTCTCCGGATCGGTGCCGAGCCGGTATGCGGCGTTGTGCTTGGCCACCCAGGCCATGAAGGCCCGGTGGCGGGAGTTGAAGGCGTGGTCCTGCGCGATGTTGTCGTCGTACCACACCCCGGTGGGGTCGACGACGGAGTCGAGCACCATGCGCCGCACGCGCTGCGGGTAGAGCTTCGCGTACACGGCGCCCAGGTAGGTGCCGTACGAGTACCCGAAGTAGTTGATCTTCTTGGCGCCGAGAGCGCGCCGGATCGCGTCCATGTCCCGGACCGCGCTCACCGTGTCGATGTACGGCAGCAGATGCCCGTACTTGGCCCCGCAGGCCTTCGCGAAGGCCTGGACACGGTGGAGGTTGGCCTTCTCCAGGGCGCGGCTGGTCGGCAGCGAGTCCGGCCGCACCGGGGCGAAGTGTCCCGGCCTGCAGTTCAGGGCGGGCCTGCTCGCGCCGACCCCGCGCGGGTCGAAGCCGATGACGTCGTACTGGGCCGCCACCTTCTTCGGCAGCGAGGCCGCGACGAACCCGGCGAGGGCGAGGCCGCTGCCGCCGGGGCCGCCCGGATTCACCAGCAGAGGCCCCTGGTACGTCTTCTTCGAGGTGTGCGGGACCCGTGACAGCGCGAGGGTGATGTTCCGGCCGTGCGGGTTCGCGTGGTCGAGCGGCACCTTCAGGGACGCACACTGGAGCGTCGGATAGCTCTTGGTGCCGCACTTCTTCCAGGTGGGCTTCGCCGTGCCGGCGGACGGGGTGGTGCGCGGGGCGTCCGCGGGGCCCGGGCTTGCACCGGCCGGGATCGCGGTGATCATTCCGGCAACCACGGCGGCGGCACCGCACAGAGCGGCTGCGCGTCGGTTCACAATGAATCGCCTCACATCGATGTACCGGGCAGGGACCCTGAGCTGTCCTGTTCCTCGGTCAGGGAGCCGCGCGTGTCACGGCCTTGGCCGTAATGTCCCGGGGTGGGCGCCGGAAGGACCCGTTCTGCCGAGAGTTGACCCCATCGGGCCGCGGGATGCGGCCGGATGCCGGGCAGGGAGTGCGGGCCGGTGCGGGTGGGAGCGCCGGTCAGAGAAAGGTGAGCTGGGTGGGCTCCGGTGCGGCCGGCTCGGGCACCGGAATCCTGCGGGGCATCCCCGCGCGCGTGGGGCCGATCCCGTACTCCTCGGCCAGTTCGTGCACCTGCCGGGTGATCCGTCGCTGGTACCACTTCGGGGCGTACGCGCCCTCCGCGTACAGCCGCTCGTACCGGCGCACCAGGTGCGGGTGATGGTGCCCCAGCCAGCTCATGAACCACTCGCGTGCCCCGGAGCGCAGGTGCAGCACGAGCGGGGTCACCGAGCTCGCGCCGGACGCGGCGATCGCCCGTACCGTCGCGCGCAGCTGGGACGGATCGTCGCCGAGGAAGGGGATCACCGGGGCCATCAGGACCCCGCAGTCGATGCCGTTCCCGCTCAGTGTGCGAACGACGTCCAGACGGCGCTCGGGGGCGGGTGTGCCCGGCTCCACGGTCCGCCACAGCTCCTGGTCCGTGAAGCCCACGGAGACGGAGATCCCGACCTCGGTGACGGCGGCCGCCTGCTTCAGGAGGTCGAGGTCGCGCAGGATCAGCGTGCCCTTCGTGAGGATCGAGAAGGGGTTCGCGTGGTCGCGCAGGGCCGCGATGATGCCGGGCATCAGCTGGTAGCGGCCCTCGGCCCGCTGGTAGCAGTCCACGTTCGTGCCCATCGCGATGTGCTCACCGAGCCAGCGCCGCGAGCCGAGGTGCTGCCGCAGCAGCTCCGGGGCGTTCACCTTCACCACGATCTGGCTGTCGAAGCCGAGGCCGGTGTCGAGGTCCAGATAGCTGTGGGTCTTGCGGGCGAAACAGTAGACGCACGCGTGCGTGCACCCCCGGTAGGGATTGACCGTCCACTCGAAGGGCATCCGCGAGGCGCCCGGCACGCGGTTGACGATCGACCGGGCCCGGATCTCGTGGAAGGTGATTCCGCGGAACTCCGGCGTGTCCGAGTTGTCGTCGGACACGTATGCCAGAGCGAGTTGCCCGAGAGGTCTGTCCTTCTGACTGTCCCAGCGCATGAGCGCTCCCGTTGGTTGGGTCCGTTCGTGCCCTGAATAGAACACCCGTTCCCATCCGGGGGTCAAGCCGACCCCCGGCAGGCGCAGCCCCTCATGTCTGTGTTGTCGGCGTGTGTTGTCGGTCAAGGCAGGAGCTCGACGTACCCGTCGGTCCCGTGCACGCGGATCCGCTGCCCGTCCCGGATCAGCCGGGTGGCCTGCTCCACGCCCACGACGGCCGGCAGGCCGTACTCCCGGGCGATCACCGCGCCATGGGTCATCAGGCCGCCCACCTCCGTCACCAGCCCCGCGATCGCGACGAACAGCGGGGACCAGCTGGGGTCCGTGAAGGTCGTGACCAGGATGTCGCCCGCTTCGAGATCGGCCTGCGCCAGGTCAAGGACGACGCGGGCCCGTCCCTCGATGGTCCCGGCGGAAACCGGCAGGCCGATCAGGGCGCCGGCCGGCACGTCGTCGCGCCGGTACGCCCCGGTGACGGCCTCACCGTCCGAGGTGAGCACCCGGGGCGGGGTGAGTGCGTGGTACGACCGGAACGCGTCCTTGCGCTGCTGGATGAGCCGGCCGTCCACCTGGTTCGAGCGCACGACGTCGTGGAGTTCCTGGAACGTGAGGTAGAAGATGTCCTCCTTCTCGGGAAGCACGCCTGCCTGTACGAGCCGCCCGGCCTCCTCCAGCAGGGCCCGCTTGTAGACGAAGTAGCGGCTGACGATCCCGTACTTCGGGTACTCCCGGTAGCCGATGAAGGCTCTGACCTGGTCGATCATCCGCTTGGCCTCGTCGGCCATCCGGTCCCCGCCCGGCAGGGCCCGCAGGCGTGCCAGCACGTCCTGTTCCTTCTTCTGCGCCTTCAGCCGCCCTTGTTCGAAGCGCCGCTCGGCGGCGCCCGGCTCGAAGTTCCTTACGTTGTCGAGGATCACGGGCACGAGCGTGGTGGGGCGCTCGCGCCAACGCGGCCTCGTGATGTCGATCTCGCCGACGCAGCGCATGCCGTACCGGTCGAGGTAGGTCTCCATGGCGTCGCGTGCTTCGGCCCCGCCCGGGAGCTTCGTCAGCTCGTCCAGGAAGGCTTCGTCCTCGACGGACTCGACGTCCTGCAGGAACGCCACCACCTCCGGCCGCGGGCGGATCACGTCCGCGACGTCCAGCAGCGCCAGTCCCATCTCCGACGTGATGTTGTCGGGGGCGGACAGCGTGAGCGTGTCGGCCGCGTTCTTCTCGCCCAGCCACTCCTGCAGCCGGTCGTTGAGCCACCACGTGGCCTCCATCCCCGCCAGGATCGCCTGGAGGTTCAGCGGATCACCGAGGACTCGCTTGTGCTCCTCGAAGGCCTCCAGCAGGAAGTCGAACAGCGCCGGGCCGCTCTTCGTCCGGATGTCGCGCTCCAGGGCGGCGACGGACGTCCGGCTGCGCTCGATCAGCCCGGTGACGATGGCCGGGTCGGCCTCGACCGGGGCGGACGTGCCACCGGCCGGCGGCCCTCCGGGATGCGCGTCAGGCAGCGACGGGACGAAGTCCTCGTGGTCGAGGACGGTCTCCAGGGCGTCCCTGACCAGCGGATCGCCCTTCCCCATGAGGTCCAGGAGGCCGGCGCGGCTCGCGGGCGAGGCCAGGCGCCGGGTGACGTCGACGAACAGCCTCCCGCCGGCCTCGTGCATCGCCACCATGGCCGTCAGCTGCCACATCGAGAACCCCAGGGGCTTCATGGGGTCGGTCATCATCTGCTGGTGGCCGACGGAGACGTAGACGTGATTCTCCTGGTCAGCGGCCTCGGGGATGGGGAACAACGTCGTGATCGGGCGGCTCTGAACGATCCGGAAGTCGTCGTCGACCAGGCACCATTCGATGTCCTGCGGGCGGCCGAAGTGCGCTTCGATCCGCCGCCCGAGCTGCACGAGCCGCACGACCTGCGCATCCGTCAGCGACGGCTGCTCCTGCCGCTGCGCGTCGATCGCCACTTCCCGCGTACCGCCCGCAGGCAGGGCGTACACGGCACGCTGCTTGGCGGCGATCGTCCTGGCGACGACCTCGCCGTGTCGCACCTTGAAGACATCCGGGTTCACCAGGCCGGAGACCAGGGCCTCGCCGAGGCCGAAGCCGGCGTCCACGGTGGCGACCTTCCGGTTGCCCGTGACGGGGTCGGCCGTGAACAGGATGCCGGCCGCGTGCGGGAGGACCATCCGTTGCACGACCACGGCCATGTGGACCGTACGGTGGTCGATGCCGTTGCGCCGGCGGTAGGTCACGGCCCGCTCGGTGAACAGCGAGGCCCAGCACCGGCTGACGTGCTGAAGGATCGCCGTCGGCCCGACGATGTTCAGGTACGTGTCCTGCTGGCCGGCGAAGGAGGCCGTCGGCAGGTCCTCCGCCGTCGCGCTGGAGCGGACGGCGCAGGCGGCCTGCTCGCCGAGCCCGGCGAGCGCGCGGGTGATCGCCGCCGCGAGATCGTCCGGGATGGCGATCCCTTCGATGGTACGGCGGATCTGCGCGCTGAGCGTGCCGATCGCCTCCCGGTCGTCCGGGTCCAGGCGCGACAACTGATCGAGCCGGTCGTCGATCGACGGCGCTTGCGCCATGATCCGCCGGAAGGCGTCCGTCGTCACGCAGAAGCCCCCCGGCACACGGACGCCTTCGATCCGCGACAGCCCGCCCAGGTGTGCGCCCTTGCCGCCCACGACCGCGACCTGCGTCTCGTCAACCTCTTGAAGATCCAACACGTACTGCTCGTTCGCCGACGACAACACACGCACGTCGTGCCCTCATTTCCGCAGGTTGTGGCATGAGTCGACGATTCTGCGCCGTGACCCGGGTCTTGTGGCAAGCCCCCCGGTGCGCTATACGTTGAGAGTGGCGAGGAGAGAGTTCTCCTTGCCTTTTCTCTTTGCCGTGGGTCGTCCGAGGCGCGTGTGACCGTGCGCGGACTGTCGATGCCTTCCCGCGGACCCCGGGGGGGCCCCGGTACAACCCCGACAGCACCCCGACAGGACCCCGATTTGGGCGGCTCGGCCGCGTGATGGTTGGCTGAGCGCTGACGTCCGAGATCCCGAGTGCTGGAGGAACGCAATGGCGCAGGTCGAGGCCACCACGGAGCGAGTCGTAGCGGGTCAGCCGGACGACGTGTTCGATGCGCTGGCCGACTACAACGGCACGCGTTCGAAGCTCCTGACCGAGCACTTCAGCGAGTACGAGGTGCGCGAGGGCGGCGACGGTGAGGGAACCCTCGTCCACTGGAAGCTCCAGGCCACCAGCAAGCGGGTCCGCGACTGCCTGCTGGAGGTGACCGAGCCCACCGACGGCGAACTGGTGGAGAAGGACCGCAACTCCTCGATGGTGACCACCTGGCGGGTCACCCCGGCCGGTGAGGGCGCGTCCCGGGTCGTCGTCACGACCGTCTGGGACGGCGCGGGCGGCGTCGGCGGCTTCTTCGAGAAGACCTTCGCGCCCAAGGGCCTCGGCCGTATCTACGACGGGGTGCTGGCGAACCTCGCCACCGAGGTGGAGAAGTAACACCCCCTGAGCCGCCGAATTCGGGACGCTCACCGTTTCGAGTGGTTCTCGGCAGGGCTCAGTTGTCCGTCGCAGGGCTCCCACCGGCGGATACGTCCGTCGCGACCCGCCTCGGGTGACTCGTCGCGCTTGCTCCCAGATGTCGCGTAATGCGAGAAATGGGCCGCGCAGGCGCGACGAGGGGAGCAACACGTGGGCCGGACGGCTCTGGCGGAGAGCGGACAAGAGGTTTCGGCTCCGGCGCCGGACACGCCCCAAGTGCCCCCGCGGTTCCCGCAGTCGAAGGCCCTCGGACCACGCCGCCTGCGCCTGGTCTTCTCCGCGCTCATGCTGGCGCTGCTGCTCGCAGCGCTGGAGCAGATGATCGTCGCCACCGCGCTCCCGACGATCGTCGGAGAGCTGCACGGCCTGGACAGGATGTCCTGGGCGATCACCGCGTACCTGCTCACCGCGACCGTGGGGCTCCCGGTCTACGGCAAGTTCGGTGATCTCTACGGCCGCAAGGGCGCCTTCCAGTTCGCGATCGCCGTCTTCGTGATCGGGTCCGCGCTGGCCGGACGGTCGCGCACCATGGACCAGCTGATCGCCTTCCGTGCCCTCCAGGGTGTCGGCGCCGGTGGTCTCCTGACCGGCGTACAGGCGATCCTCGCGGACATCGTGCCGCCCCGGGAACGGGCCCGCTACATGGGGCTGATCGGCGCCGCGTTCGGCCTCGCGTCGGTCGCCGGCCCGCTGCTCGGCGGCTACTTCACCGATCACCTCTCCTGGCGCTGGTGCTTCTACCTCAACGTGCCCTTCGGCCTGGTCGCCATGGTCGTCGTGGCCGTCGTCCTCGAACTGCCGAAACCCACCGTCCCACCACGTCCCGACGTCCTGGGCGCCCTGCTGCTCGCCGCCGCCTCGACCTGCCTCGTGCTGCTGACCGGTTGGGGCGGCACGGAGTACGCGTGGGACTCGCGCGTCGTCCTCGGACTCGCCGCCGGAGCCGCCGCCTCGGCCGTGCTCTTCCTGCTCGCCGAGCACTTCGCGGCCGAACCCCTCATCCCGCTGCGGCTGTTCCGCGACGCGGTCTTCAACATCACCGGTCTGGTGGGCGTGATCGTCGGTGTCGCCCTCTTCGGCGCGGCCGGCTATCTGCCCACGTACCTGCAGATGGCCGACGGCGCCACCGCCACCGAGTCCGGCCTGCTGATGCTCCCGATGACGGGCGGGATCGTCGGGGCCTCGGTCGTCTCGGGCCACCTCATCAGCCGCAGCGGCCACTACAAGGTCTATCCGATCCTCGGCGGCGCCCTGTCCGTCATCGGCATGTGGCTCCTGTCGCGGCTCGCAGCCGATACGCCCCGGCTGCACTTCAGCGTGTGGACGGCGGTGCTCGGCGCCGGAATCGGCCTGGTCATGCCGGTGCTGGTCCTCGCCGTGCAGAACTCCGTGCACCCGCGCGACCTCTCCACCGCGACCGGAGCCAACACCTACTTCCGGCAGATCGGCGGCAGCGTCGGTGCGGCGGTCTTCGGCGCGCTCCTCACCGACCGGCTCGCCGACTCCCTCGCCGAACGGCTGCCCGCCGGGGCCGGCCTGCCCGACCCCGAGTCCGTCACCCCGCAGCTCGTCCACGCGCTGCCCGCCGAACTGCGGGAGGGCTACATCGCGGCGTACACCGACGCGATGCCGCGGATCTTCCTCCACCTCGTACCGGTGCTCGTCCTGGGCCTGCTCGTCGCCTGCTTCCTCAAGGAGAAACCGCTGGTGTCCCAGCACACGCCCCCCGCAGCTCCCGAGACCGCACCCCCCAAGGCACCCGCACCCCCACCCCCACCCCCCAATGCCCCCACACCCCTCGACGCCCCCATTCCGGGCGCCCGTTCGCCGTACGCGGCCGGGGCCCCCGTCCGCGGCACCGTGCGGCACCCCGACGGCACGGTCGTGCCCCGTGCCGCGCTCACCCTCATCGACGGCGCGGGGCAGCAGATCGTCCGGGGCGCGAGCGGCGAGGACGGACGGTACGCGCTGTCGACGCCCGGCGCGGGGGCGTACGTCCTCATCGCCGCGGCCGGCGGGCACCAGCCGCAGGCGGTCGGCGTCACCGTCGGGGAGCGGCCCGTCGAACTGGACGTGGTGCTCGGCGGCGCGGGCCGGCTGGCGGGGAACGTGGTCACGGCGGACGGAACACCGGTGCGGGACGCGACCGTCACGCTCACCGACGTGCACGGTGAGGTGGTCGCCACGACACGCAGCGGACGGGAGGGCGGCTATGTCATCACGGAGCTGGTGGCAGGGGAGTACACGCTGGCCGCAAGCGCTCCGGCCTTCCGCCCGGCCGCCCAGCCCGTCAGTGTGCGGGCCGCCCGGGAGAGCCGGCAGGATGTCGAACTCGCGGGCGGGGCGGTGCTGCGGGGGACCGTGCGCGCCAGCGGGGGCCGGCCTGTCGAGGACGCGCGGGTGACCCTGCTCGACGCCGGGGGGAACGTGGTGGACACGCTGACCACCGGGGGCGACGGGGCGTTTCGGTTCATCGACCTGTCGTCCGGGGAGTACACGGTCATCGCGGCCGGCTACCCGCCGGTGGCCACCGTGTTGCAGGTGGCCGGGGGCGGGAGGGCGGACCGGGACCTCCAGTTGGGGCATGAGGACTGAGGGGGCGGCCGGACACGGTGCCGGTGGGGGCTGGGCGCGCCCCGCGGCGCAGCGGCACATGTCACCGCCCCGCGCCCCCTGCGGTGCGCCGGGGCAATTCGGGGATTGCCACACATGGCCACCGGGCGCGGTCGTACCGTGGTTGTCGTGGCGGCGCAGATCTTGCGGACCGCGGGAGAGAGGGCCTGAGCCATGGACCGTGGCACCGAGAGGGACGCACCTCCCGGCCGCGCGGCCGGGAACGGGGTCGCCGCGGCCGGACGGATTCCGCTGGCCGTGGTGGTGGTGGACCGTGCGGGACTGGTCTCGCACTGGAGCCGGGGCGCCCGGCGCCTCTTCGGTACCGCCAGGGAAGAGGCCGTCGGCCGTCCCGTCGTCGATCTACTGCCCGTCTCCGGCGCTCTGCCCGAAGACGATGAGAGCGCGCCCTACGGAGGCTACGCCGCGTACGACGGGCTCGGGCCCGACCTCGAATCCTCCCTGGACGGCGGACTGTCCTACCCGGCGGCGGGCCGCGCGCGACTGACCTCGGCGGACGGCGACCGAATCGATGTCCTGTGGTGGGCGTATCCGCTGGTGGGACCGGGCCGGGAGCGGCTGCTGGTCCTCGCCGCGGACGCGGGCGCGCTGCGTCACGAGGACGCCGGCGCGGGTGCGGCCGTCGAGCGCATCGCGCCCGGATTCGCGCTGCACACCGACTTCCCGGGCTCCGAGGAACTGGCGGGCAGACTGCCCGAGATCCTGCCGAGCATGAGCGTCGGCGAAAGCGCCCGCATCGTCGCCCAGGTCCTCGAACTCGGCTATCCCATCCTGGAGTTCAGCCAGAACGACCGGGTCCCCGTCACCCCCGACTGGGGCGTGCCGCGGCGCGCCGAGCGCAAGGCGCGCCAGGAGCGGGCGGCCGCGGCGGCCGTGTCCGGTGAACCCCTGCCGCCGGACGCCGAGGACGAGGGCGAGGACCTTGAGTACGCCGCCGTACGGGAGCGGCTGGAGTTCCTGAACGAGGTCAGCGGACGCATCGGCACCTCGCTCGACCTGTCCCGCACCATCGTCGAGGTCAGCCGGGCCGTCGTGCCCCGCTTCACGGACGTGGCCGGGACCTATCTGCGCGAACAGGTCGTCGCCGGTGAGGGCTTCTCCGAGGGTGTGCCCGACACGACCACGATGTGGCACCGGGTCGCGCTGGAGCACACGGACGAGCCGGGCCGCTGGGACGACGTCGTGCCGGTCGGCGAGGCCATGCCCTTCCCGGCGCACACCCCGTTCTTCCAGTGCATGACCACCGGCGAACCCGTCCTCGTGCCCCGCATCAGCGAGCAGTTGGGCCACATGATCGCCGCGCAGTTCGAGAAGCGCGACATCCGGCCCCTCATCACGGGCCGCTCCATGCTGGTCGTGCCCCTCAAAGCACGGAACGTGGTCCTCGGCTTCATGATCCTGCTGCGCCACCCGGAGCGCGTCGAGTTCAACGACATGGACCGCGTAACCGGCGCCGAACTCGCCGCGCGCGCCGGGCTCGTGCTGGACAACGCCCGCATGTACACGTACCAGGAGAGCGTCGCCGAGACCCTCCAGGACAGCATGCTGCCGCACATCGCCCCGCGGATGTCCGGCTGTGACATCGCGACCCGCTATCTGCCGGGCACACTGCTCGGGCGGGTCGGCGGCGACTGGTTCGACTCGGTCAAACTGCCCGGATCACGGACGGCACTCGTCGTCGGCGACGTGATGGGCCATGGCCTCAACTCGGCCGCGATGATGGGGCAGTTACGCACCGCGGTGCAGACCATGGCCGCCCTCGACCTGCCGCCCGCCCAACTCCTGCGCAATCTCGACGACTTGGCGCAGCGACTGGGCGAGCACTATCTCGCGACCTGTCTGTACGCGATCTACGACCCGATCGCGAGCGAGCTGGAGATCGGCAACGCGGGCCACATCCCGCCCGTGCTGGTCCGCGCCGAGAACGGCCACAGTGATCTGCTCGACCTGCCGACGGGCGCGCCCATCGGGGTCGGCGGGGTGCCCTTCGAGTCCGTACGGGTACGGGTGGCGCCCGGCGACCGGCTCGTGATGTGCACCGACGGCCTGGTCGAGGTGCGCGGCGAGGACATCGGCGTCGGCCTCGCCACGCTCTGCGAGTCCGCGGCCCATCCGGCCGCGTCCATGGACGACGCGTGCGACACCATCATCCGCGCGCTCAACACTCGTGGCGGCCGCAAGGACGACGTGGCGCTCCTGATGGCCCGGCTCAACGGCATCGAGCCCGAGGACGTCGCCCAGTGGCGGATCGGGCACGACCCGCAGGAGGTCGGCAGGGCGCGCGCCGTGGTCCGCGAACAGCTGCACGTGTGGGGTCTCGCCTCCCTCACGGAGGTCACTGAGCTGCTGGTGAGCGAGCTTGTCACCAACGCCGTACGGCACTCCCACAGCAGGCCGATCGACCTCAGACTGGTCCGGGGCGACACCCTGTTGTGCGAGGTGGACGACGACGACCACACCCTGCCGACGCTGCTCAGTGCCGGCCCGCTCGACGACGCCGGTCGGGGAATGCGTCTGGTCAGCACGCTGGCGCGCGAGTGGGGGACCAGCCGGACCAACTCCGGCAAGACGGTGTGGTTCGAGCTGACGGTGCCGCGTCGCCGGCCTGTCTGACGGTTCCTTTCTGCCACGCGACGCCTTGTCGCTTCACCTCGGGCGCGATAAACCAGACTGTCCGTCACTTTTCGGCGGTCCGCGGTCGCATCCTGGGGAGCTGGCATGAGCGTGACTACTCGGTACAGAGAGGCCTGGGAGGGCTTCTGGCGTGAGGCTCCCGCCGAGCAGGGAGCCGTCTTCTGGGACGCCGAGCCCGCGCTCACCGTGGGTGTCCATCTCGCCTTGTTGGAACCGCACCTGGCCGCTCCCGGGCTGCCTCTCGTGGACCTCGGCTGCGGCAACGGCACGCAGACGCGGTTTCTCGCCGACCGCTACCCGAGGGTCGTCGGCGCCGACCTGTCGGCCGCGGCCCTCGACCACGCCCGGCTCGCGGACCCGGCGGGCCAGGCCTCCTACCGGCTGTTCGACGCGGTGGAGAAGGCCGAGGCGGAGATGCTGCACGCCGAACTCGGTGACGCCAACGTCTATATGCGGGGCGTCCTGCATCAGTGCGAGCCAGCCGACCGGCAGGCGCTCGTCGACGGGCTGGCCGCGCTCGTGGGGGACCGGGGGCGCGCGTTCGTCGTCGAGCTCGCCGAGGCGGCCGGGGTTGTACTGCGCGGGCTCGCCCAGCAGCCCGGGGGGCCGCCGGCGAAACTCGCGCCCGTCTTCCGGCACGGGATCGCGCCCGGGGAGGTGGCCGACGCCGCCGTCCCCGAGTATCTGCGGGCCGCAGGGCTTGTCGTGCTGGCGAGTGGGGAATTGCCGCTGGTCACGACGGAGTGCCGTGCCGACGGGGCGCGGATCGAGTTGCCCTCACGGTGGGTGGTGGTGGGGCGCGGCTGATGGGTGGTGCGTCGGCGGGCGCGGGTGCGGGGGCGGGTGTGTGTGGCCGGTCGCGCCCGGCGGCAGGGCCGGCGGGGTCGGCAGTCCCTTGGCCCACTCTGAGGTATGTGACATAGTACTGACGTGAGCAACTCGCTGACCTGCGATGTCGTGGTCGTCGGGGCCGGGATGGTCGGGGCGGCGAGCGCCCTGTACGCGGCTCGGGCGGGGCTGAGTGTTGTCCTGGTGGACCGCGGTCCGGTGGCCGGCGGTACGACCGGTGCGGGCGAGGGCAATCTGCTTGTCTCCGACAAGGAGCCGGGTCCCGAGCTCGAACTCGCGCTGCTCTCCGGACGGCTGTGGGCCGACCTCGCCGCCGAGCCCGGCGTGGGAGCGTCGATGGAGTACGAGGCCAAGGGCGGTCTTGTTGTCGCCTCCGGGCCCGAGGGGCTGGTGGCGTTGGAGGGACTCGCCGCCGCACAGCGCTTGGCCGGAGTGCGGGCCGTGCCCGTCGCGGCGGACCGACTTCACGACCTCGAACCGTACTTGGCGCAGGGACTCGCGGGCGGCGTGCTGTATCCGCAGGACGCCCAGGTGATGCCGACACTCGCGGCCGCCCGTCTCGTACGGCTCGCCCGCTCGGCGGGTGCCTCGCTGCGGACCGGCCGGACGGTCACGGAGGTGCTGCGCACGTCGTCTGGGGCGGTGCGCGGGCTCCGTACCTCGCACGGCGACATCCACACGCCCGCGGTCGTCAACGCGGCCGGGACCTGGGGCGGGGAAGTGGCCGCCCTGGCGGGGGTGTCCTTGCCGGTACTGCCCCGGCGCGGCTTCGTCCTCGTCACCGAGCCGCTGCCGCGCAGGGTGCGCCACAAGGTGTACGCGGCGGACTACGTGGCCGACGTGGCCAGTGACTCGGCGGCCCTGCAGACTTCCCCGGTGGTCGAAGGCACGGCGGCGGGGCCGGTGCTGATCGGGGCCAGCCGGGAGCGGGTCGGCTTCGACCGTTCCTTCTCGCTGCCCGTCACCCGGGAGCTGGCGGCGAGGGCGATCCTGCTGTTCCCCTTCCTGGCAGAGGTGCGGGCCATGCGCGCCTACCTCGGCTTCCGCCCGTACCTGCCGGACCACCTCCCCGCCATCGGGGCCGACGCGCGTGTGCCCGGCCTCTTCCACGCGTGCGGGCACGAGGGTGCGGGGATCGGACTCGCCACGGGAACAGGCCACCTGATCGCGCAGCTGCTGGCGGACAAGACGCCCGACCTGGATCTCGCGCCGTTTCGCCCCGACCGCTTTTCCGGCCGCTCGCCTGATCTTTCTCCCGATCCGTCAGCCGAGGAGGGCTTGTGACGCCGCGTACGCCCATGAGGCTGGCCAGGGCCCGGCCGGAACCGTCCTTCACGGTCACGTTCGACGACCGTGAGATAGCCGTCCTTCCCGGCCAGACGATCGCGGCCGCCCTGTGGTCGGCGGGTGTCATGTCCTGGCGTACGACCCGGGGGAGTGGCGAGCGGCGCGGAGTCTTCTGCGGGATCGGGGTGTGCTTCGACTGCCTGCTGACCGTCAACGGGCAGCCCAATCAACGGGCTTGCCTGGTGCGTGCGGAACCCGGCGACGTGATCCGCACGCAGGAAGGGACCGGGCATCATGACTGAACGACCCACCATGACCGAACGACGCACCATGACCGGACGACCCCGGCTCGCGGTGATCGGGGCGGGCCCCGCCGGGCTCGCCGCCGGCCTCGCCGCCGCCGCGCGCGGCGTACCGGTAACCCTCGTGGACGCCGCCCCGGACGCCGGCGGGCAGTTCTACCGCCAGGCCGCCGCCGGCCTCGGTGTCCGCCGCCCCTGGGCCCTGCACCACCAGTGGCGTACCTGGGAACGACTCCGTGACGGCCTCGCGGCGCACATCGCGGCGGGGCGCGTCAACCACCTGACGGGCCATCATGTGTGGTCCGTGGAGGGCGAGTCCGGTGCTTTCATCGTGCACGCTCTGCACGGGCGCGAGCAGGAGGAGTCCGTCGCGGTCCGCGCCGATGCCGTACTCCTCGCGACCGGCGGGTACGAGAAGGTACTGCCGTTCCCCGGCTGGACCCTCCCGGGAGTCGTCACGGCGGGCGGGGCGCAGGCCATGCTCAAGAGCGGGCTCGTACTGCCGGGCCGTACCGTCGTGGTCGCCGGGACCGGGCCGCTGCTGATGCCCGTGGCCGTCGGACTGGCCGCGGCCGGGGCGGAGGTGGCCGCCCTTGTGGAGTCCGCCGACCCCAGGGCCTTCGTGCGGCACGCCCGGGTCCTCGCCGCTCATCCGGACAAGCTCGCCGAGGGCGCCCGGTACGCCGCCGGGCTGGCGCGGCACCGGGTCGGGGTCCATGTCCGGCACGCCGTCGTCGAGGCGCACGGCACCGACCGGCTCGAAGCCGTGACCGTGGCCGCGCTCGACACCGACGGACGGGTCAGGGACGGCAGCGAGTGGCGCGTCCCCTGCGACAGCCTCGCCGTCGGCCACGGCATGCTTCCGCACACAGACCTCGCCGAGACGCTCGGCTGCCGCCTCGACGGGGTGAACGTCGCCGTGGACGACGAGCAGCGAACCGACGTACCGGGCGTCTGGGCCGCCGGCGAGACCACCGGGATCGGCGGCGCGGCGCTCTCGCTGGCCGAGGGCCGGATCGCGGGGCTGTCGATCGCGGCCCGGCTGGACTCGCGGGCCCCGGAGCCGAGTTCGTACGCACCGGTCGCCAAGGCGCGTGCCGGGCTGCGGGAGTTCTTCGCCGCGGTCGACAGCGTCTGTGATCCGCCGGCCCGTTGGGCCGAACGGGTCGGGGACGACACCCTCGTGTGCCGCTGCGAGGAAGTGCCCGCCTCCGCGATCCGGGAAGCCGTCGACGAGCTCGGCGCCGGGGACGTACGCACCGTGAAACTGCTGACCCGCGCCGGGATGGGCTGGTGCCAGGGCCGGATGTGCGGCCCGGCGGTCGCGGGGCTCGCGGGATGCCCGCCGACGCCCTCGCGACGGCCGTTCGCCCGGCCCGTACCCCTCGGTGTGCTGGCGCGCGAGCCCGGCGAATCCCCCTGACACGCACGCCTGACGCGACACACGCGCCAGACATCAACGCCCGACTTGAACGCCCGACTTGAACGCCCGACACGAACGTCCTCCGGATCGGATGGGAACCCTCATGACCGACAACCGCCCCTGGCGCGGCGTCCTCGTCGCCACCGCACTCCCGCTCAAGGCCGACCTGTCCGTCGACTACGACGCGTACGCCGACCACTGCGCGTGGCTCGTCGGGAACGGCTGCGACGGTGTCGTACCGAACGGCTCGCTCGGCGAGTACCAGGTGCTGACCGCCGAGGAGCGCGCCAAGGTCGTGGAGACAGCCGTGGCCGCGATCGGCGGCTCGCGCGTCATGCCCGGCGTCGCCGCCTACGGCTCCGCCGAGGCCCGCCGCTGGGCGGAGCAGGCACGGGACGCCGGCTGCGCCTCCGTGATGCTGCTGCCCCCGAACGCCTACCGGGCCGACGAGCGATCGGTCCTCGCCCACTATGCCGAGGTCGCCGAAGCGGGCTTGCCGATCGTGGCGTACAACAACCCGATCGACACCAAGGTCGACCTGGTGCCCGAACTGCTCGCCAAGCTGCACGGCGAGGGCTACATCCATGGCGTCAAGGAGTTCTCCGGTGATGTGCGCCGCGCCTATCGCCTGGCCGAACTCGCCCCGGAACTGGACCTGTTGATCGGCGCCGACGACGTCCTGCTGGAGCTGGCGGTCGCGGGCGCCAAGGGCTGGGTCGCCGGCTACCCGAACGCGCTGCCCGCCGCGTCCGTCGAGCTGTACCGTGCCGCCGTGCGGGGCGACCTCGACACCGCGCTGCCCCTCTACCGGCAACTGCACCCGCTGCTGCGCTGGGACTCCCAGGTGGAGTTCGTGCAGGCGATCAAGCTGTCGATGGACATCGTCGGCCGGTACGGCGGTCCGGTGCGCCCGCCGCGTGTGACGTTGCGGGCCGACCAGAGGGCCGCCGTCCGGGCCGCCACGGAGAAGGCCGTAGCGGCAGGACTCGTCTGAATGCGCAGCAAACTCGTCCTGCACGCCGTCGACTCGCACACCGAGGGTATGCCGACCCGCGTGATCACCGGCGGCATCGGCACGGTCCCCGGCGCGACCATGAACGAACGTCGGCTCTATTTCCGTGAACACCGCGACGACATCAAGCAGTTGCTGATGAACGAGCCGCGCGGCCACTCGGCGATGAGCGGCGCGATCCTCCAGCCGTCCACCCGTCCCGACTGCGACTACGGCGTCATCTACATCGAGGTGTCGGGCTATCTCCCGATGTGCGGGCACGGGACCATCGGGGTCGCGACCGTCCTCGTGGAAACCGGCATGGTCGAGGTCGTCGAACCGGTGACGACCATCCGGCTCGACACCCCGGCCGGACCCGTCGTCGCCGAGGTCGCGGTGGAGGACGGGGCCGCCCGGTCGGTCACACTCAGGAACGTGCCGTCGTTCTCCGTCGCCCTCGACCGCAAGATCCAGCTCGCCGACGGGCGGACGGTCACCTATGACCTCGCGTACGGCGGGAACTTCTACGCGATCCTGCCGCTCGACCAGTTCGAGTTGCCCTTCGACCGGGCCCGCAAGGACGACATCCTCGCCGCCGGTCTTTCGCTGATGGACGCCATCAACGCCGAAGCGGGACCCGTCCACCCGGAGGATCCCTCCATCAGTGGCTGCCACCATGTGCACCTCATCGCTCCCGGCTCGACGGCCCGGCATTCACGGCACGCGATGGCCATCCATCCGGGCTGGTTCGACCGCTCGCCCTGCGGCACGGGCACCAGCGCGCGCATGGCCCAGCTGCACGCGCGCGGTGAACTGCCGCTGCACACCGAGTTCTTGAACGAGTCGTTCATCGGTACCCACTTCACCGGCCGCATCCACGGGACCACCGAGGTGGCCGGAATCCCGGCCGTCCTGCCCAGCTTCACCGGGCGTGCGTGGGTGACCGGCACCGCCCAGTACCTGCTCGACCCCGATGACCCGTTCCCGGCGGGGTTCGTCCTGTAGCCGCACCGCACGAGTCCAGTAGCCGTACCGGACGAGCCCAGCCGTCCGCCTCGCTCGCCCCGCCCCGCCCTTCCCCTTCACCCTGCCCCTTCCGAAGGAGACCGACCGATGGCCGCCCAGCGCACCAGCGACCCCGCCCTGCCCACGCTGGGCGGCAAGAAGCCCAGCTATCGCGAGCGCGTCGCGGACGCGCTGCGGGCCGCCCTCATCGCGGGGGAGCTGCGTCCCGGCGAGGTCCACTCGGTACCGGCCCTCGCCGCCCGCTTCGGTGTCTCAGCCACCCCTGTCCGCGAGGCCATGCTGGACCTCGCCAAGGAGGGCCTCGTCGACACCGTGCCCAACAAGGGCTTCCGGGTCACCGCCGTCTCCGAGAAGCAGCTCGACGAATACACGCACATCCGCTCGCTCATCGAGGTGCCCACCACCGTGGGCCTCGCCACCTCCGCCGACCCCGCCGTCCTGGAGGCACTGCGACCCGTCGCGCAGGAGATCGTCACGGCCGCGGCGGCCGGCGACCTCATCGCGTACGTCGAGGCGGACATCCGCTTCCACCTCGGCCTGCTCGCTCTCGCGGGCAACGAGCACCTGGTCGCGGTGGTCGGCGACCTCCGCAAGCGCTCCCGGCTGTACGGCCTGCACGCCCTCGTCGAGGCCGGCCGCCTGGAGGCCTCCGCGGAGGAACACCTGGAGATCCTGGACGCGCTCGTCGCCCGCGACCAGGAGGCGGTACGTGCCGTCATGACGCGCCATCTCGGGCATGTACGGGGGCTCTGGGCGGCCGAGTGACTCCGGTGGCGACAACGCAGGTTTCAGTCGGTTCGTCCGGTTGACCGCCCGGCCCTGTGGGGCGCCGCGCGACTGCGATACAACTGGAGCATGGTAAAGATCCTCATCAGCGCAGACATGGAAGGCGCCACCGGGGTGACCTGGCCGGCCGACGTGCTGCCGGGTGCACCGGAGTGGGAGCGGTGCCGGTCGATGTTCACCTCGGACGTGAACGCCGCGGTCCTCGGCTTCTTCGACGGCGGCGCCGACGAGGTCCTCATCAACGAGGCCCACTCGACCATGCGCAACCTGCTCCTGGAGCAGCTGGACGAACGCGCGCAGATGCTCACCGGACGGCACAAGTCGCTCTCCATGGTGGAGGGTGTGCAGCACGGGGATGTCGACGGCATCGCCTTCGTCGGCTACCACGCGGGAGCGGGTATGGAGGGCGTCCTCGCCCACACCTACCTCGCCAACTCGATCACCGGCGTGTGGGTCAACGACGAGCGCGCCAGCGAGGGACTGCTCAACGCGCGGGTCGTCGCCGAGTACGGAGTCCCCGTCGTCCTGGTCACCGGGGACGACGTGGCCTGCGAGGACGCGCTCGGCTATGCGCCCGAGGCGTTGAAGGTCGCCGTCAAGGACCATGTTTCGCGGTACGCGGCCGTGTGCCGCACCCCGGCCCGTACGGCGGCGGACATCCGCTCGGCGGCCAAGGAGGCGGCGCGGCTCGCGGTGCGGCACGAGCCCGACCGGGCGGGGCCCTTCACCGTGGCCCTGGAGTTCGACGCCGAGCACCTCGCGATGGCGGCCACGGTCGTCCCGGGCGTCGGACGGACCGGGGAACGGAAGGTGGCGTACACCAGCGCCACCATGTACGAAGGCATCCGGACCTTCAAGGCGGTCACCACGATCGTCTCGGCCGCCGTGGAAGAGAGCTATGGCTGACAGAAGCGTGACCGACCAGAGCGTGACCGACCAGAGCGTGACCGATCAGAGCGTGGCTGACGAGCGGGGCGTCGGCGAACGGGCCGTCGACGAGCGGGCTCTGGACGAGGTCGTCCGGTTCACCTCCGATCTGATCCGGATCGACACGACCAACCGGGGTGGTGGCGACTGCCAGGAACGGCCGGCCGCCGAGTACGCCGCCGCACGGCTCGCCGAGGCCGGTCTGGAGCCGACCCTCCTGGAGCGCACCAAGGGGCGTACGAACGTCGTCGCGCGCCTGGAGGGCACCGACCCGTCCGCCGACGCGCTGCTCGTCCACGGCCACCTGGACGTCGTACCGGCGCAGGCGGAGGACTGGAGTGTCCATCCGTTCTCCGGTGAGATCCGCGACGGGGTCGTCTGGGGGCGGGGCGCGGTCGACATGAAGAACATGGACGCGATGATCCTCGCGGTCGTCCGGCAGTGGGCGCGCGCCGGTGTACGGCCCCGTCGTGACCTGGTGATCGCGTTCACCGCGGACGAGGAGGCGAGCGCCGTGGACGGATCCGGCTTCCTCGCCGACCAGCACCCGGGGCTCTTCGAGGGATGCACCGAGGGCATCAGCGAGTCCGGGGCGTTCACCTTCCACGACGGCAGCGGTCGCGAGCTGTACCCGGTCGCGGCCGGCGAGCGCGGCACCGGCTGGCTGAAGCTCACCGCCCGCGGCCGGGCGGGCCACGGATCCAAGGTGAACCGGTCCAACGCGGTGACCCGCCTCGCCGCCGCCATTGCGCGAATCGGCGCCCACCAGTGGCCCGTCCGGCTCACCCCGACGGTCCGCGCCGCGCTCACCGAACTCGCCGCGCTGTACGGCGTCGAGCCCGACCTCGACGACCCCGACGGCGTCGACGCGCTGATGGCGAAGCTCGGCCCCGCCGCCTCCCTCGTCGAGGCCACGGTGCGCAACAGCGCCAACCCGACCATGCTGGACGCCGGTTACAAGGTCAACGTGATCCCCGGGGAGGCCGTCGCGCACGTCGACGGACGCTTCCTGGCCGGTACCGAGGACGAGTTCCGGGCCACCCTCGACCAGCTCACCGGGCCGGACGTGGAGTGGGAGTTCGCCCACCGCGAGGTCGCCCTGCAGGCGCCGCTGGACTCGACGACGTACGCCCGTATGCGGGCCGTCGTGGAGGAGTTCGCGCCCGAGGGGAACGTCGTGCCGTACTGCATGTCGGGCGGCACGGACGCCAAACAGTTCTCGCGCCTGGGCATCACGGGTTATGGTTTCGCGCCGTTGAAACTTCCGCCGGGCTTCGACTACCAGGCCCTCTTCCATGGCGTCGACGAGCGGGTGCCCGTCGAGGCACTGCACTTCGGCGTCCGGGTACTCGACCGCTTTCTGCGTACGGCCTAAGGGAAGAAAATGGGGGACACAGTGCAGACGCTGGCCTACGGTTCCTGGCCCTCGCCCATCGACGCGGCGCTCGCCGCCGCGCACGACGGACACCCCGACTACGTCGGTTTCGTGGGCGACGAGGCATGGTGGACGGAACCCCGGCCCGCCGAGGGCGGCCGCCGCACCCTGGTGCGCCGCCGCCCCGACGGCACCGAGGAGTCGGTGCTGCCCGCCCCGTGGAACGTCCGCAGCCGTGTCATCGAGTACGGCGGACAGCCCTGGGCCGGCGCGGTCCGGGACGAGGGCCCGGTGGTGGTGTTCGTCAACTTCGCCGACCAGCGGCTGTACGCGTTCGAGCCCGCCGATCCCCGGAGTGTGCCGCGCCCACTCACCCCCGTGTCCTCCGTCGGCGGCGGACTGCGCTGGGTGGACCCGCAGGTGCGTCTTGAACTCGGCGAGGTCTGGTGCGTACTGGAGGAGTTCACCGGTGACGGGCCCAGCGATGTGCGGCGGCTCGCCGCGGCGGTGCCGCTGGACGGATCGGCCGCCGAGGACCGGGACGCGGTGCGCGAACTCACCGACGACCGGCACCGGTTCGTCACCGGGCCGCGGGTCTCGCCCGACGGGCGGCGCGCGGCCTGGCTGGTCTGGGACCACCCGCGGATGCCGTGGGACGGGACCGAGCTGCTGGTGGCCGAGGTGGCTCCCGACGGGACGCTGGGGGAGCCCCGGAAGGCCGCGGGCGGACCGGACGAGGCGATCGCCCAGGCCGACTGGGGCCGCGACGGATCCCTCCTGTACTCCAGCGACCGCACCGGCTGGTGGAACCTCTACCGTGTCTCCGGTGACGAGCCGCCCTTCAACCTGTGCACCCGCGAGCAGGAGTTCGGCGGACCGCTGTGGACGATCGGGCGGCGCTGGTTCGCGCCGCTGGACAGCGGGCTGATCGCCGTCGTGCACGGCCGGGGCGCCGCCGCTCTCGGCATCCTCGACCCGGAGAGCGGCGAGGTCGTCGACGCGGCCGGGCCCTGGACCGAGTACGAGCCCACCCTCGCCGTCGACGGCAGCCGCGTCGTCACCGTCGCCGCCAGCCCGCGCAGCGCGTACGAGGTCGTGGAACTCGACGCCCGCACCGGACGGGCCCGCGTCGTGGGAGCCGCGCACAACGACCCGGTGGACCCCGCGTACTACCCGGAACCGCAGATCCGTACGTTCACCGGGCCCGCCGGACGGGAGATACACGCACACGTCTACCCGCCCCATCATCCCGGCCAGGTGGCTCCCGGCGACGTGCTTCCGCCCTACGTCGTCTGGGCGCACGGCGGTCCGACCGGCCGCGCCCCGCTCGTCCTCGACCTGCAGATCGCGTACTTCACCTCGCGCGGCATCGGGGTCGCCGAGGTGAACTACGGCGGCTCGACCGGGTACGGCCGCGAGTACCGCAACCGGCTGCGCGAGCAGTGGGGTGTCGTGGACGTCGAGGACTGCGCGGCCGTCGCCCTCGCCCTCGCCGAGGAAGGCACCGCCGACCGCGACCGGCTGGCCGTCCGGGGCGGCAGCGCGGGCGGCTGGACCGCGGCCGCCTCGCTGGTCGGCACCGACGTGTACGCGTGCGCGACGATCCTCTACCCCGTCCTCGACCTCGTGGGCTGGGGCGAGGGCGAGACCCACGACTTCGAGTCCCAGTACCTGGAGAGCCTGGTCGGACCGCTCGCCGAGGTGCCCGCACGATACGCGGAGCGTTCGCCCGTCGAGCACGCCGACCAGGTCACCGCGCCCTTCCTGCTCCTCCAGGGCCTCGACGACGTCATCTGCCCGCCGGCCCAGTGCGAGCGCTTCCTGGCCAGACTGGAGGAGCGGGCGCGGTCCGTGCCGCACGCCTACCTGACCTTCGAGGGGGAGGGCCACGGGTTCCGCCGCGCCGACACGATGGTGCGGGCCCTGGAAGCCGAACTCGCCCTGTACGCCCAGGTGTTCGGCCTCAATCCGCCCGATGTCCCCGCACTGGAGCTCAGCAAGTGAAGGAACGGGCGGGGGCAGGGCGGAACAGGAAGGAACTCACCAGGCCCCGGCGCCTTGCCGCCGGGGCCCGTGTCGCCGTCGTCGCGCCCAGCGGCCCGGTGCCCGAGGAACGGCTCCAGGCGGGCCTCGACATCCTGCGCGGCTGGGACCTGGACCCGGTCGTGGCACCCCATGTCCTGGACCGGCACGAGCGGTTCGGCTATCTGGCCGGCACGGACGCCGACCGGGCGGCGGACCTGCAGTCCGCCTGGTGCGACCCGTCCGTGGACGCGGTGTTCGGCGCCCGCGGCGGTTACGGCGCCCAGCGCGTCGTCGAGCTCCTCGACTGGGACGCCCTGCGGGCCGCGGGACCCAAGGTGTTCCTCGGCTTCAGCGACGTCACGGCCCTCCACGAGGCCTTCGCGACCCGGCTGGGCCTCGTGACGCTGCACGGGCCGATGGCCGCGGGCATCGACTTCATCAAGAACGCCCGTGCCCAGGAACACCTCCGGGCGACCCTCTTCGAGCCGGAGTCCGTGCGGACCATCGGATCGGCCGGGCAGGCCCTGGTCCCGGGGCGGGCCACGGGCGTCCTCCTCGGTGGCTGTCTGTGCCTGCTCGCCGCCGAACTCGGCACACCGCACGCCCGGCCCTCCGCACGCGGCGGCCTGCTCTGCCTGGAGGACGTGGGTGAGGAGACGTACCGCCTGGACCGCTACCTCACCCAGCTCCTGCGCGCCGGCTGGTTCGACGGCGTCACCGGGATCCTGCTCGGCTCCTGGGAGCGGTGCGGCCCGTACGAGCGGGTGCGGGAGCTGGTCCTGGACCGGCTCGGCGGGCTCGGGGTGCCGATCGCCGAGGAGTTCGGTTTCGGGCACGGCGAGGGGGCGCTGACGATCCCGTTCGGGGTGCGGGCGGAGCTGGACGCGGAAGCGGGAACGCTGACGCTGGAGGAGCCGGCCCTGACGTGACACCCGCGCCCACGTTTCAGGGGCGGGGGAACGGCGCATTCTTCAGGGGCGCGGGGAACTGCGCGACAAGCCCCCACCGGCCTGCAGATCCCCACCACGCTACGAGCGAAGCGGAGCGCAGGCGTACCGTGGCGGGATGTCCGGCTCCACCGCGTACCTCGCCGAAGGCCCCCGCGTGGGCATACGCCCCTTCCGCCACGAGGACGGCGCCGAGTTCACCGCCCGGGTGCGGGAGAGCAAGGCCCTGCACCAGCCGTGGCTCTTCCCGCCCGGCACGCCGGCCGCCTACGCCTCGTACGCGGGACGGCTGATCGACGATCCGACGAAGGCCGGGTTCCTCGTCTGCGAGAAGGCCGGCGGGGGGATCGCCGGGTTCATCAACATCAACAACATCGTCGAGGCCGCCTTCCTGTGCGGGGTGCTCGGTTACGGGGCCTTCGCGCACGCGGCCGGACGCGGGCTCATGAGTGAGGGGCTCGACCTGGTCGTGCGGTACGCGTTCGACGGGCTCCGCCTGCACCGGCTGGAGATCAACGTCCAGCCGGACAACGCCGCCTCGATCGCGCTGGCCCGCCGCTGCGGCTTCCGCCTGGAGGGCTTCTCACCGGAGTTCCTCTTCATCGACGGCGCCTGGCGGGACCATGAGCGCTGGGCCATCACCGCGGATATGATTCGAATGTGAGTTCCCACGACTGGGCCTTTGCGCAATTCTGACCGGATCCTGACCGGAAGAGCCCCTGGTCGGCTCGTCCTCCACCCTGTTCCATGGTCGACGTGACGACCATCCGACGTGACGTACTGACGCTTCCGGTCGCGGAACTGGGCCCCACCAACCCCCTGCCCCCACTGTGTCCGCTCGACGAGACGCACCACGTGGACGAGCGGGAACGCGAGGGGCTGCCCCGTGACATGGCCCGGCAGATCGGGTACGAGCCGCTGCGCAGCCTCCTGCCCGAGCGCGTCCGGGACGGATACGGGAGAAGCCGCTCGCCCCGCGAGGTCGGGACCCTCGTCCTGGAGAACGACCGGCTGCGCGCGACCGTGCTGCCCGGCTTCGGCGGCCGGGTCGTCTCGCTCTTCCACAAGCCGTCAGACCGTGAACTCCTCTACCGCAACCCGGTGTTGCAGCCCGCGGACTTCGCACTCAACGGCGCCTGGTTCTCCGGCGGCATCGAGTGGAACATCGGCGCCACCGGCCACTCGACCCTCGCCTGCTCCCCCCTGCACGCCGCCCGCGTCGTCGCTCCCGACGGCACGGAGATGCTGCGTCTGTGGGAGTGGGAGCGGCTGCGCGACCTGCCCTTCCAGGTCGACCTGTGGCTGCCGGAGGGCTCCGACTTCCTGTACGTCGGCGTCCGCGTCCGCAATCCGCACGAGAAGGCCGCGCCGCTGTACTGGTGGTCCAACACGGCCGTCCCCGAGGAGCGCCGGGTGCTCGCGCCCGCCGAGAACGCCTGGCATTTCGGGTACGAGCGGCGGCTGCGCCGGGTGGAGGTCCCGGCGTACGAGGGCGTCGACCGTACGTATCCGCCGCACAGCGAGTTCCCGGCCGACTACTTCTACGAGGTGCCCGACGGGCAGCGGCGCTGGATCACCGCCCTGGACGAGGCGGGGCACGGGCTGGTGCAGACGTCCACCGACGTGCTGAGCGGACGCAAACTCTTCGTGTGGGGCTCCGGCACCGGCGGGCGCCGCTGGCAGGAATGGCTCACCGAGCCCGGCACCGGCGGCTACTGCGAGATCCAGGCAGGGCTCGCTCGCACCCAGTTGGAGCACGTGCGCCTCGAAGCGGGGAGCGAGGCGGCGTGGCTGGAGGCGTACGGGCCGCTGAGCGCCGACGCCCGCCGGGTGCACGGCGACGACTGGGCCGCAGCGCGCGCCGCAGTCGAGGACGGGCTGGAACAGACCTTGCCGCGCCGGGAGTTCGAGACTGCGTACGAGCACTGGCGGGCGGCCGCCGACACCGAACCCGGAGAGGTGCTCGCCGTCGGCTCCGGCTGGGGCGCCCTCGAAGTGTTGCGCGGGGCACACAAATTGCCCGGCACCCCCTTCGACGAGTCCACGCTCGGGAGCGCCCAGCGGCCGTGGGTGGAGCTGCTCGGATCCGGTTGCTTCCCGGAGCCGCGCCGCGCCGGACCGCCCGGGGAGACGCTCGTCGCCCCGCACTGGCGGGACATGCTGGAGACGGCCCCCGCGCAGCCGCACACCGAGTACCACCTCGGAGTCGCCCAATGGCACGCCGATGACCGGGCCCAGGCCGTGCGCAGCTGGGAGCGGGGGCTCGAACTCGCTCCGTCCGTCTGGCCGTTGCTGCGCTGCCTCGCCGTCGCCGACCGGGAGGCGGGAAACCGGGAACGGGCCGCCGACCGGTACGCGGACGCCTTCGACGACCTGTGCCGGGAGCGGCGCGACGACGGCGAGACCTGGACGGCGGCCACCGCCGCGCTCGGGCGCGAGGCGATCGGCGCGCTGCTCGCGGCGCAGCGCACCACGGGCGCGCGTTCCGTGTGGGAACGGCTGCGCCCGGCTACCCGCGAACGCGGCCGGTTCCGGCTGATCGAGGCGCAGTTGCTGTGCGCCGAGGGCGACAGGGACGCGGCGCGGGCCGTCTTCGACGCGGGGTTCGACGTGGCCGACCTGCGCGAGGGAGCCGAGGCGATCGGGGAGCTGTGGTTCCGGATCTCCGACGAACCGCTGCCCGAGCGTTACGACTTCCGGATGCGGCCGCCCGCCACCGACGCAACCGACGCCACCGCTGCCGACGGCGTCGGCTGAACCTACTGCGCCGTGCGGCGGTCCGCGTACTCGTACACGTAGCCGTCCGGGTGCATCGCTATCAGGTTGCGGCCGGCGGGAGTTGCCAGCGGGCCCGCAAGGACGTGGGCGCCCGAGTCGGTGAGTACCCGGTGGGCCTCGTCGACGTCCTTGACGGCGATGGTCGCCGACACCTTGCGGAGCACCTCCAGTTCCGCCTCCGGGCCGCTCATCAACAAGAAGCAGCCGACCGCGGCGGCGGAGACCCCACCGCGCTCGTAGCGGAGCGCAGGTCCGCCCGCGAGTCTCTCGTAGAAGGGGACCGCAGTCTCCAGGTCGTCGACGCAGATGCGCAGCGTAGCTCCCAGAATGTCCATGCGAACGAGCCTAGTTGGGACGGGCCGGGAAGGAGATCGTTTTGTACGGATCCCATGTCCCGGCCGGGCCGGCACGTTCCGCCCGGCCCGGCGGGCGTTACGCGCCGGGGGCCGCGGGTACCCGGCGGGCATGGACCGCATCGATCGCATGGAACATCTGGACAAGCATCTGGCCGACGAGTTGGCGCAGGTGGCCCGTGACGCCATACGCGAGGAACTGCGGGAGCAGACCCGCAAGCAGCGCCGTACGGCAGCCCTGTACGCCGCGTCCGGTGCCGTCGCCCTGTACGCGGGCGCGGCCCTCGCGCTCACGGTCGGTCTCGCCCTCGCGCTCGGCCTGCCCGACTGGGCGGCGGCGCTGATCACCGCCGCCGTGCTCGGCGCGCTGGCCTTCGCGCTGCGGAACGCGGCGCGGCCGTCGGCGTCCCGGCCCACGCCGGACCGGCCCATGCCGGAGGGGCGCACTCCGGAGGAGGCCGCCGTTCCGCCGATGCCGAAGGTCGCGCCTCCCGTACCGGGTGCGGGCGCGGTGACCGATCCCGCGGCACGGGGCACCGGGGCGCGGTGAGCCCCGCCGCGGTTGCGAACCCACATGCCGGATTGAAAACCCACATGCCGACCGGGGCCACAACGACGTGGCCCCGGTCTTCGCCGTCCAGCGGCTGCTCCTGCAGCTACCCCTGCAGCTGTATCTACCCCTGCAGCTGCGGCAGCACCTTCGTGCGGTAGAAGTCGAAGAAACCGCGCTGGTCGGGACCGACCTGGCCGACGTAGACCCGGTCGAAGCCCGCGTCCGCGAAGGCGGAGAGCGCGGAGACATACTCGTCGACGTCGTCACCGCACACCGTGTTCTCGGCGACCATCTCCTGTGTGACCAGCGGCTCCAGCTGCTCGAAGTGCTTCGGTGAGGGGAGCACCTGGCCCATCTCGCCGGGCAGCAGCTGGTTGGACCAGAGCCGGCGGACCGTACGCACGGCCTCGTCGCGGTCCTGCCCGTAACAGACCTTCGTGCCGCCGCTGACCGGTTTGGCGCCCCCGCCGCCCCGCCGGAACTGCTCCACCATCGGCTCGTCCGGCGCCATGGTGACGTAACCGTCGCCGACCCGCGCCGCGAGGGCCGTCGCCTGAGGGCCGAAACCGGAGATGTCGATCGGTACGGGCTCGTCGGGGACCGTGTAGAGGCGGGCGTTGTGGACCGTGTAGTGGGGCCCGGAGTGGTTGACCTCCTCGCCGGTGAAGAGCTTGCGCATCACCTGGATGGCCTCTTCCAGCATCTCCAGCCGGACGTGCGTGGGCGGCCAGGCATCGCCGAGGATGTGCTCGTTGAGCGCCTCACCGCTGCCGACACCGAGCCGGAAGCGGCCGTCCGTCATCACCGCACTGGTCGCCGCGGCCTGCGCCACCACCGCCGGATGGAGCCGGACGGTCGGACAGGTCACCGCGGTGGCGATCGGCAGGGAGACGGCCTCCGACAGAGCGCCGATCACCGACCAGACGAAGGGGCTCTGGCCCTGCGCGTCGTTCCACGGGTGGTAGTGGTCCGAGATCCACAGCGACTGGAACCCGGCCTGCTCGGCCATCCTCGCCTGCTCGACGAGGTCCGAGGGGCCGAACTCCTCGGTGGACAGGAAATAGCCGTATTCGGGCATGGGAGCACCTCCATAACGGCCCTGGCGGGGCCATCCAGCGGGTCCCCTCGTGGCCTGGCGCGAAACGCCGCCAACCGGGTGGCCCGACGTTTGGGCACCCCGACGAGGGGGACGTGGAAGGCCCCGTACGAGCGATCCCGCCGGAGGCGACCCACACCCCGGACCCGATCACCCTGTGGAAGGAACGACATGAACACCCCCCAACTCACCGAACTGGGGCAGCAGTTGCGCGTCGACAGTGTGCGCGCGGCTGCCGCGGCGGGCTCCGGGCACCCCACCTCGTCGATGTCCGCCGCCGATCTCATGGCGGTCCTGCTCGCCCGACAGCTCCGCTACGACTTCGAGCGGCCCTCCCATCCGGGCAACGACCGCTTCGTACTCTCCAAGGGGCACGCCTCGCCGCTGCTGTACGCCGCGTACAAGGCCGCCGGGGCGATCGACGACAGCGAACTCCTGACGTTCCGCACCCTGGGCAGCCGGCTCGAAGGCCACCCGACGCCGCGCCGTCTGCCGTGGGTGGAGACCGCCACCGGATCGCTGGGCCAGGGACTGCCCGTCGGCGTGGGCATCGCCCTGTCGGGCAAGCGCCTCGACCGGGTGGGCTACCGCGTGTGGGTGCTGTGCGGCGACAGCGAGATGGCCGAGGGCTCCGTCTGGGAGGCCGCCGAGCACGCCGGGCACGAGCAGCTGGACAACCTCACCGTGATCGTGGACGTCAACCGGCTCGGCCAGCGCGGCCCGACCCGGCACGGCCACGACCTCGACGCCTACGCCCGCCGCTTCCGGGCCTTCGGCTGGCACACCGTCGAGGTCGACGGCCATGACGTCGAGGACATCGAGCGGGCGTACGGCGAGGCCGTGTCCACGGCCGGACAGCCGACCGCGATCCTGGCCCGCACCCTCAAGGGAAAGGGCGTCGCGTCCGTGGAGGACCGCGAAGGCCTGCACGGCAAGCCGCTGCCCCACGCCGACGAGGCGATCGAGGAACTCGGCGGAGTACGTGACCTGCGCGTCGAGGTCCAGCAGCCGCCCGCCGCACGGATGCTGCACGCCGTACGCACCGGACACCTGGAGCTGCCGCGCTGGGAGACCGGTGACGAGGTCGCCACCCGGGACGCCTACGGTCAGGCGCTCACCGCGCTCGGCACGTCCCGCGGAGATGTCGTCGCGCTCGACGGCGAGGTGAGCGACTCCACCCGTGCCGAGTTCTTCGCGAAGGAACACCCCGACCGGTTCTTCGAGTGCTACATCGCCGAGCAGCAGCTCGTGGGGTCCGCCGTGGGGCTCGCCACGCGCGGCTGGGTGCCGTTCGCGTCCAGCTTCGCCGCGTTCCTCACCCGCGCCCACGACTTCGTCCGGATGGCGGCGGTCAGCGGCGTGGGCGTCAATCTCGTCGGCTCGCACGCGGGTGTCGCGATCGGTGAGGACGGACCCTCGCAGATGGGCGTCGAGGACCTGGCCATGTTCCGGGCGGTGTACGGCTCGACCGTGCTCTACCCGTGCGACGCCAACCAGACGGCCAGGCTGGTCGCCACGATGGCGGACCTCGAAGGTATCCGCTACCTGCGCACCTCACGCGGTGGCATGCCGGTCCTGTACGGGCCGGACGAGGAGTTCCCCGTCGGCGGCAGCAAGGTGCTGCGGGTCTCCCGGCAGGACCGGCTGACCGTCGTCGCCGCCGGAGTCACCGTGCACGAGGCGCTGAAGGCCGCCGACACGCTGGCCGCCGACGGGATTCCCGTACGGGTCATCGACCTGTACTCGGTCAAGCCCGTCGACCGGGAGACCCTGCGCGAGGCCGCCGAGCAGACCGGCTGCCTGCTCACCGTCGAGGACCACCACCAGGAGGGCGGTATCGGCGACGCGGTCCTCGACGCCTTCCTCGACGGCCGTCCCACACCGCGCCTGGTCCGCCTCGCCGTACGCGACATGCCCGGTTCGGCCACCCCCGCCGAGCAGTTGCGCGCGGCGGGCATCGACGCCGAGTCGATCGTGGCCGCGGCGAAGCTCCTGGTGGAGAGTGCGGTCGTGCGATGACCGCCGTAGGCGCGGGCCGGCGCACCGTCGAGGTGCACCGGCCGGACAAGGTGCTGTTCCCCGGCGGTGGAGGGGTGAAGGAGTACACGAAGGCGGACCTCGTCGAGTACTACCGGGAGATCGCCCCGTTCATGTTGCCGCATCTGCGGGGGCGGCCCCTGATGCTGGAGCGGCACCCGGACGGGCTCGACGGGCCCATGTTCATGCAGAAGAACGTCCAGGACCACTACCCCGACTGGGTCCGCCGGGTCGAGGTGGCCAAGGAGGGCGGCACGGTCCTGCACCCCGTGTGCGAGGACACCGCGACCCTCGTCTACCTCGCCGACCAGGCCTGCCTGACCGTCCACCGGTGGCTCGCCCGGGTGTCGTCCGACGGCGGGGTCGGCCGGCCGGACCTGATGGTCTTCGACCTCGACCCCGCCACCGACGACTTCGAGCCGGTACGCGACACGGCCCGGCTCCTCGGCGAACTCCTCGACGAACTCCGGCTGCCGTCCGCCCTGATGACCACCGGCTCGCGCGGACTGCACGTCGTCGTGCCGCTCAACGGGCGCCACGACTTCGACGAGGTGCACGGCTTCGCCAAGGACGTCGCCGACGCGCTCGCCGAGACACACCCCGGCCAACTCACCACGCAGGCCCGCAAGAAGGACCGCGGCGACCGGCTCTATCTGGACATCCAGCGCAACGCCTACGCCCAGACCGCGGTCGCCCCCTTCACCGTCCGGGCCAAGCCGGGCGCCCCGGTCGCCATGCCCGTCACCTGGGACCAGCTCGACGAACCGGAACTCGGCGCGCGCCGCTGGACGATCACCGACGCGGTCGACCAGGCCCGCACCAACCCCTGGTCAGGGCTGCTGCGAAGCGGCCGCGCCCTCGGGCCCGCCAGGCGCCGACTGGACGCCCTGCGCGGCTGATCACCGACACTCGTAGGTTTGGCCAACGATCGGCGGGCCACTCGGAATTCGAGGTGGCCATGACGAACACATCCAACACATCAGGTTCACAGAGTTCATCGAACTCATCCGAGGGCAAGCGGAAAGAAGAGACGGACGACGACGCGATGGGCCCCATGGACGTGCTGCGCCAGGCACGTGCCCAGCTCTCCGAACTGACCGGCATGGAGGCCGAGTCGGTGTCGTCGTTCGAACGCACCGAGGACGGCTGGACGCTGGAGATCGAGGTCCTGGAACTGGTCCGGGTCCCCGACACGATGAGCCTGCTCGCGAGCTACGAGGTGACCCTCGATCCGCGGGGCGAACTCACCGGGTACCGGCGCGTCCGCCGTTACGAACGCGGGAGGGCCGACGCACGGAAGCCCGGTGGCCGGTAGGCCGCCCACCCGCTCACACATCCCGACACACATACCGACCGACCTACCGACTGACATCCCGACACACATACCAACTGACGCAGACGTCTCCACTGACACAGACGTCTGAACTGACAAGGAGGGCCGGTCGCTATGACCGTGGTTCCGGCACAGCAATCCGGCGGCGGAGGTGGCTCCAGCGGCCTCTACGACGTCCTTGAGCTCGTTCTCGATCGGGGGCTCGTCATCGACGCCTTCATTCGGGTCTCCCTCGTCGGCATCGAGATCCTGAAAATCGACATACGTGTCGTCATCGCCAGCGTCGACACCTATCTGCGCTTCGCCGAGGCGTGCAACCGCCTCGACCTGGAGGCCGGCCCGAAGCGCAGCCCCGGGCTCCCCGACCTGGTCGGTTCGATCACCGAGTCGGGCGCTCGCGGCAAGTCGAAGGGTGCACTGTCCGGCGCCGCCGAGACCATCTCGGACGCGTTCAAGCAGTCCCGCGAGGAAGGCCAGGAGGGCCAGACCGAGTCCCGCCCGCGTGCCCGCAAGTCCACCGCCGCTTCGCGCCGTAAGGAGGAGCAGGAGTGAGCACGTATGTCTACGGCATCACGTCCAGTTCGCTGCCTTCGCTCCCCGAGGACACGGAAGGCGTCGGTGAGCCGGCGCGGCCGGTGCGCGTCATCAAGGAAGGTGACCTCGCCGCGGTCGTCAGTGACGCGCCCGAAGGGCTGCGGCCCAAGCGCAGGGACCTGCTCGCCCACCAGAACGTGTTGGCCGAGGCGGGTGCGGGCGGCCCGGTGCTGCCCATGCGGTTCGGCAGTGTCTCGACGGACGACGCGGCCGTGGCCGGTGTCCTGGCAGAGCGCGCCGACCACTTCAAGGAGCGTCTCGACGCACTGGCGGGCAAGGTCGAGTACAACGTCAAGGCCACCCACGACGAAGAGGCCGTACTGCACCGGGTGATGTCCGAGAACCCCGAGGTGCGGGCGCTCACCGAGGCCAACCGCAGCGCGGGCGGCGGCGGTTACGACGACAAGTTGCGGCTCGGCGAGATGGTGGTCGCCGCGGTGAAGAACCGTGAGGTGGAGGACGCCGCCGAGATCCAGCAGGCCCTGGGGCCGGTCGCCGCCGGCGTGAGCGCGGGCCCCGAATCCACCGGGTGGCTGGCCAACCTCTCGTTCCTCGTGGACCGCGAGTCGGCCGAGACGTTCATGGCCGCCGTCGAAGAGGTCCGCAAGGCACACCCGCATCTCGATCTGCGCGTCCATGGACCGCTGCCGCCCTACAGCTTCGTAGAGCCGGGCCCTTCCGCGCCGGCCGAGGCGGGCAACTGATGGCCTGAAGCGAGGAGTTGATGGCATGGGGCTGATCGGAGAGGTCCTGATGCTGCCGTTCGCCCCGGTGCGCGGCAGCCTCTGGGCGATGAAGCAGGTGGTGAACGAGGCCGAGCGCCAGTACTACGACCCCGCGGCGGTCCGTGCCGAGCTGGGCGCCCTCGAAGAGCGCCTTGAGGCCGGTGAGATCGACGAGGCGGAGTTCGACCGCATGGAGGACGAGCTCCTCGACAGGCTGGAGATAGCCATGACCAGGGGCACCGCTGCAGACAACAACGGGACACGATGATGAATCGACTGGGCATGGGCCTCGCCGTAGGGGCCGGGTACGTCCTCGGACGTACGAAGAAGATGAAACTGGCGTTCGCCATCGGCACCATGGTGGCCGGCAAGCGGATGCACCTCAGCCCGCGTGCCCTCGCGGATCTGGCCTCCCAGCAGCTGCAGAACAACCCGCAGTTCAAGGAGATCGGGGACCAGCTGCGCCAGGACATGCGCGGAGTGGGCAAGGCCGCCACCGGAGCACTCGTCGAGCGGCAGATCACGGGTCTCGCCGACCGGCTGCACGGACGGACCAGCCAGGTGAAGGACCAGCTGGCCGGCGTGGTCCCGGTCGAGGTCCCGGATGTGCCGGGGGCCGGCGGCAAGATCGGCGGCAAGAAGCGCCGCAGCCAGGACGACGAACCGGACGACGAGTACGACGAGCGGCATGACGGCTCGGACGCCGAGGACGAGCAGTACGACGACTCGGACGACTCGGCCCGCCGCACACGCGACGCGGACGACGAGGCGGGAGACCGCGAGTCGGACGCGGACGAGTCGGACGAGGACGAGGAGAGGCCGCGCAAGCGGGCGCCCGCGAAGAAGGCCGCCGAGAAGCGGGGCCCCGGCAAGAAGGCTCCGGCGAAGAAGACGGCGGCGAGGGCCGCGAAGAAGGCTCCGGCGAAGAAGACGGCCGCGGCGAAGACGGCCACGCGCCGCGCTTCCGGGGCCCGTGCGACAAGGGGAGGCGGCGACGATGACTGACACTCTCGGGTCCGCGACCAAGCAGGCCAAGAGCAATCCGCTGACCTCCGTCGCGCAGAGTGCGGCAGTGGACCGGCTCAAGGAGGAGGCCCAGGCGTACCTGGCCGCCCAGACCCAGCGCCTGCTGGTCGGAGTCGGCCACAAGCTCGGCGAGACGACGGGCAAGCTCAACGACATCGCCTCGGGCGACAGCCCCGGCTTCGCCAAGCTCGCTCTCGACGGCGGCCGCAAGCTGTCCGAGGGCAAGGGGCCGATGAGGACCGCGCTGGAACTCGGCGCGGGAAAGGCCAAGGACAGCGTGGTCGGCGCCTTCAAGAACCTGACCGGCGGCAAGGGCGGCAAGCGCAAGGGCGGCGCCGGCAAGAAGCCGACCGTCATCATCGAGTTCATCGATGTCGGTGTGCCGCTGCGCACCGCGTACGACCAGTGGACCCAGTACCAGGACTTCAGCAACTTCGCCAAGGGCGTCAAGAACGCGAACCGCGCCGACGACACGACGTCCGACTGGCAGATGAAGATCTTCTGGTCCAGCCGCAGCTGGAAGGCCCACACCACCGAGCAGGTGCCGGACCAGCGGATCAGCTGGACCTCGGAGGGCGCCAAGGGCACCACGAAGGGCGTCCTCACCTTCCACTCGCTCGGCGAGAACCTCACCCGTGTCCTGCTGGTCATCGAGTACTACCCCAAGGGGCTGTTCGAGAAGACCGGCAACATCTGGCGCGCCCAGGGCCGCAGGGCACGCCTCGACCTCAAGAACTATGCTCGTTTCATCATGATCAAGGGCGAGGCTGAGGACGGCTGGCGCGGCGAGATCCGCGACGGCGAGGTGGTCCAGAGCCACGAGGACGCGATCGCGGAGGAGGAAGAGGCCGAGCAGACCTCCGGGGACGCGGAGGCCTCGGCCGACGAGGAGGCTCCGGAGAACGAGGAGTCCATGGAGGACGAGGTTCCCGAGGACGAAGAGCTCCTGGAGGACGACGAGGACGCTCCGGAGGCCGAGTACGAGGACGAGCCGGAGGACGAGGAGGCGTACGAGGACGAGGAAGGCGCGTACGCCGAGGAGGAGGACGAGCCGGAGAAGGAAGAGGCGGTCGAGGAGGCGGACGAGGACGAACGTGAGCCCGCCGGGGCCAGGGGCCGTCGATGACCACGGCTCAGCGCTTCCCCGACCCTTACGGGAGCGGCGGCGGCGCCAACCTCGCGGACATCCTCGAACGGGTGCTGGACAAGGGCATCGTGATCGCGGGCGACATCCGCATCAACCTGCTGGACATAGAACTGCTCACCATCAAACTGCGGCTCATCGTCGCCTCCGTCGACAAGGCGAAGGAGATGGGTATCGACTGGTGGGAGACCGATCCGCAGCTGTCCTCCCGCGCCGGACGTGACGAACTCGTCCGTGAGAACGCCGAGTTGCGGGCGCACGTCGCCGAACTGGAGGACGCGCGAGCCGCAGTGCCCGCGCGTGAGCGTGAACCCTCACAGGAGGAAGCCCAAGGATGAGTGGCCTGCGCTACGTCTACGCCGTCTGCCGCCCGTTCGGTACGCCCCTGCCGGCCCAGCTGACAGGGGTGGCCGGCGTGCCGCCGAAGCGGCTGGTCCACCACGGTCTGGTCGCCGTCGTGGGCCAGGTGCCCGAGGCGGACTTCGCGGAGGAGCCCCTGCGGGCCCACCTGGAGGACCTGGACTGGCTCGGCGCGACCGCGCGGGCCCACCAGAACGTGATCGACGCACTCACCGTCGTCACCTCGCCGCTGCCGCTCCGGCTCGCCACGGTGTTCCGGGACGACAGCGGCGTCCGGACGATGATGGAGCAGCGGGAGGAGATCTTCCTGCGGACCCTCGACCGGCTCGACGGGCGGGTCGAATGGGGAGTGAAGGTGTACTCGGAACCCACGGAGGAGACCGGCAAACCGGATTCGGAGGAGGCCGGGAAGACGGGTTCGGGGCGCGACTATCTGCGGCAGCGGCGCAACCAACGCAGAGAACACGAGGAGAAGTGGGAGCAGGCCGAGCAGTTCGCGCGCCGGCTCCACGAGTCCCTTTCCGGGTACGCGGAGGACACCCGGATCCACGCGCCGCAGAACGCGGCGCTTTCCCGCGCACCCGGCCGGAACATCCTGAACGCCGCATATCTGGTGCCGCGGATGGAATCCGAGGCGTTCGTGGAGCTGGTGGACCGTACGAAGGACGACGCGCCAGGGCTGCGTGTCGAACTCACCGGTCCATGGGCGGCCTACTCGTTCAGTGGGGAGGACGCGTGACTGTCGTGGAACGCCGGGAGGTCGCCCTTGTCGACCTGCTCGACCGGCTGCTCGCGGGTGGGGTCGTCATCACCGGTGACCTCACCCTGCGGATCGCGGACGTCGATCTCGTACGCATCGACCTGAACGCGCTCATCAGCTCGGTGAACGAAAACGTTCCCGCACCGTGGGGAGATCTGCCGTGAGCGCGGACGAGGTGGTGAGCGGGGGCGAGGTCGGGAAGTCCAGGCGCAGCCGCCTCGACCTCGAACCGGACACGGTGGAGCGGGACCTCGTCAAACTCGTGCTGACCGTGGTCGAGCTGCTGCGCCAGTTGATGGAGCGGCAGGCCGTGCGCCGGTTCGACACGGGGGACCTGTCGGAGGACCAGGAGGAGCGGATCGGCCTCACGCTGATGCTCCTGGACGACCGGATGGCCGAGCTGCGGGACCGCTACGGACTGCGGCCCGAGGACCTGAATCTGGACCTCGGGCCGCTGGGGCCACTACTTCCCAGGGAATAGATACTTCCCCGGGAATCCCGTGGAACAGGGAAGAGTGGGTTTTACCTCCTGCCGGACGGGTTTCCCAATGGGAAAAGTGGAGAAATCAGGCAGGCTTCCGGCACAGAATTTCTCCGTGCAGGACGGAGAACCAGGCGTCCTCCTGCCGCCCCCACGCCCGCCAGGCCTCCGCCACCGTGTCCAGCTGTTCCGCGGTGGCGTGGCCGCCCTCCGTGGCACGGTCCGCGTAGGCGGAGGCGACCGTGCGGTCCGCCCACAGGCCGCTCCACCAGGCGCGTTCCTCGGCGGTCGAGTAGCACCAGGTGCCGGCGGACGCGGTGATGTCCTCGAAGCCGGCCGCCAGCGCCCAGGACTTGAGGCGCCGCCCGGCGTCCGGTTCACCGCCGTTGGCGCGGGCCACCCGCCGGTACAGGTCGAGCCAGTCGTCCATGCCCCGGGACGGCGGATACCAGGTCATCGCCGCGTAGTCCGAGTCCCGGACGGCGACGTAGCCCCCTGGCTTCGTGACCCGGTACATCTCCCGCAGCGCCTGTACGGGGTCGCCCACGTGCTGCAGCACCTGGTGGGCGTGGACGACGCAGAACGTGTCGTCCGGCTGGTCCAGCGCGTGGACGTCCGCGACGGCGAACCCGACGTTCTCCAGGCCGCGTTCGGCGGCTGTGGCGCGTGCCTGGTCCAGGATGCCCGGGGCGTGGTCGACGCCGGTGACGTGACCGTCCGGCACCAGTTCGGCCAGATCGGCGGTGATGGTGCCGGGCCCGCAGCCGATGTCCAGGATGCGCATATGGGGCTTCAGTGAGCCGAGGAGATAGGCCGCCGAGTTGGCGGCCGTGCGCCAGGTGTGCGAGCGCAGCACGGACTCGTGGTGGCCGTGCGTGTAGACGGCGGTCTCCTTCGGCATGGCGGCGTCCCCTTCACTCGTACCGGACCCCGCGGACCGACTCCGCCGGGGGTACGCGTCAAGCTACGCCGCCATGTCGAATAATGAGACCCACGTCTTGCGATACGGACTAGTATCTCGCCGACGTAGCCAGGCTCGCGGCCGCTCTCCTCCTCCTCCTTCTCCTTCTCGTTCGCCGCGTGGCCGGTCAGGTCGACGAGTGATCGGCGAGGCTGGGATCAGCGGGGCCGGCTGGGTCGGTAGACCGTCAGTGCTTCCGGGAGCTTCTGGATCGTCACGTCGCCCTCCACCTCGGTGACTTCGCCGTCGAAGGCCAGCCAGGTGCCCGGCTCGACACCCTGCACCCGAAGACCCCCGACCCGGAGCGCCGCGTGCGAGTGGGAGCGGGTCAGCGGTCCGGCCACGGCCGCGGCCAGGAGACGTACGGCCGGGAAACGGCCGCCGTGCACGACCCGCACGTCGAGGCGGCCGTCCGCGAGGTCGTAACGGCGGGCGGGGATCGGCCCCATCCGGTGGTAGGTGCCGTTTCCGGCGAACAGGAGCCACAGCGGCTGTTCCTTGCCATTGAACTCGGCACGCAGAGGATGCCGGCCCGCGCGCAGGACGCGCAGGGTCGAGACCACTCCGGCCGGCCAGCCGCCGATCCGCTTCGACCAGCGGTCCCGCTCGCGCACCAGCTCCGGATAGACGCCCAGGCTGCAGTTGTTGAGGAAATAGCCCTCCAGGTCACCCGCGGAGAACCGGCCCACGTCGACCCGTACGGCGTCGCCGTCAGTCAGGGCACGGCTCAGGCCGCGTACGTCCTCCACGCCCAGGTCCTGCGCGAAATGGTTGAGCGTGCCGCCCGGCAGCACGGCGAGCGGGAGGTCGTGGCGCAGGGCCACCGTGGCGCCCGCGTTGATCGTGCCGTCGCCACCGCACACCCCCAGCACCTCGGCGCGTGCCGCCGCCTTCTCCAACTCGGCCACCAAGTAGGCCGGTTCGCACTCCACGACCTCGGCGAGCGGCAGGGCGTCACCGATGGCACGCATACGGTCCGCGGTGCCCGCCGACTTGTTGACCACGAGCACCAGGCCCTCCCCGTCCCGCAGGGCCGGCACGTCCGCGCGCGGACGCCCGGGGGCCGGCAGCTGGTCACGCGTCGGCACCAGGGCGCGTACGGCGAAGGCGGCGCCCACTCCGAACGCCGCACCGGCGAGGACGTCGCTCGGGAAGTGCGCACCCGTGTAGATACGGGACAGGGCAACGGCGGCGGCCACCGGGGCCACCACCGCGCCCAGCGGGCGGGACTCCAGGGCGACGCCCGTCGCGAAGGCCGCCGCCGACGCCGAGTGGCCCGAGGGGAAGGAGGTGGTGATCGGCTGCCTCTTCAGCTGCCGCATCGCCGGCACGGCGTCCAGCTGGGGGCGCGGGCGACGCACTGAGCGCTTGCCCACCGTGTTGATCGTGGCCGAGGCCAGGGCGAGCGAGGTGATACCGCGGACGGCCGCGCGGCGCGCCCGCGGCGAACGTGTCGCCGCGAGGGCCGCCGCTGCGCCGAACCACAGCAGCCCGTGGTTCGCGCTGCGGCTCAGCCTCGGCAGCAGCGGATCGGCGCCCGGCCAGTGCCGGGTCGCGACTGCCTCGAAAGCGCGGCGGTCCAGGGTCATGAACCGGCGGAACAGGGCATGGCCGGGCCCGGTGGCGGTGAGGTCTATGTCTGCGGTCATGCCCCATCGTGTACCCCGGCGGGCCCGTGGTTCGCATTTCCGTTTGCTCCGTCCCCCGTTCGCCACGGACAATGCGCGACCATGGGACATCTCGAAGCGGCGCACCTGGAGTACTACCTTCCCGACGGGAGGGCGCTGCTCGGCGACGTCTCCTTCCGGGTGGGCGAAGGGGCCGTGGTCGCGCTGGTGGGGCCCAACGGCGCCGGTAAGACAACCCTGCTGCGGTTGATCTCGGGCGAGCTGAAACCGCATGGCGGCACCGTCACGGTGAGCGGCGGACTCGGCGTGATGCGCCAGTTCGTGGGATCCGTACGGGACGAGACGACCGTGCGCGACCTGCTCGTGTCGGTGGCCCAGCCACGGATCCGCGAGGCGGCCCAGGCCGTGGACCGCGCCGAGCACGCCATGCTGACGGTCGACGACGAGGCCGCCCAGCTCCAGTACGCGCAGTCCCTCTCCGACTGGGCGGAGGTCCAGGGGTACGAGGCCGAGACGCTCTGGGACATGTGCACCATGGCCGCGCTCGGCGTGCCGTACGACAAGGCGCAGTTCCGCGAGGTACGGACCCTGTCGGGCGGTGAGCAGAAGCGGCTCGTGCTGGAAGCACTGCTGCGCGGCTCCGACGAGGTGCTGCTGCTCGACGAACCGGACAACTACCTCGACGTGCCCGGCAAGCGCTGGCTGGAGGAGCGGCTGCGGGAGACCCGCAAGACCGTCCTGTTCGTCTCCCACGACCGGGAACTGCTCGCCCGCTCCGCCGAGAAGATCGTCAGCGTGGAGCCGGGTCCTGCCGGGGCCGACGCCTGGGTGCACGGCGGCGGTTTCGCCACGTACCACGAGGCCCGCCGCGAGCGCTTCGCGCGCTTCGAGGAGCTGCGGCGGCGCTGGGACGAGAAGCACGCCCAGCTCAAGAAGCTGGTGCTCAATCTGCGCCAGGCGGCCTCCATCAGTCATGAGCTGGCCTCGCGGTATCAGGCGGCTCAGACCAGGCTGCGCAAGTTCGAGGAGGCCGGGCCGCCGCCGGAGCCGCCGCGCGAGCAGGACATCACGATGCGCCTGCACGGCGGACGCACCGGCATACGGGCCGTGACGTGCAAAGGGCTCGAACTCACCGGGTTGATGCAACCCTTCGACCTGGAGGTCTTCTACGGCGAGCGGGTCGCAGTGCTCGGCTCGAACGGCTCGGGCAAGTCGCACTTCCTGCGTCTGCTGGCGGGTGGCGACGTCACGCACACGGGGGAGTGGAAGCTCGGCGCGCGGGTCGTCGCGGGCCACTTCGCGCAGACCCACGCCCACCCCGAACTGGAGGGGCGCCCCCTGCTCGACATCCTGTGGACCGAGCACGCCCAGGACCGCGGCGCCGCGATGTCGCGGCTTCGGCGGTACGAGCTGACGGCCCAGGCGGAGCAGCGGTTCGACCGGCTGTCCGGTGGCCAGCAGGCCCGCTTCCAGATTCTCCTGCTCGAACTGGAGGGTTCCACGGCCCTGCTCCTCGACGAGCCGACCGACAACCTCGACCTGGAGTCCGCCGAGGCCCTGCAGGAAGGGCTGGAGGCCTATCAGGGAACGGTGCTGGCCGTTACCCACGACCGATGGTTCGCTCGCGCGTTCGACCGCTATCTGGTGTTCGGCAGCGACGGCCGGGTGCGGGAGACGGCGGAGCCGGTCTGGGACGAGCGGCGGGTGGAGCGGTCGCGGTAGCGCAGTCGCCGGACGGCGTGGGACGTCGGGGCTTGTCGTGCGGTTCCCCGCGCCCCTGGAGGGCCTGCGGCCCTGGATGTTCGTAAGGTGGAGGAGAAGAGTGGAGGAGAAGGGTGGAAGAGAAGAACCGGACAGCCGGACCACACCGACGGACGTGACGATCGGGGTATCACCATGACCGGAGTCGACGCGGGCTTCCTGGACGACCAGCAGCTGATGAAAGAGCTGGAGACCATCCACCGCACCCGTCACGACACGCTGCTGCACGGTTCGAACGACGCCCTGCGCGCCCACAACCTCCGGATGGCGGAACTGGAGGGCGAGTATCTGCGCCGCAACCCCCGTCGCACGGTCGCCGAGGGCCGGACGCGGGCGGGGGCGCGGGAGCGCGGACCCGAATAGCCCGACTGGCGTGAACGACCCGACTGGCGTGAACGACCCGAACAGGGCTGCGGGCCACGTCGGTGTGACGTCGCCCGCAGTACCCGTGACATGGCCGGCTAAGCGTCCGGTGCCGGCTCTTCGGGCTCGACGGCCTCGCGGGACGTGGAGTTCACGACTGCCTCGGCCAGCTCCTGCGCGTTGGCGTAGCGCGCGTTGTCGGGCAGGCGTTCCAGTGGTGCGACGAGCGTGTCCGGCGCGTACTGGTCGCGCAGCACGCCGATCAGTTCGCGGGGGCCCGCGGGGAACGACGTACGGCCCAGGGACCGCGCCAGTTCGAGACGGACGGCCGCCACGGACGTGCTGTCCGTGTCCGGACGCACGGGGCCTCCGGCGACCGGGGGATCGTCGTCGGCCACCGGTTCCGGATCGTTCCACTCCTCCACCCGGGTCGGATGGCCCGACCTCAGCAGGCCCTGCAGTTCGTGCTTCATCTCCTCGTCCCGGTGGGGGCTGAGGCGGTTGCTGCCTCGCTCCATGTGTTTCTCCAGATGTTCGGGTTCGGGGGTGACCCCCGTGTACCCGAGCCCCGGACATCAACACGACCGGTTCGCGCAGGCTCCGCCCGAGGGGTTTGTCCACCCGTTACCGGGAGACCCGTCTTCCACTCCCACCGCGATCCCCCTGGGGGAAGGACAGGACCATGGCGGTTCTCGCTGTGCTCATCCCGGTTCTGATGCTGGGCGTCGTTCTGGCACTCGGCCGCTACGAGGAATGGCTGCTTCCCGACGAGGACTGGCTGCTCCCGAACGAGGAGTGGCTGCTCCGGAACGAGGAGTGGCTGCTTCAAATTCCACCGGTCCAGCAGCCCGCCGAGGCCGAGAGCACCGTGCTCAGCAGCTGACCGTACGCGGTCGACTCCGGCGGACACGGAACAGCGGGTGCGGCCGGACGGCCCGTGGTCCGGACAGCCGACGGTCCGGGCGGTCACCGGTGTTTGCCCCGCATGGCGCGGGGCAGGCGAACGCACAGTGCTTCGGACAGGAGGCACGTCCGTGGGAGTGGAGTGTCCCGCCACGGGTGTGCCCGTCCGGCTCAGGGTGCGCTCCCGCGGTTGACCGTCCAACCAAGGCACCTCTCAAGGGAGTTGCACGCACCATGCGAACTCATGCGAGCAAACATCACCCGCACGACGACGCCCCCGACACCGCGGAGGACTTCCGCAACCTCGCCTCGCTGCCTCCGGGCCAGGCGCGCGACACCCTCCGTGACCAGATCATCGAGGCCTGGCTCCCCATGGCCGAGCGGCTGGCCGGTCGCTTCCGGAGCCGCGGTGAGAGCTTCGACGACCTGAGGCAGGTCGCGGCGCTCGGTCTCGTCAAGGCCGTCGACCGCTACGACCCCGAGCGCGGCAACGCCTTCGAGAGCTATGCCGTGCCGACCGTCACCGGTGAGATCAAGCGTCACTTCCGTGACCACATGTGGACGCTGCACGTGCCGCGCCGGGTCCAGGACCTGCGCAACCGTGTCCGCTTCGCGCGTCAGGAACTGTCCCAGACCATCTCCGGCCGGCCGCCCACGACCGCCGAGATCGCCGAACACGCGCAGATGAGCGAGGACGAGGTACGTACCGGCCTGGAAGCCCTGGAGAGCTTCACGGCGCTCTCGCTCGACGCCGAACTGCCGGGCGGCGACGACGGATACTCACTCAGTGACGCACTGGGCTCGGCCGACCCTGCCCTGGACGTCGTGATCGACCGCGAGGCGGTCAAGCCCCGCCTGGAGGCCCTGCCCGAACGCGAGCGGGCCATCCTCTACATGCGGTTCTTCGGTGACATGACCCAGAGCTGCATCGCCGAAGAACTCGGTATCTCCCAGATGCACGTCTCCCGGCTGATCAGTCGCTGCTGCGACCGGCTGCGGGACCAGGTCATGCAGGACGTCGCCTGAGCCGGCCGACCCAGAGGCTTCGACGCGGACGAGGCCCTCGAACGGGCGATGCGGGTCTTCTGGGAACTGCAGTACGGACCGGAATCACCTGCCCTCGGGCAGGCGAGGGCGTCAAGAAGCTGGCCGTCTGCCTGAGCGCCCGCTTGAGCGGCTGCCTGAGCCGTCTGTCTGCCCGACGGCTGTTGTCGCGTGGGTGTCACCCGCTCGGGCGTCCGCGTGGCACGAATGGTGTCCGGCCGCGAGCGTCCCGGCCGGGGGCGGGCTCTGATGGGCTTGCGGGGCATGCCGGTCGTGCCCCGCCCTCCGCCACCGCACACGGACGTGGGGGTCCCCAGCCGACGGCCGAAGGAGACCGAGCCCCATGCCGCTGAGCCGTACCGCTCGCGCACTGTCCGCCACCGCCCTCACCACCCTGGCACTCGGCACCGCTACGGCGGCCGCGACCGCGCATTCGGGGGCCGAGGTCGGCCCGCGCACGGTGGCTCCGGGCGGTACCGTCACCATCTCCGTCTCCTGCGAATCGTCCGGTGGGCCCCCGCCCGAGACCATCGACGCCACCTCGCAGGCCTTCGAGCACGGCACCGTCCACCTGCGCAAGGCCGCTGGCGGGGAGGACCCGGCAGCCGAAGAGGACCCGGCTGGCGGGGAGGGTCCGGCGGCCGAAGAGGACCCGGTGGGCACGGACGACCTGGTGGATACGGACGACTTGGCGGGTACGGACGACCTGAAGGGCGACGACGATCCGGGGGGCGGCACCACCTACAGCGGCACCGCCCGTATCGCGCCCGCCGCGAACTTCGAGGAGGGCGGACCCGACGGCGTCGGCAAGAGCTCCGAGTGGAGTGCCGACGGTGTCTGCCCGGCGGCTCCCGGCGGCGAGGGGAGGAAGTGGAGCGCGTCCTTCGCGGTGTCCCTCGGAAGCTCCCGCGGCACGGAGGTCAGGCACGGGGTGCACGCCGGTGAGGGCGGCACCTTCAACGACTCCACGATCGCCCTCGTGTCCGGCGGTCTCCTCATCGCGGGCGCGCTCGGCGCCGCCGTCCACAAGCTGCGCCACCGGGAGTCGTCCTCGAACAGCTGAGTCGGCGCAGCGGGTCACTGGGTACTAGGGCCTGTCTGGGGTTGTGATCTGGGCTCGCGGGGCGTGGCACGCACGCTCGCCGCGTTGCCGAAACGCCCTAGTAGCTCCTCCCCCACTCTCGGCTTCGCTCGAGCGGGGGGACCCCCATCGAGGGCCTTCCGGCGCCTTGCGATCGCACGCACCACGCCCCGCTCCCTGATCCAGATCACAACCCCAGACAGGCCCTAGGAGGCACACAGATGCGGCGGACCGATCCGGAAGGGCACGGACCTGTCCGTTACGGCCCGTCCCTCCCGGGCCACGGCCTGCCGCCGCCACCCGGACTGGTGGCTGCCGCGACGGGTACGCACACCGAACCGACCGGCGGGGGCCCCGCGCTCCTGGACGCCGCCCGCGGTTACTGGGCCCGGCGCGGACTGCCCGCCGCCCGCGCCCGGACCGTCGCGGCGCCCGGTGCCCCCACCCTGCTCCTCGCGCTGACCGCCGCACTCGGCGGTGATGTACTGGTGCCCCGCCCCTGCGCGGCCTGGTGGGCGCCGCAGGCCCGCCTGCTGGGCAGCTCCGTCTTCCCGGTGGGGACGCCCGCCGAGTGCGGTGGCGTGCCGGACCCGTACGCCCTGTTGGAGACCGTGCGCCGGGTGCGTGCCGAGGGCGGGAACCCGCGGCTGCTCGTCCTGTCCGTGGCCGACGACCCCGCCGCCACCGTCGCGCCGCCCGAGGTGGTGCACGAGACGATCGAGGCCGCCGCGGGCGAGGGCCTGCACGTGGTCAGCGACGAGACCTGGCGCGACACGCTGCACGAGCCGCAGGACACGCTGCTGCTCAGCCCCGCCGAGATGCTGCCGGAGGGGGTCACGGTCCTGACCGACCTCTCCGGTCCCTTCCTTCCGCCGGGCTGGCCCGCCGCGATCGCGCGCTTTCCCGACAACGACACCGGCAGCCGGCTGCACGACCGCGTCCTCGACGTCCTCACCGCGCTCGGCGCCCGGATCGCCGCACCGGTCGCCGCGGCCGCCGTGTACGCGCTCGACGAACCCGGCGAGATCACGCACCGCCTCGCCGCGTCCGTACGCCTGCACGCGAGCGTGGCCGCCGCCGCGCACCATGCCCTCGTCGCGGCGGGGGCCCTCGTCCGGCCGCCACGGGCGGGGCGTCACCTCTACGCCGACCTCGGTCCGCTGCGGTCCGCGCTCGGCGCGCTCGGTGTCGGTGACGCGCAGGAACTGGAGGACTTCCTCACCGCCCGGCTGGGCATGCCGACGCCCGGCGGCCACCGCTTCGGCGACGATCTCGGCGCCCTGCGCGTACGCCTGGCCACCGGACCGTTCCTCGGCACAACCGACGACGAGCGCATGGCGTCCCTCCTGTCACCCGAGCCGCTTGAACTGCCGCAGGTGGAAAGCAGGTTGAGCCTGCTGGGAGCCACCTTCGACGATCTCCGCGATGGCGGTCTCCGCGATGACGGTGGCCGCGCTCCCGACGGGCCGCAGCCCCCGACCGCTACCGCGTAGCGGCGCTCCGCACCCGGCGCCAGAGCCCCGGCGCCACACTGAGCACCACGGTCAGCAGTACGGCCGCGGCCACGCCCTCCCACGGCTCCGCGAACAAGGAACCACCGAGCACGCCGATGAGCTGATACGTCGCGGCCCAGGCAAGACAGGCCGGCCCGTTCCCGCGGGCGAACCGCCGCACCGGCCACTTCGCCATCAGGCAGGCGAGCATCACCGGGATACGTCCCGCGGGGACCAGCCGGGACAGCACGAGCACCGCGACCCCGTGGTCGGCGAGCTTCTCCTGGGCCTGGGCGAGCCGGTCCTCGGGCGCGCGGTCGCGTATCGCCGCGAGCCAGCGCGAGCCGTTCTTCGACCTCATGCCGCGCCGCCCGAGCCAGTACAGCGCGATGTCCCCGAGAAACGCGGCCAGCGCCGCCACCACGAAGACCATCACCATCGAGAAGGGGGCCGTCTGGTGGACGGCCACCACCGCCGCCGAACTCACCAGCGCACCGGTCGGAATCACCGGCACCAGCGCGCCGATCAGTACCAGCAGGAACAGCGACGGATAGCCGAGCGCCTGCTGGGTGACCTCCGTCGGCGCGGTCGTGACCGCGGCGGCGAGCACCTGTCTCACCGGGCTTCGCCCTCCCGCTCGTCGTCGCCCCGTCCGGCCGGCGCGTCCCCAGGAGAAGAGCGGTACCCCGTGACCTGCGGGCGCACACTTTCGCCGTGCTCCAGCCGGTGCACCGTCACGCCGGGCGCACGCTCGGCGGCCAGGCGTACGAACTCGGCACCGGGGGCATGGAATTCATGGGGGCGCACGGCGTCCATCCCGAGGGGCCAGTACGTGCCGTAGTGCACCGGCACCGCACTCCCCGGCCGCAACCGGGCCAGCGCGTCGGCGGCCCGTCCCGCGTCCAGGTGTTCGTCGCCCAGATACGGTCCCCAGCCGCCGACCGGGAGCAGCGCCACATCGACCGGCCCGACCTCCTCGGCCATCTCCTCGAACAGCCCCGTGTCCCCGGCGAAGTACGTGCGGGACTCGCCCTCGACCACATAGCCGAGAGCGGGCGCGCGATGCGGGCCGACCGGCAGCCGCCGCCCGTCGTGCCGCGCGGGAACGACCCGTACGACCAGGTCACCGATCTGGACCCGGTCGCCGGGTGCCACCTCGGTGAGTCGTAGATGGCCGAGCCTGCGCAGCCCGGGCACCGAGCGCAGGGCACCGCTCGGCACCAGCAGCCGGGTGTCCGGGGCGAGCCGGGCCAGTGAGGGTACGTGCAGATGGTCGGCGTGCAGATGCGAGACGAGCGTCACATCGGCCACCGCCGCCTCGGCCGGGGGTGGCGCTCCCCGGCGCCTGCGGAGATGCGCGAGCCGGCGTGCGAAGAGCGGGTCGGTGAGCACGCGCACGCCCGAGTCCTCCACCGTGCAGGTGGCGTGACCCCACCAAGTGATCTCCACCGGCACTCCTTTGCCTCCTTCGCGCGACTCCCCCCGAGCCTACGGGCAGGAGTAGGGTCGGCGAGGAAACCCGGAGGTGAGGGGGACGCCATGGGAGACACACACCGTGCCTCCGGCACGCTTCGCGTGACGACGATCGCCAGCCTGACGCCGTTGGAGGAGCTGGACGACGACCCCTTTCTGGTGGACTCGCGCAGCCAGCACGCCATGTGCGCGCGCTGGGCGGCCGAGCAGGGCTACGTGGTCACGCGGGAGCTGCTCCTGCGGGGGCTGCGGCCCGACCACTGCGCGCTCTGGGAGGACGCCGAGGCCGGCCTCGTGGATCTGTTCGTCGCGCCCAGCCGCCGGGTTCTGGAGCGGGCGCTCGCCTCGGTCGACGAGTTCACCGCCGAGTGCGCCCGGCGCGGCGTACGCGTCGAGACGGTCGGACATGCCGAACCCGCGTACGACGCCCAGATGAAGGCCCGGGTGCACCGCCGGCTGTCGATGCCGACGGCCGGGTACGACGGCCGCTGAGCGCTCCGCGCCGGAGCGGGCCGCTGGTCGGCCGTGGGTGGGTGCCGGCCCGGTGAGGGCTGTTCGCGCGGTTCTCCGCGCCCCTCAAGAACGCCGACGGAGCCCATGGCCGACGTGTGGCAGGCTGGGCCCGGGTCCGCCGGCAGGAGGTCGGGCGTGGACGTGAGGCGGGCGTGACGTGGGCAGGGAACGATGGCGGAGGGTGGGCAGCGCGGTCTGGCGGAGCGTCGCCGTATGGGCGGTGTCCACGATCACGATGCTGGTGCTCGCCGGGATCCTGCCGGACTTCAGGCTCCAGTCCGCCGACGGGGACAGTGCCACCCGTATCGCCGCCACCGCAGCACTCGGCGCCGGGGCCTTCGGCGTGCTCTCCTCCGTCGTGTGGCCCGTCCTCGTCCGGGCCCTGCTCCTCGTCCCCGCTCTCGTCCTCGGGGTACTCGTCTTCTTCCTGAACGGTTCGCTCCTGATCCTGGCCCTGCGCCTCGACCCCTCAGGACAGAGCGAGGCCGCCCCCGAGACCGCCGTGGTGGTCGCCGCGGTGATGTCGGCGGTCGCCTCGGCCACCGGCGGCGCCCTGGCGGTGCGGGACGACGACGCGTACAGACGCAGGCTGTACCGGCTGTCCGACCGCCGCCGCCGACGGACGCCGCCGACCGAAGCCCTGTCGACCCCCGGCACGGTCTTCCTCCAGCTCGACGGAGTCGGTCACGACGTGCTTGTGGACGCGGTGGGGCGCGGCCTCATGCCCACCGTGGCCGCCTGGCTCGGCGCCGGCCGGGGAGCCCGCACCACCCACCGGCTCACTCCCTGGCGCACCGACTGGTCCAGCCAGACCGGCGCCAGCCAGCTGGGCATCCTGCACGGATCGAACTACGACATTCCGGCCTTCCGCTGGTACGAGAAGGACAGCCAGGAGATCGTGGTCTGCAACCGGCCCACCAGCGCCGCGGAACTCCAGCGCCGGGCCGTCGAGCACACCGGTGACGGTGGCCTGCTCACCGTGGACGGCGCCAGCCGCGGCAACCTCTTCAGCGGCGGCGCCGAGCAACTCGCCCTGGTGCTCTCCGTGGCCGCCAGAAGAGACAGGGGGAACCGCTCCCGGGCGGGCTACTTCGCGTACTTCTCCGACCCGGCCAACGCGGTCCGTACCGCCATGTCCTTCGTCGCCGACGTCGGCCGTGAGATCGGCGAGTCCACCAGGGCCCGGCTCGGGAAGCGGCGCCCCCGAGTCGGCCGCGGCGGTCTCTATCCGTTCATCCGCGCCTTCGCGACCGTCATCGAGAGGGACGTCGTCGTCGCGGCGGTGATCGGGGACATGTTCGCCGGACGTGCCTCGGTCTACGCGGACCTGGTCGCGTACGACGAGGTGGCGCACCACTCCGGCCCCCGCAGCCGGGACGCGGAGAAGGTCCTGCAGCGTCTGGACCGCTCGCTGGCCCTGATCGCACAGGTCGCCGAGCACGCCCCGCGCGCGTACCGCGTCGTCCTGCTCTCCGACCACGGCCAGAGCCCCGGCGAAACGTTCCACAACCGCTACGGCCTCGTCCTCGGGGAGCTGGTCCGGGCCGGCTGCGGGCTGCCCGTGCCCCGCAAGGCGCGGCGTACGCACAGTGGCGCCGAGGCCAGGGCGGCCGTACGGGCGGCGCTGCGCAGGCCCGTCGAGGAGGACGGCGAACAGTACCGCCCGACCCGGCCCCCGTCGGAGCCCCTCGTGCTGGCCTCGGGCAATCTGGGCCTGGTGTCCTTCCCGGACGTGCCGCACCGGATGAGCCGCGAGGAGATCGACGCCCGGCATCCGGCGCTGCTGACCACGCTCGCCAATCATCCCGGCATCGGATTCGTGCTCGTGCGCAGCGAGGAGCACGGCGGTCTCGTGCTCGGTGCGCACGGCGCCGCGATCCCCCTGGACGAACTGGACGAGAACCCCGGACCGCTCGCGGATTTCGGACCGGGCGCCGCCGACGCCGTACGCCGCACGCACTCGTTCCCGCACGTCGCGGACATCATGGTCAACTCCTGGTACGACCCCGAGGACGGCGAGGTCCTCGCGTTCGAGGAGCAGATCGGCTCGCACGGCGGTCTCGGCGGAGCACAGGGGCGGCCTTTCCTGATGTCGCCGGTCACGTTCTCCGCGCCCGTCGAGGACGGGGAGGAACTGGTCGGTGCCGAACACGTGCACCAGGTACTGCGCCGCTGGCTGCGTGAGTGCGACGGTCCGCAGGTACCCGTCGAATCCCACCCCGGCCACCCAGGACGACGGCAGGCCGCCTGACGGCGCGACCGGCGCGGACCCGGTGTGGACCCGGCGCGGACCCGGTGCGGCGGGCCGGTCCTCCGCCCCCTTGAACGGAGGACCGGCCCGCCGCACCACCTGACTCACCCGGGCCCACCAGGACCCGACGAGCCCCGACTCACCGGGCCAGCGGGGCGACCACCCAGCGGCGCGTGACGAACTCGCTGCCCGCCCGGCCGATCTCGACCAGCTTGCGGGCCGCCGGGAACGCCTCGTTGCCGTCGATCTCGTAGCCGACCCGCAGGGTGCCGGGCACGTCCCGGATCTCCAGCTCCTGCTGGACCTGCGCCACCGAGCGCTCCGCGTCCGAGTCCGCCACGGCGAGTTCGGCGGCGAGCCGGCGCTGAGCCGCCGCCAGCGCGTCCGCGGGGATCTGTGCGCTCGGCGCCCGGGCGGCCTGCCGGCCCGGTCCGGAGGGCGGGGCGACCATGGAACCCGGCGTGCGGGTGGACCCCGTGGACTCACGGGTCGACAGGTGCGCCTGCACCACGGCGCCGTCGTTGTCCAGCGCCACGCGGATCTCACCGCGGTCCGGCGTGATGACGGGCACCCCGTCAAGAAGCTGACGGAACGTCACATGTGTCTGCAGTGAGACCGGTTCCCCGATCTGTGAGCCGTCCGCCGCGCCGGAGTTCTGCCACAGGTCGTACACGCCGTCCACGACCAGCTCGGCCCCGTCCGCGTGCCGCCGCGCGAACTCCTGCGCCCGCTCGACGGCTTCCGCCGTGGGAAGCTGCCGGGTGTTGCGGTGGTTCGCCTCGCCGAGCCGCACCCAGCGGGCCGCGCGCGGAGCAGTCGACAGATACCGGTCACCGGAGCTGACGCTCAGCACGCCCTGCTGCTCGACCGGGACCTCCTGGAGCGCCGCCGCCGGGAACTCCCCGATGTTGTCGGCCAGTCGCGTCAGCTCGGCGCTCGGGTCACGCGGCGCGAGCTGGACGGTCCGCGGCTCCTGCGGGAACGCGGTGAGCGGCTCGCGCAGGCTCTCACGGGCGTTGTACCAGCGCCACGCGTACCACGAGTCCGGTACGTGCTCGCGGTAGAGGATGCGCTCCGAGTTGAGCCGGTTGACCGCCTCGGCCTGGGTCGCCCCGGTGGCCGCCACCGACGGCGCCTGCCCGTGGTAGATGTCCCAGGACGCGTTCAGCCAGGCCTCGCAGAACGTCTGGCCCGACCGCCACTTCTCCCAGAAGAACTTGCCGTAGTTCGGGTTGTCGATGCTGACCGTCTCGAAGCCGAAGATCATCCTGGAACCCAGGTTGGGAGCGGCCCAGGTGCGGATCGGCGAGTGCCCGTCGAGCACGCGGAGTGACAGGCAGGTCGACCAGAAGACGTAGTTGACCCGCTCGTTGCCGAACGCCATGCGCTGCGACTCGGCGTTGGTGCGCCCGTCCCATGCGGCACCGAGCGGCGCAACGAACTGCCCGTTGTCGCGCATCGTGCCGTGTCCCGAGTGGTAGACCGCCGTCACGGCGTCGAGGCCGTAGCGATCCTGCCAGTTGTCGAACGCCTCCTCGTACGCCCACACCTGGACAGCCGCGTCCTGGAACCAGAAGTTCCTGGGCTGGAACTGGTCGAGATAGGCGAGCCAGCCGCCGGCGTCCTCGTGTGTCTGACTGAGCCCCGACGCGGCAGCGAACCTCTCCAGGCTGAAGGCACCCCACCAGCCGAGGGCGGAATCGCGGTCGGACGCGCCTGGTTTGCCCGAGTCGAGCGGTGACGGACCGTGGTCCGAATAGATCATGCGCATGCCTGTACCCCCTGTCGGACCCCTCGCCGCACACCCCTGTCCGGCGGGCGAGAGGGCCCCAAAGTGTCACTGCCTGAGGTGTTTGCCCAGCGCGTATTCAGGCCATAGGGACCCGTCACGGACATGCCGCACCGCCTCTTGAGCCGCTGTGGGGCGTGAGGCCGCGGCGGGGCGAACGGCCGCGGCGGTCTGGGCGGCCGAGGGTGATGCAAGAGGGCGCAGTGGTACGGGAGGGCGCGAGTGATGTATGAGGGTGCGGTGGTACGGGAGGGCGCGGGGCGCCGGAAAATGAGCTGCGGGCCGGTGCCGGAAGCGCCCACACTGAGCGCATCGGACATCGCGCACCGGCGCGGCCCACTCGAACACACTTCAGGAGTCGCTGCGTGCAGGCAGCCGTCACCGTCACTCCCACCCGCATACCGGAGCTGCTGCTCGGTCTCGCGACCGTGCGGCCGGTCTTCATCTGGGGAGCCCCGGGGATCGGAAAGTCCTCCCTGGTGAGGGAGTTCGCCGAATCGCTGGGCCTGGAGTGCGTGAGCCTGCTGGGTACGCAACTGGCGCCGGAGGACCTGATCGGCGTACCCCAGATCCGGGACGGCCGCTCGGTCTTCTGCCCGCCGGAGGCGATCGCCCGCGACGAGCCCTACTGCCTGTTCCTGGACGAGCTCAACGCGGCGACGCCGGACGTCCAGAAGGCCTTCTACTCGCTGATCCTCGACCGCCGTATCGGCAACTACGAGCTGCCGGCGGGCTCGATCGTGATCGGCGCCGGCAACCGCTCGACGGACAACGCACTGGCGCGCCCGATCGCGTCGGCACTGGTCAACCGCCTCACGCATGTGCACCTGGAGGCCTCGTCCAAGGACTGGCTGGTGTGGGCGGCGGCGAACGACATCCACCCGTGGGTGCTCGACCACCTCACCGACCGGCCCGACCACCTGTGGTCCAGGCCGCCGAAGACCGAGGAGCCGTTCTCCACCCCCCGCTCCTGGCACATGCTCTCCGACGCCCTGCGCTCCTTCGGTCCGACACTCGACGAGCCGACGCTCAAGGTGATCGCACACGGCACGCTGACACCCGCGCACGCGGTCGCCTTCTGCGGCTATGTGAAGATCGTCCGCAGCCGGTTCGGCATCGAGGCGATCATCAAGGGCGAGGCCCACTGGCCGAACCGCGTCGAGGACCGCGACCTGCTGTACTACCTCGCCGAGTCCTTCCGCGGCCGCCTCGTCAAGGAACTGCCCGCCAGCAAGGAGCACGCCTCGGCGAACGGCCGGCAGACCGCGTACCGCGCCAAGTCGCTGCTCGTGCAGCTCGCCGAGATCTCGGTGGAGGTCGCGCAGAGCGTCATCGCCTCGGACGAGGACGGCAACCCCGTACTGCCCGCCTGGTTCCTGGTGGAGGCGGCCCGCGACATGCCACGCCTCGTGGAGGCACGCCGGTGAGCGCCGCGCGTCGGCCGTCGAACGGTTCGCAACACTGGCCGTGTACCCACCGGGACCGAGAGGTCACAACCCTACCGAAGAGGGCTGCAGAAGGGATGGTCCTCTAATGAGCCGTACGGGCAAGCAGGCGAAGCCCAAGAAGGATCTGGCCGGTGAGGCGTTCGCCGAGGGGATGCGGCTGGTGCGGGCCAACCGCGCGCTGGCCGCCATCGGCTTCAGCGTCTGCCGTCAGGAGGACTGCGAGGAGTCACCCGGTGAAGGGCTCGTCCGCGTCGACTCCGACGGCGTACTGCACGTCCACCCGTCGCGCCGCGCCGAGCCCGAGGAATGGGCCTGGGCGGTCGCGCACGGCGCCCTCCATCTGGGCTTCGGGCACGTCCCGGCGCGCAACACCGTGCGGGAGCAGCCCGACCGCTTCGACCTGGCCGCCCGCTGCGTCGTCGTCAACCGCTTCCTGCTCGGCTTCCCTATCGGCCTGACCCCCGCGGACCTGCCGATCGCGTACCCCGACGGTGACGAGGAGCAGCTCGCCGCGCGCTGGCGCCGCGACGGCGCCGGTGTGCCGGCCGTGTACCAGCGCTGCGGCACGGCGGGTGGTGAACCGGACCAGGTGCTGGTCACCTGGGACAGCTGGCGGGGCGGCACCGCGCCGGACTGGCAGCTCGCCTTCGCCCACGCGCTGACACGCACTGTGTCCGCCGCGATGGACATGGCGGGTGGCCGCCGCGACTCGATGCGCGGAGGCATCACCCCGCGTCAGCCGTGGGAGCGCGCACTGAGCTGGTTCGTCTCCTCCTACCCGCTGCTCGGCGGCATCGCGGCCGGTATCACGATCGTCGCGGACGCCGAACTCGCCCGCGCGCACGGCATCTCCGTCGCCGCGGTCGACCCGGAGGCCGCCGAGATCTACATCAACCCGCTGCGGCAGTTCGACGACGAGGAGTGGCGATTCGTCCTGGCCCACGAAATGCTGCACGCCGCGCTGCGCCACGGCGACCGCTGCGGCGCCCGTGACCCGTACCTCTTCAACGTCGCCTGCGACTACGTCATCAACGCCTGGCTGATCGAGATGCGCGTCGGCACGATGCCCGAAGGGCTGCTGTACGACCAGGAGTTGAAGGGCCTGTCCGCCGAGGAGGTCTACGATCGGATCGCCACCGACCCGCGCCGTCACCGACGGCTCGCCACCCTGCGCGGCAAGGGCGTGGGGGACATCCTCGGCGGCACCCTCGGCTCGCCCCGCGACTACGTCGACCTCGACGAGTTCTACCGCCGCGGCCTCGCCCAGGGCCTGGACCTGCACCAGCGGCAGGAGCGCGGCTTCCTGCCCGGCGGCCTCGTCGAGGAGATCCGCGCGCTCAGCCATCCGCCGCTGCCCTGGGACGCCCGACTGGCCCGCTGGTTCGACGAGTTCGTCCCGCGCCCCGAGCCGCTGCGGACCTACGCGCGCCCCTCCCGCCGCCAGGCCGCCACCCCCGACATCCCCCGCGCCGGACGCTACTTCCCGCCCGAGGAGATCGCCCGCTGCACGTTCGGCGTGGTGCTCGACACCTCCGGTTCCATGAACCGCACCCTGCTCGGCAAGGCACTGGGCGCCATCGCCTCGTACGCGGAGGCCCGGGACGTACCGGCCGCGCGGGTCGTCTTCTGCGACGCGGCCCCGCACGACGCGGGCTATCTCCCGGTCACGGACATCGCGGGGCGGGTACGTGTCCACGGCCGCGGCGGCACGATCCTCCAGCCCGGCGTCGACGTCCTCCACCGGGCCAAGGACTTCCCACCGGGCGCTCCGGTCCTGATCATCACCGACGGCTACTGCGACGTACTGCGGGTCCGCCGCGAGCACGCCTACCTGATCCCGCAGGGCTCGTCCCTGCCGTTCACCGCCCGGGGGCCGGTCTTTCGCGTGCGCTGAGCCCGCGTGCGACCCGAGTGTGATCGGATGGTGCCACGGACCCGGAACCGGGACCTCGTCGAAAGGGAATCATCGTGGCAACAACGCGCTCCGCACACACCGTCTGGGAAGGCAACCTGCTAGAGGGCAACGGCGTCGTCACCTTCGACTCCTCCGGCATCGGCGAGCAGCCGGTGTCGTGGCCGTCGCGCGCCGAGCAGGCGAACGGCAAGACCAGCCCCGAGGAGCTGATCGCCGCCGCCCACTCCAGCTGCTTCTCCATGGCGCTCTCGCACGGCCTCGCCGGTGCGGGCACCCCGCCCACCAAGCTCACCACCTCCGCGGACGTCACGTTCCAGCCGGGTGAGGGCATCAAGGGCATCCACCTCACGGTGGAGGGCACGGTGCCTGGCCTCGACAACGACGCCTTCGCCGCGGCCGCCGAGGACGCCAAGAAGAACTGCCCGGTCAGCCAGGCGCTGACGGGAACGACGATCACGCTGTCGGCGAAGCTCGCCTGACGCCTCGTCCTCCCCGCCGATGCCGCGCCCCGCAAGAGGGCGCGGCATCGTCATGTCCGGTCACGTCCGGATCGTCATGTCCGGGCCGGTCGGGGGTGCTCGCCCCATTGACAGGATGGCACTCAAGTTTTCTGATGGAGCGAGGGAAGGGACGCGGGAAGGAACGCGGGCAGGACCGGGCGGAAGGGGACGGACATGGCACGTGCGGTCGGGATCGATCTCGGTACCACGAACTCGGTGGTGGCCGTACTGGAAGGGGGTGAGCCCACGGTCGTGGCGAATGCCGAGGGCGCGCGCACCACCCCCTCGGTGGTGGCCTTTGCCAAGAACAGTGAGGTGCTCGTCGGAGAGGTCGCCAAGCGGCAGGCTGTGACGAACATCGAGCGCACCGCGCGCTCCGTCAAACGCCATATGGGGGACCCGGGCTGGCGGTTCCCCGACAGCGGCACGGTCGACGGCACCCGCTACCGCGCGCAGGAACTCTCCGCGCGCGTGCTGCAGAAGCTGAAGCGGGACGCCGAGGCGTATCTCGGTGAGGACGTCACGGACGCCGTGATCACCGTGCCCGCCTACTTCGACGACACCCAGCGCCAGGCCACCAAGGAGGCGGGTGAGATCGCGGGCCTCAACGTCCTGCGGATCATCAACGAGCCGACGGCCGCGGCCCTCGCCTACGGACTCGACCGCGGCGAGGAACAGACCGTCCTCGTCTTCGACCTGGGCGGTGGCACCTTCGACGTCTCCCTCCTCGAAATCGGCGACGGTGTCATCGAGGTCAAGGCCACCAACGGCGACACCCAGCTGGGCGGTGACGACTGGGACCAGCGGGTCGTCGAGCACCTCGCCAAACGCTTCAAGGGCGCGTACGGCATCGACCTCGGCCAGGACAAGATGGCGCTCCAACGGCTGCGTGAGGGCGCGGAGAAGGCCAAGATCGAGCTGTCCTCGTCCACCGAGACGACCGTCAACCTGCCCTACATCACCGCCACCGCCGACGGCCCGCTGCACCTCGACGAGAAGCTGACGCGCGCTCAGTTCCAGGAGCTGACAGCCGACTTGCTCGAACGGTGCAAGGCCCCCTTCCATCAGGCGGTCAAGGACGCCGGCGTGAAGCTGTCGGCGGTCGACCACGTCATCCTCGTCGGTGGCTCCACCCGGATGCCCGCGGTGACCGAGGTGGTCAAGGAACTCACCGGCAAGGACCCGCACAAGGGTGTCAACCCGGACGAGGTCGTGGCCCTCGGCGCGGCGCTCCAGGCGGGCGTCATCCGCGGTGACGTGAAGGACGTCCTGCTTCTCGACGTCACCCCGCTGTCCCTGGGCATCGAGACCAAGGGCGGCATCATGACCAAGCTCATCGAGCGCAACACGACCATTCCCACGCGGCGTTCGGAGATCTTCACCACCGCCACGGACAACCAGCCGTCCGTCGGCATCCAGGTCTTCCAGGGCGAGCGCGACATCGCCGCCTACAACAAGAAGCTGGGCGTCTTCGACCTCACCGGGCTGCCGCCCTCGCCGCGCGGGCTGCCGCAGATCGAGGTCGCCTTCGACATCGACGCCAACGGCATCATGCACGTCTCGGCGAAGGACCTCGCCACCGGCCGTGAGCAGAAGATGACCGTCACGGGCGGCTCCGCGCTGGCCAAGGACGACATCGACCGCATGATGCGCGAGGCCGAGCAGTACGCCGACGAGGACCGGGGCCGCCGCGAGGCAGCCGAGGCCCGCAACCACGCCGAGCAACTCGTCTACCAGACCGAGAAGTTCATCCGTGACAACGACGAGCGGATCCCCGCCGACACCAAGACGGAGGTCGAGGCCGCGATCGCCGAGTTGAAGGGCCTCCTGGAGGACCGCGACGGCACCGACACGAACACCCTGCGCACCGGCGTCGAGAAACTCGCCACCGTCAGCCAGCAGATGGGCCAGGCCATGTACGCCCAGGCCCAGCAGTCGCCCTCGGAGGACCGGGCGGACACCGGGCAGACCTCGTCGGCGGACGAGGAGGGTGTGGTCGACGCCGAGATCGTCGACGAGGAGAAGGAGGCGGCCAAGAACACCGGATCCCCCAAGGACGCCGGGACTGCCGAGAACGCCGGGGCCACGGAGGACGACCGGGGCTCGAAGGGCGACTCCTCCTGACGCGAAACCCGCGGCCCGCCAGTGGCCTTTGAGGGTCTCCCTGCGTCTCCCGGCTCCGGGCTCCCGTCTCCCGTCTCCGGGCTCCGGGCTTGAGTCCCGGCCCTGGGCCCTGGGCCCAGGCTCCCGGGGACGATCCCGCTCAGAAGTCCGCCCGGCGCTCCAGGATCATCTCCTTGGTGCGCTGGGCGGAGGCGGCGCCGGCCGCCATGTGGTCCAGCACTTCCAGATGCGCGGCCACCTCCTTGCGGGAGTCCAGGTAGAGCGCCCCGGTCAGGTACTCGGTGTAGACCATGTCCGGCAGCTCGGGCTCCGGGAAACGGAACAGCACGAAGGGCGCGTACGTCCCCGGATGCGGGCCGGACGCGAACTCGGCGACCTGCAGCGTGATGTGCTCGTTCTCGGCGCACTCCAGGAGATGGTCCAGCTGGTCCGCCATCACCTCGGAGCGGATGCTGACCGGCCGCTGCAGGACCGTTTCCTCCATGATCACCCACAGGTGGGGCGGATGCTCTTCGGTGAGCAGCTTCTGCCGGGCCATCCGCAGGGACACATGGCGTTCGATCTCCTCGGGTCCTGTCTGCCCGACCGTGCCCGCCTCCAGGACGGCCCTGGCGTAGTCCTCGGTCTGCAGCAGCCCGGGCACGAAGTGCGGCTCGTACGACCGGATGATCGAGGCCGCCCCCTCCAGGCTCACATAGAGGCTGAACCACTCCGGCAGGACGTCGTGGAAGCGCTGCCACCAGCCGGGCTGATTCGCCTCCTCGACCAGTCGGACGAACGCCGCGATCTCGTCGTCGGGCACGCCGTACGTCGACAGGAGCACCTGGACGTACGGGATCTTCAGCGTGACCTCGGCCATCTCCATCCGGCGGACGGTCGCGCCGGCGACCCGCAGGATCCGCGCGGCCTCGTCCCGCCTCAGGCCGGACGCCTCGCGCAGCTCTTGGAGCCGCCTCCCCAGTACCACCTGCCCCACGGTCGGCGCAGGACGCCTTTCACTCACGTCACGCCTCCCCAAGCGCCGAGCATGGCGAGAAGTGTGCCACGTTCCGGTGAATGCCTCACCTGATCCAGGGTGTCACCCTGCCGGCCTCGCTCCGACAGCCCCCTGCTGGGGTTCGGATGAGCTGAACCAACTCGTACCCACAGAGCTGATCGGTTGTCAGAACATCAGTGACTGCAGGTACTTGACCGTCTTCGGGTCGGCCGGAAGCAGTGTCTCGATGGCCAGCTCGGCGACCGTCACGTCCATGGGGGTGTTGAACGTGGAGATGGACGAGATGAAGGACAGCACCCGCCCGTCGTGCTCGATCTGCATCGGCAGCGCGAAGTAGGGGACAGGCTCCGGGGGCTCCTCGTCGTGGACCGTGGACCGTGGAACCGTGCTCCGGCGAAGGGTGCGGATAGGCCGCCACCTCTTCGTACAGCGCACGCAGCGGCTGCGAGCGGCGCAGGGCGATGTCCCGCTCCATCTGGGCCAGCAGATGGCCGCGCCACTCGCGCAGATTGCGGATCCTGGGCGCCAGCCCCTCGGGGTGCAGCGTCAGCCGCATCGCGTTCAGCGGAGGAGCGAGCAGATGGTCCGGGACGCCGTCGAGCAGCATCACGATGCCCCGGTTCGCGGCGACCACGTTGTACGTGGCGTCCACGACCAGTGCCGGATAGGGCTCGTAACCCTGGATCAGCCGCTCCACTCCCTCACGCAGCGCGTCCAGCGCCGGATCGTCCAGCGGGGTCTCCGGATAGTGGGGCGCGTAACCGGCTGCCAGCAGAAGGGAGTTGCGGTCCCGCATCGGTACGTCCAGGTGCTCGGCGAGCCGCAGCACCATGTCCTCGCTCGGTCGGGAGCGGCCCGTCTCGATGAAGCTGATGTGCCGCGCCGACGACCCCGCCCGCAGCGCCAGCTCCAGCTGACTCACCCGTCGCTGCTCCCGCCAGCCGCGCAGCAGCGGACCGACTCGCTTGGCGGCGGCGGAGGCACCGCCCTGGGCGCCGGAGGAAACACCGACGGACCCGGACGTGGCCCCTGAGCTGGGCGCGGCGGTGGGCGCGGCGGTGGTCATGCCTCGACCGTAGTCGATGTGTCTCCGTGTCTCCTGCGAGCCGACGCACGGTCATGCGGCTGAATGCAGACCTCGCCGCACTCCCGGGACCCGCCTGACCAGGTACGGGAGAGCCGGACTGTGGCACGCTGAGGAGATCCGGACGACCTGGCCGACGTCGTGGCGGACGTCATGCCGGACGTCGTGCCGGACCTCATGGAAGGAGCGAGATCATGCCCATCGAACCGCTGTCGCAGAAGGACATCGCGGACCGGCTCTCGGAACTGCCCGGCTGGTCCCTGGACGGAGACAGGATCGCCCGCTCCTACCGGCTGGGTTCGCACTTCGCCGCGGCCGCCCTGGTCGTGCACATCGCCCAGGTGCAGGACGAGCTGGACCACCACTCCGACCTCACGCTCGGCTACGACAGCGTCTCCCTCGCCGTGAACACGCACAGCGCGGGCGGCACCGTCACCGAGAAGGACTTCGAGCTGGCCGGCCGGGTCGAGGAGCTGGCCCCCGGGCACGGCGCGAGCTGAGCACGCCGGTGTTCGACTACGACGAGGAAGCCGAGCGGTACGACGCGTCACGGGGCGGCGAAGCCCGTGCCGCCGCGGCCGCGAGCGCCGTTCTCGGGCTGATCCCCGAAGGTACGGTCACCCTCCTGGACGCCGCCTGCGGTACCGGCATCGTGACCCGCCGGCTGGCGGAGGCCGATCTCGACGTGACGGGCGCCGACGCGGCGTACGGCATGCTGCGACGGGCAACCGAGCGAGTGCCGGGCCGTGTCGTGCTCGCCGACATCCGCCAACTCCCCTTTCCCTGCGCCTCGTTCGACGCCGTCTCGGCCATCTGGCTACTGCACCTCCTGGACGACGCGGAGAAGGTCGTCGCCGAGGCGGCCCGGGTGCTGCGCCCCGGCGGCGTCTTCGTCGCGACCGTGGACAAGGCCGCCTCGCACGACGTGGGCAGTGACATCGATGCCGTGATGGCGCCGCGCCCCCGCCGCGCCGCCCGTGACCGCTCCGACCTCGTGGCCTCGTACGCCGACCGGCACGCGCTGCTCCCGGCGGGACGGGCGAGTTTCCGCGGTTGCGGCCAGGGCCGGGCCCCGGCACGGGCCGCGGCTGACGTACGGCGCGGCTGGTACACCCTGCTGCCGCCGGGAGAGCCCCTCACCGAGAAGCTCGCGTCCCGTCTGGAACAGCTCCCGGGCCAGCATGTCCCGCGTCAGGAACCGGAGTTCAAGCTACGGGCGTTCCGGAAGCCGGGGCCAGTGCCACGGCCGGGGCCGGAGCTGGGGTCGGGGCCGCTGCCGAGTCCGACTTCGAGTCCAGGACCACCGACCGACGCGTGAACTCCCCGGGCCGGACGCCGTGCCGGACCTCGTGCCGGACTTCGTGCCGGAACCCGGGCCGGGTGTCCTGCCACCCGCTCATGAACGGTCTCCCGTCGTGCCCTCAGGGAGGCAGTCGGCCAGGTATGCGTCGAGGTCGGGTGTGCCGGGCGCGATCATGTGCCGCACCCAGGCGTCACGTTCGTGCAGGATCGGTGGCAGCTCCCAGACACAGCCGATCCACGGCAGCTCCAGGGTGATGAAGTGGGTGGGTTCGCGATCCGGGCAGCCGAGCACGGGCTGACCCGCCGTAGCGGCCTTGAAGTGCAGGACGTTGTCCCACACCCAGCTGTACGCGTTGAGGTACGCGCCGTCGTCACCGCCCCGGTGCAGCACGACGAACGTGGCGGGCGGTGTGCCGTCCGCTTCCGGAAGCAGCTTCGGCAGCATCGCGTACGCCGCCTCCTCGATGTCGGGCGCGATGCCCGCCGGGTCGGCGGACACGTGATAGCGCTTGATCCGCCGGCCCGCCACCACGATGGGCGGCGGCACGGTCAGAAGTTTTTCCATGAAGGCCATGAGGGGGACGCTAGGTCCGCTTCACTGACACCTTCTGTCAGTGAAGGCTGGCATTCTGAGGAGATGAAGTCGGCCCGCCTCGTCTCGATCCTCCTGCTGCTCCAGACCCGGGGCCGGATGACCGCCGCCGCCCTCGCGGCGGAGCTGGAGGTCTCGGTGCGCACGGTCTACCGGGATGTCGAGGCGCTGAGCGCGGCCGGCATCCCGCTGTACGGCGACGCGGGGCATGCCGGCGGCTACCGGCTCCTCGACGGCTACCGCACCCGCTTGACCGGCCTCACCGCGGGCGAGGCCGAGGCCCTGTTCCTCGCGGGCGCGCCGGGTCCCGCCGCCGAACTGGGGCTCGGCCCCCTGCTGGCCGCCGCCCAGCTCAAGGTGCGCGCGGCCCTGCCGCGGGAGCTGCGCGAGCACGCCGACCGCATCAGCGGCCGCTTCCACCTGGACGCGCCCGGCTGGTATGCGGACGCCGACAGCGGGGCCGCCCCCTGCCTCCCCGCCGTCGCCGACGCGGTCTGGAACAGGCGGGTCCTGCACGTCCTGTACCGCCGCTGGCGCGAGCCGACCGACGTGCGGCGCCGCCTCGAACCGTACGGACTGGTCCTGAAGGCGGGCCGCTGGTACGTCGTCGCGGGCCCGGGACCGCGTACGTTCCGTGTCGACCAGATCCTGGAACTGGTTACTTCGGACGAGGAGTTCAGCCGCCCGGAGGACTTCGACCTCGCCGCGTACTGGACCGCGTACCAGCGGGACTTCCACGACCGGCTCCACCGGGGCGAGGCGGTGGTCCGGCTCGCCCCGGGAGTCCGTCTCACCGGCCCGGCGGGCGAGGTCGTACGGGCCGACGGCCGTACGGACGAGGACGGTTGGACCCTGGCCGCCGTCCCCATCGAGTCCGTCGAGCACGCCCACGCCGAGTTCCTGCGCCTGGGTACGGACGTCGAGGTGCTGGAACCGGCCGAACTGCGCGAACGCATCGCGACGACGGTCGCCGCACTCGCGCGTACCTACATGTGACGAGGGCGCCGCACTCGGGCGCGCCCGCACGTTGCGACGGTCGCCGTACTCGCGAGCCTCCGCACGTAACAGCGGTCGCCGCACTCACGCACGCCCACACGTAGAGAGCGCTTACCGAAACGCGGCAACTCCCGTGCCTCCAGTGGCAACTGAGGTAGCAGAACCCGTCTGCCCCTCCCAGGGAGGTACCCCACCGTGCAGCACCCGCATCGCAGACGCAGCAGGACCCGTCTCCTCCTCTCCACGGTGCTCGCCGGCACCCTCGCCGCCGCCGGTCTCACCACGTTCACCGCGGCGCCGGCACAGGCCGCGACCGCGCGCCAGGCCGAGAAGCTCGACCGGGGTGTCGTCAGCGTCCACACCGACGCGGGCAACCTGGTCAGCTGGCGCTGGCTCGGCACCGACCCGGGCGACGTGTCGTTCAACGTCTACCGGGCGGGTACGAAGGTCAACTCGACCCCGGTCACCGGCTCCACGAACTACTTCCACTCCGGTGGGCCCGCCCAGGCCGACTACACGGTCCGCGCGGTTGTGGGCGGCGTCGAGCAGAGCGACTCCGTGCACGCGATCCAGTTCCGCACCGGATACAAGGACGTGCCCATCAGCCCGCCCGCCGGTGGCACGACCCCCGACGGGGTCGCGTACACCTACGAGGCCAACGACGCCTCGGTCGGTGATCTCGACGGCGACGGCGCGCTCGACTTCGTCCTGAAGTGGCAGCCCACCAACGCCAAGGACAACTCCCAGTCCGGCTACACCGGCAACACGATCATCGACGGCGTCAAGCTCGACGGCACCCGTCTGTGGCGCGTCGACCTCGGCCGGAACATCCGCTCGGGCGCGCACTACACACAGTTCCAGGTGTACGACTACGACGGCGACGGCAAGGCAGAGGTGGCGGCCAAGACCGCCGACGCCACGGTCGACGGAACGGGCGCGGTCATCGGCAGTTCCTCCGCCGACCACCGCAACTCCAGCGGTTACGTCCTATCCGGGCCCGAGTACCTGACCATGTTCAACGGTCAGACGGGCAAGGCGATGGGGACGGTGGACTATGTCCCGGCGCGCGGCACGGTCTCGTCATGGGGCGACTCGTACGGCAACCGCGTGGACCGGTTCCTCGCGGGCACGGCCTACCTCGACGGCGCCCGCCCTTCGCTCATCATGGCGCGCGGCTACTACACGCGCTCGGTGATCGCCGCCTGGGACTGGCGGAACGGGGCGTTCACCCGGCGCTGGACTTTCGACTCCAGCTCGTCGACCAACACCGGCAAGGGCTTCGACGGCCAGGGCTCGCACAGCCTGTCCGTCGGTGACGTCGACAACGACGGCAAGGACGAGATCGTCTACGGGGCGATGGCCGTCGACGACAACGGCAACGGCCTGTGGACCACGAAGACCGGGCACGGCGACGCCCAGCACCTCGGCGACCTCGACCCGGGAACCTCGGGCCTTGAGTACTTCAAGGTCTCCGAATCCACCTCCCAGCCGGCCGAGTTGTACATCAACCCCGGCAGCGGAGCGGTCCGCTGGCAGCTCGCCGGCTGCTGCGACAACGGCAGGGGAGTGGCCGGGGACATCTACGCGGGCAACGACGGCGCGGAGGTGTGGTCCGCCTCCGACACCGCCATCCGTGACGAGGCGGGCGCCACGAAGGGCCGTGAACCGTCCTCCGTCAACTTCCTGTCCTGGTGGGACGGGGACACCACACGCGAACTCCTCGACGGCACCCACATCGACAAGTACGGCACGTCGTCCGACACTCGCCAGCTGACGGGATCCTCGGTCCACTCCAACAACGGGACCAAGGCGACCCCGGCCCTCTCTGGCGACCTCTTCGGCGACTGGCGCGAGGAGGTCGTCTGGGCGACCAGCGACAACACGGCGCTGCGCATCTACTCCACCCCGACCGAGACCACCACGAAGATCACGACCCTGCTCCACGACACGATGTACCGCACGGGCATCGCCTGGCAGAACACGGCGTACAACCAGCCCCCGCACCCCAGCTTCTACATAGGCAACGGCATGCGGACGGCACCGAGGCCGACGATCTACACCCCGTGACCCGCTGACCAGCAAGAGTGTCTCTTGCTGGTCCATGAAGCGGCGGCCGGTCGCGCACTGCTGACGGCCGCCGCTTTCAAGAACACGCTTCCTGGGGAACGTCTGGGGAGACCCAATTCAAGAGCCATCCCCAGGAGCCTCATTGACCTCATCAGGCCCCTCGGGTCGGCTCAGTGATCATGCGCTCTTCCTGCTTCAGCAGCCCCTGACGACGAGCTTGGCTCTGGACTGGGGCCATGTGGTGTGCAGGTAGTAGTCCTCGGCGGCACGCCAACGTTTGATCCACTCCTCGGGATTCTCGCCCCGTCCTCGCACCCGTTGCAGGCAGACGCCTCGAGGGGTGTCGACGTAAGCGGTGAAGTGGTAGTAGTGGGCCAGCTCCGGGCGGATGGAGTAGACGCCTTCGACGATTACCACGGTTCCAGAGGCGATCTCGTGCCGGGCTCCGAGTTGTCCGGTGGTCCAGTCGTAGATCTGGTAGCGGGCGGCCTGGCCGTCCCGCAGCGGGATCAGTACCTGGTCCCGGAGGCGTTCCCAGTCGAAGTAGCGGTGGTAGCCCTGTTCCGCGTCGAGTTGCTCTCGCTCGCGGTCGGGCATGGGACGGTAGAAGTCGTCGACGTGGACGATGACGGCACCGTCGAGGTGTCCGGCCACCGCGGCAGCCAATGTCGTCTTGCCTGATCCTCCAGTGCCGTCGATGGCGACGATCCTGGTGGTGGCCCCCTGGGTCTGGGCCAGCTGCAGGAGGCCGTCGGCAACGTCCTTCGCCTGCTCCACCACGTCCACGAGTTGCTGATGCGCCGACAGCTCGGTGGTCCGCGCGGCGCTCGACAGCACAATCCCCTTCGCTTGCCCGAGGTCCCCAGGGCCGGCTGCCAGCAGTTCCCGGGTGACGACGATCGAGTCAAGGACCCCGGCCCCGAGGTCCCGCAGCAGCCGCTGGACATGCTCCATGCCCTCGTCTTGGTCCAGCAACGGCTCACACTGCTCGACCAGGTAGGCAAGTCGCGCGGCATGCTCTGGAGAAAGGCCCCGGATGTTTTCGAACATGGGAACTCCTCGTGGGCGGCGTGCAGGGCGGGGACAAACTACTTTCTGCGCGGCCCAGGAGGCCACTTGTTTCCTGGCCGCCTGAGATGGGCCGGTTACGGACCGTGAGTCAGCTGCACGATCCGATCGAGGTACTGCGGGCGGTGGGAGGGTGGGCAGCCATGGGTGGAGTCAATCTCTACACGGAAACCAAGAAGTCATCTCAATTGGCTGCTCTGGTCACCGGTGTAAGTGGTCCAAACCTCCTTCGGGCACTGGGTAGGAATGCTCTGCGGGTAGGAGGCGTCGTGCTGCGGTCAGGTCTCCGTCCCGTACGTGGCCGTGAATCGTGTGCGCAAGTGTGGTGATGTCGGTGATGGAGACCGTCCACTCGTCCGCGTAGCGGTGGGCGGCTTCTCCTGTGAGACCGAGCTGCAGCGAGCGGTGAGGAAGCGGTTGCAGGTGCAGGTCACGTTCCGGGTCCCACTGGACCCGAGTTGGAGACTGCTTCAACTGGCGTTTCCAGGTTGCACGGTCAAGATGCAGGCCGTGCTCATAGTGGGACAGGCAGGCATGTCCCAGTGCCCATTCGAAGCCTTCACGGGTGATCTCGATGGCGAGGAGGGTTTCCTGGCCGTCCTTGGAGCCCCATCGCAGCGGTACATCATCCAGAGGAAGGAGGGCTTGATCCACGTCAAGCCGTGTTCGCAGACTTCTGAGTCTGCAGCGGCACCATGGGTCGTGTCAGTTGCGCTGTTTGGATACTCCGGTTCGTTGCTGTCGACTTGAGTGGTGCTTCTGGAAGTCGCACCGCAGTCATGGCGCCCGGGATGCGCCCCTGGCTCTCCCGTTCCCGGCTACTGCGGGCCTATCCTCCCAGGAGGCTGTGGTAACGGTGCTCGGCTGCGCGAAGGGGGAACCGTGCTGACCGAGATCATGGTGGCGGCCATCGGTGCCGTAGGTGCTCTGGCAGTGGCGTTCTTGGCACGCCCAGGGCCGCGCCGAGAACGCAGGGAACGCAGTGTGCCACTGTTAGCGCTTAGCGAATACTGCGGTCACATCAGGGGAGTTGCAGAGGCCGCAGTGGCCGATTGTGAACGAACAATCGACTTGTTGGGCGGGCGAAAAAAGCGACGCCCGGTTAGCTGGTCGGCACACGAGACGTACGATGCATTCATCGAGAAGACTTCCTTGGAAATGGGTAGTCAGCAGGACTTCGCTGGTCAGCTTCCCTCCTATACCTCCATGGTCGACGAATTCGCCGCACGACTCAGGGTCTTGTGCGAGGCCCTGGACAAGCTAACCAAGACGCCCACACCGGGACAGATACGTTTCAGGGCCCAGGCACTTAGGCAGCTGAAAAACCGTGAGTTCGTAGAGCTCGATGACCAGTTGCCGAAGCTGGACGAGCAGTTCGCCGCTTTGCAGACAGTTTGGCTCGACAGGGTGAGGCCTCTCGTGTCGACTGGCGCTCCGCGCTACTTCTCGAGACGATCTAGCCGCCTGTACAGCCGATTCGTAGCGATGGGCAAGAATGCGGAGTTCGTGCATCCGCGCGTACCACGGATTCCTGACTCCGGCTCTTCCCACGCGGCATCCTTGGACCCTCCGGGCGCAAACCCTCCAGCGTGCAACCACTGCATATGGCAGTGTCCCCACGCTCCGGGAGTCAATGCAGTGGCCGCGACGACAGCGGCACCACTAGATGATGCAGACCCGGACACGTCGTCCAGTCCGCGAACAAACCAGCAGCTACATGATGACCTCGACAACACAACAGGTGTAGCAGGCCTGCCGACGCTGGGGCAGTGAGTGCGGTTTGATGATCCATGTCATCCGGTCCCGCTGCCAGGCCGCCGGGAAGTGACCGCCCCGGGCCGCGGGAAGGCCGATCTCCGGCCCGTACGCCTGGTAGACGGTGACCGTGGAAGCGGTGTAGAGGGCGCGGATCTGGTGCTGGGGTTCTGCCACAGTGACCAGCGTGAGGGCACCGTTCGATGCGCGCCATCGAATTAGCGGCACACACGGCTGTCGAGCCTGCGGTAGCAGGTGAGGGTACAGGCGATGCTGGTGAAGGCCAGGAAGTGGTCCCCTTTGCGTTCGTAGCGTCGGTGTAGGCGGCGGCATCCGGCGAGCCAGGCTTTGCGCTGGGCGGCCAGGACGCCGGGGTGGCGGGCGTTGGCGTTGCGCCGGCGCAGGCAGGCATGCAGTTCGCGAGTCTGCACGGTGGTGTGGTTCGGACGGTGGGAGTTGGCAAGGGTGAACTGCCGCAGTGGCCCGAAGTGGGCCTCGATCGGGTTGGCCCAGGAGGCGTTGGTAGGGGTGAAGCACAGCTCCACCTTGTTCTTCTTCGCCCAGGCGCGGATCTTGGTGCCCTTGTGTGCGGAGAGGTTGTCCAGGATCACGTAGATGGGGGCGCCGTCCGGGCGGGCGGCCCGGATCGACTTCAGGGCAGCCACCGAGAAGTCGTAAGCGTGGTACGCGAATTGGTCGCCCTCGCGATAGGCGGCATCGGGTCGGCGATCAGGCTGGTGGCACCGTGCGCGATCTCCCTCGGACAGTCGGTTGCCGAGGGTGCCCAAGGTACTCGAACGGGTGTCCGCTGCCCGGTGCGGTAGGTGGCAACGCCGAGACGTTCCCGGCGTGATGTCGGCCCGGATCTCACCGATGAATTCCACAACACGCCGGAACGACGGTTCGGCTCAGTGCGCGAGTGCACGGTTCGGCATCACCGTGCGCACAACCGGTCCAACGCCGACTGGCTTTCGTCGTCCGCGGCGCGGTAGATCACCAACAGCTGGTCCGGATCTTGAAGTGGTGTGAGTGTTTCGAAATTCACTGCGATCACACCGACGTCGGGATGACGCATGACCTTGTGCCCGCGACCGTTGACTTTGACGTCCCGCTCGCCCCACCATCGCGCGAACTGCTCGTCACCGGTGATGAACTCGGCGATGAGGTCGCCCAACGCCCGATCCTCCGGATGCGCGGCCCACGCGGTGCGCAGGTGGGCGATCCCCTCCCGCACGACGTGTTCGCGGTCGACATAGAAATCGCTCATCTTCGAATACATCAGGCACAGCCGCATCACATTGCGCTGCGACGGCGGCAGGGTGTCGAAATCCAGCAGCAGTCTCGCTATTTCGCTGTTCCAGGCCAGGATGTCGTAGCGGTGGTTCATCAGCATGGCCGGCAGCGGCGACAGGTCGGCGACCAACTGGGCGAGCGGCGGCGCCGCAGTGGTGGCGGGCTCGTCGGCGTTGTGGGGGCGCTGCCGGGCCAGGTCGAAGAGGTAGGCGCGTTCGTCGGGGGCCAGGCGCAGCGCCCGGGCCAGCGACTCCGCCACCTTCGCCGAGGGCCGCAGCCCCCGGGCCTGCTCCAGCCGCACGATGTAGTCGATGCTGACCCCGGCCAGCTCGGCGACCTCCTCGCGGCGCAGTCCCGGGGTCCGCCGGGACTGCCCACGCGACGGCAGCCCGACATCGTGCGGGTCCAGGCGTTCGCGCCGGGTCCGCAGGAACGCGGCCAGCTCCTGTGTCGTGTCCACTGTCGTGTCCACGCTGCGGATCATCATGCCCGGTCCAACAGCCAGGTCGCGACTTGTGTTCCCAGGAGCTTCTCTGCCTCACCCCCGGCCCGCGGCTCCCTTCGGCACCGAAGTGGGCCGGGTCACCGAGCAGGACCGGTCGCCGAGCTTGAAGGCCGCCGGTTCGGTGTTCGTGCCCGACCAACGGGCCGTGAAGCCGAAGGTCACGGACGAGCCGGCCGCCACGTTGGCGTTCCAGTTCACGTTCTTCGCCGTGACCGCCGCGCCGGACTGCGTGTGCTCGGTGTTCCACGCCTGGGTGACGCTCTGCCCGTCGGTGAAGGACCAGCCGAGTGACCAGCCGGTCCAGGCGGCCGAGCCGGTGTTGGCGAGCTGGACGTCCGCCTGGAACCCGCCCGACCACTGGTTCGTGATCTTGTACGTGACCGCGCAGGCGCCGGTCGGCGTCGGATCCGTACCCCCGCCGCCGTCCCCGCCGCCGCCCGCGTCGGACGAGTCGCCGTAGACGACACCGCGCCCGTTCGTCGACACGTACACGCGCCCATAGACGCGTGGATCGCCGGTGATGGCGGCGCCGGTCCAGCCCCACTGGTGTGCGTCGTCGTTGATGCGCGTCCAGGTCGCGCCCTTGTCCGTGGAGCGGAAGATGCCGCGTACGCCGCCGATCCTGGCGCTCGTGTAGAGCGTCTGGTACGACGCGCCGGCCGCCGCCTTGCCGAAGCCGATCGTGTCCGCCTGCTCGACCCCCGCCAGCTTGGTGAAGGTCGCGCCGGAGTCGGTGGAGTGCCACAGCCCGTACGCGCCGTCGCTCGCGCCGCCCGCCAGCCAGACGTCACCCTTCGTACCGGGCAGCGCCTTGAACCGTACGCTGTCGCCGCTCGGCAGCCCGGTCGCGGACGAGGCGGTGAAGGTCGCTCCGCCGTCCGAACTGGCGTAGAACCTGCCGGACTTGAAGCCGTAGAAGGTCTTGGGGTCGACCCGGTCCGACTCCACGGTCGCGCCGGCCGGGATGCCGCTCGACGCCGACCATGACGTGCCGAACCCGGTCGCGTAGTGCACGCCCGCACCCTCAGGGCTCCACACGAACCGGCTCCCGTCCGAGGCCGAGGCGACCGTGCCGCCGCCGCTCACCCCCGAGGGGTCGGTGCCCGCGAACCAGTTGGCGCCGTTGTCCGTCGAGAACGCCACATGTGGACCCGAGTCGAGGTTGCCGGCCCGCACCACTGTCCCCGGGGCGGACTCCGCGAAGTCGAGGCTCGTCGTGCTGGTGAAGTTGGGCGAGGTGAACATCATCGACGGGACCTTGGTGAGGTCCGTGTGCCGGAAGCCGCCGATGTCGCCCAGGGCGCTGAGGAGTTGGGCGCCGCCGGACGGGGGAGCGGCCAGGTCGTTGACCGCCGTCTCCTCCAGGCCCTGCACCATCGGTTTGATGGTGAACTGGCCGCCGCTGTCCCACTGGCCCAGGTTTTCGGTGCCGTAGACCGTCGCGCCCGTCCCGTACATCATGCGGGCCGAGTTGAACGGGTCGATCTCCAACGCCTCGGTCATCCAGCCGAGTTTGGGCGTCTGCTCGGGCGGCGACGGATTGGCGCCCCAGGTCAGCCAGGGCGAGGACGACACGTCCATGGTGTAGCGGTTCGAACGGTTCGGGTACGACGTGTAGTCCCAGGCCTTCGTCCAGGTGCCGCCGCTGTCCGTGGAGCGGAAGATCTGGGTGTCCGGCCACCAGGAGCTGTACGCCGTCGCCATCACCGTGCCCGGCTTCTGCCGGTCGACCGTCAGCCCGCTGAAGCCGTAGTAGGTGTCGGCCTCCGCGACCGGGCTGACGTCCGTCCAGGTGCCGGTCGCCGTCGCGTACCGCCACAGCCGGCCCTTGCCGCCGTCGTACGGCCCGCCCTTGTCGCTGTACGCGAGGTAGAGGTAGCCGTTCGCCGCGTCCAGTACGCCCTTGTGGGCCAGGTACCCGGTGGGCTGCCCGCCGAGACGGGACCAGGTCGCGCCCGCGTCGGTCGAGCGGTAGACGGCGTTGTCCTTGTCGGCGACCCCGACATAGATGGTCCTGGTGGCGTCGGTGCCCGTAGCCGTCGACTCGTCGAAGGTGACCCAGGCGATGCCCTGGTTGTCGGAGGCGTACCCGCTGGTGTCGGTCGCGTCCTGCACGTAGTTGCCGACATTCGGGAAGTTCGTCACCTGTGACCAGGACGCGCCGGAGTCCGTGGACCGCCACAGACCCTTGCCGCTCGGCGCGCCCAGATACAGCACACTGTTCTTGTGGGGGTCGACCGCGAGCCGCTCGCCCATGCCGCGCCCGGGCATGTTGCCGCCCAGCTTGAACGGCAGGTCGGCCTTCTGCCAGGTCGCACCCCGGTCGGCGGACCTGAGAACGGCCCCGTTGCCGGGGTCCCAGCTGTTCGTGTACGTGCCGACGGCGGCGTACACCTTGCCGGGCGCCACGGAGTCGGAGGCGAGGCTCACGACCCCGGTGTGCCCCCAGCGGTCCCAGCCGACCGAGTCGAGCAACGGGGTCCAGCTCTTCGACGCCTCCTGCCAGCGGTAGGCGCCGCCGATGTCGGTCCGGGCGTACGCGAGGTTCTTCTCGGACCGGTTGAAGACGATGCCGGGAACGAAGCCGCCCCCGTCGATGCGGGTGTTCTTCCAGGTGTACGTGTCGGCGGCGACGGCCGCCGCCGGGGCCGCCTTCTCGACGACCTGCGCGGCGAGTGCGGGAGGCGTACCGGCCAGCAGCCCGGCGGCGAGCCCGAGCACGGCGGTGAGGACGGGGGTTCTTCGCACGGTGACCCTCTCCTTGCGTGGGGGGACGAAGACGCGAAAGTCATGTGGACCGGACGGCCCCCAGTGAGGTGGGGGCCGTCCGGCCCGGTGTACGCGAAGCACGGGGCTATTCGAGTAGCTCCGCGTACGAGCCCATGGCGAGGGCGATGTCCGCCTGGGCCCAGAACCGGTGATACGTGAAGGAGGGCGCGGCCCCGCCCGCCAGATACGCCTCGATCTTCGACCAGGCAGGATCGTCCTCGTAGAAGGAGCGGATCGAGTCGAACGTCGACGACGAGTTGACGGCGTCACCGTTCGGCATCGTGCCGGTCCAGCCGCTCGGGACGTACACGCTGTCGTCGAAGCGGCTGTAGTCGGTGCGGGTCTCCGGGACCGCGACGCCCAGGGCGTCCTGGTTGTTCGCCCACATGCCGTCAAGGAGCGCCTTCGCCGTGGTCTTCGCCTCGGTGTCACCGGACCGGTCGGCGTAGTACGTCAGGGTCTTGGCGTACGCGGCCGCCACTCCGACGTCGTTCGTGTAGTCGGCGACGGTGACGTGAAGTCCCGTGTTCGCGCCGGGGGTTGTCGCGTTCCACGTGTCGGGCTTGCCCGACCACTGGAGGGTGCTCGGGATACGGAAGGAGCCGTCCGGGTTGACCGTGGTGTTGGACAGCGCCCAGTCGACCCACTTGTCGAGGACGAGTTTGGCCTCCGCGTCACCCGTCTGCTGGTAGTACTCGGCGACCCGCTCCATCGACCACGCCTGGAAGCCGAACCACTGGTTGGACGGCGGGTCGTGGTAGACGGGCTTCTCGTCGTAGTACATGCCGTAGAAGGTCGGCGTCCCGGAGGGAGGCGTCGCGTAGCGGCCCTGCCAGCTGTTGGTCGCACCGCCCGCGATGGCGCCCTCGCTGGACTGCAGCCAGCGGTAGAACTCCAGCTGCCGGTCCAGGGACTTGCCCCAGTCCGCCTGACCCGTCGCCGACTTGGGCTTCAGATCGGCGTACGAGCTGAGCGCGTAGGCGGCCAGGGGGTTCTGGTAGCCGCCGTGGGTGTGGCTGGAACCGATGCGCCAGGCCCAGCCGGCCGAGGTGTCGGTGGCGCCGCCCCACGCGTAGTACCAGTTCAGCAGGTAGTGCGAGGCGTCCTTGCCGGTGCCGGCGGGGCAGGTCGACGGCCCCACACAGTTGCCGATCTTCTTGAAGTACTTGTCGTACATCGAGTAGCGGAGATAGTCGCCCATCTTCGCCGCCTTGCCGATGGTCGCCGACACCTCGGAGCCCTTGCCCTGGGCCTCGGCCCAGACGTCCGCCCAGTACGCGGCCTGTACGGCCCGCGCGTCGGCGTCGGGGGCGTTGGTGAACTTCCACTGCTTGGCGTAGGACGCGTCCTTCGTGAACAGGTCCAGGTAGCCGTTCCTGCCGCCGTACTTGAAGGCGTCACAGGTCGGCTGCGGCACCGTCTCCCACACCGACTCCTGCGCGCCGCGCTGGAAGGTGTTGATGTAGGACGGTCCGGTGTCGGTCGGGCCCGCCTCGCACTTGCCCGGCGAGTTGCCGTACCCGTAGACGTTGTCCACGTCCTGCAGCCAGTGCATGCCGTACACGTCGTCCGTGCCGTACGCGCTCTTCAGCTCGGCGGCGATCGGGTCGGGGCCGACGGAGACACCCGAGTCGAGCTGCGCCGGATACTCGTTCGGGGTGTCCAGCTCGGGTGCGTACGTCGCCGGCTTAGAGGCGTTGTAGAACGAGTTGGTCGGCTGGTCGGCGTGCGTGGGGATCATGAACTTCTCCATGATGTCCCAGGCGCCGTTGAACTTCGTCCAGTCGCCCGTCACCTTGCCGTACATGGCTTGGAGCCACAGCAGATAGCTGTACGCCTCCGAGGTCGTCTCATGGCCGTGGTCGGGCGCCTCGACGATCAGTGTCTCCACCGAGTGGTACGGGATGCCCTCCGGCGAGAAGTAGCCGTTCGCCGGGTTGGTGATCTTCCCGTACATGTCCAGGAAGCGGGCGTCGTACTCCTTCGACGCGGCGAGCTGGGTGACGGTGACCGAGGCCTTCGCATGGCCCGCGGCCGTCGAGTCGAAGACGGCCGAACCGGTACCCGTGGCATTGGCCGTGACGGTCACCTTCTGCGCTGTGGCCCAGTTCGACGGCGTGAAGGTGAGTGACGTCCCGCCGGTGACGGACAGCCCCGTGTTGCCGCTCGCGCGAGCGGTCGCCACGGTCACGTTCGCCGACGGCTGGGTCGAGAGCTTCACGTCGTACGTGCCCGTCCTGCCCTGCTGGACGCCGAGTTGGGTCGGCGAGACCACCACGGCGGGACCCGAGGCGATCGTGATGCCGACCGGTGTGGACTCCGCCGACGCGCCCAGGCTGTCGTACGCCTTCGCGAGCAGAGAATGGCTGCCCACGGTCAATCCGGTGGCCGAGAGTGTGTAGGGCGAGCTGGTGTCGGTGCCCAGCAGCGTCGTGTCGTCGTAGAACTCGACCTTGCTGACCGTCGCGTTGTCGGCGGCCGCGGCGGTCGCGGCGAGCGGGACCGCGGCGCCCTGGGAGTAGACGGCACCCGCCGCGGGGCTGGTCAGTACGGTGATCGGCGGCTGGTGGGCGCCGGCGCAGGCCGTGCCGTTGATCGCGAAGGAGGTGGGTGCGGTGTTGGCGCCGCTGTACGTGAACTGGGCGCCGGTCGTGACGGCGGCCCCGACCGCGATCGTCCCGTTCCAGGACGCGTTCTTCGCGGTGACCGTCTTCCCCGACTGCGACCAGGTACCGCTCCAGCCGTTGCTGAGCTGCTGGTTGCCCGCGTAGCCGTACGTCAGGGCCCAGCCGCTGATCGCCTCGGTGCCGCGGTTGGTGAGCGTGAGCTCGGCGGTGAAACCGGAGCCCCAGTCGTTCGTCTTGTAGTCCACGCTGCACTGAACCGCCGCCGCCCGTGCGGGAGTTGCACCGGCAGTGAGCGTGGCCAACGGGAGGGCGAGGGCCGCCACCACGGCGGTCCACATCCGCCGCGCACGGCGGTTGCGTCTGGGTGCCATGTTCTGGTTCCTCTCCTTGTGGCTCGGAGATGGGGGGAGGAGCAACAAGCCTTGAACCAGTGGGAGCGCTCCCATACTGGGGAGAGGGGTGCAAGGGGTCAAGGTGCTTGAAGAGTCGAAATGATTCGATAGATCAAGAGTGCGACTCCTCTGTTGCTTACCAACACTTGGCGCTACCTTCGTCCGCACCAGTGGGAGCGGTTCCATCAGTCGACGCGTCCGGAGCGGCGCGACCGAACTGCAAGGAGTCGCTCATGGGACACCCCCGCGTTCACCTTTTCGCGTTCACTCTTCCAGCGGTCGGCGCCACCGCACTCCTGTATCGCCATCGGCCGCATCACGACGCGCTTCGACGCGCGCACTTTCCCGCGCACTCTCCTGCCTGGGCCGGACCCGGAACACCTGGGACCGCGACTCCGGGCCGGCCCTGATCTCCCCTCACGACTGCACTCCCATGTCGTTCGGCACCGGGCCGCGTGACCATCGGCGCGCCCTCGACGGATAGGACACCGTGCACATGAGCCGTACCGGAACTGCACTTCTCGCGGCGCTGGCGCTGGTCGCCGGGACCGCGGGCGCCGCCGTCGCGGCGATACCCCCGGACGTCGGCGTGGCCGCCGTCCCCTGCACCGTGGAGTACAACGTCCAGAACCAGTGGGACACCGGCTTCACCACCGCGGTGAAGGTCACCAACAACAGCGCGGCCAAGTCGAGTTGGGCCGTGAAGTGGTCGTACGCCGGAAACCAGAAGATCACCAGCGGCTGGAACGCGAAACTCAGCCAGAGCGGCACCGCGGTGACCGCCGCCAACGAGAGCTACAACGGCACCCTCGCGACCGGCGGTTCGGTCAGCTTCGGCTTCAACGGCACCTACAGCGGCACCAACGCGCTGCCCACAACCTTCACCCTCGATGGTGTCACCTGCAACGTCGACGGAGGCACCGACCCCACCGACCCGACCGATCCGGGAACGGGCAACAGGGTGGACAACCCGTACGCGGGCGCCAAGGTGTACGTGAACCCGGAGTGGAAGGCGAAGGCCACCGCCGAGACCGGCGGCAGCCGCATCGCCAACCAGCCGACCGGCGTGTGGCTCGACCGGATCGCCGCGATCAACGGCGTGAACGGCGGCATGGGCCTGCGCGCCCATCTCGACGCGGCGCTGGCGCAGAAGGGCTCGGACCAGATGGTCGTCCAGCTGGTCGTCTACAACCTGCCCGGCCGTGACTGCTCCGCACTGGCCTCGAACGGCGAGCTCGGCCCGACGGAGATCGACAAGTACAAGACCCAGTACATCGACCCGATCGCGGCGATCCTCGCGGACACCAAGTACGCGGGCCTGCGCATCGTCACCACCGTCGAGATCGACTCGCTGCCGAACCTCGTCACGAACGTCTCACCGCGGGCCACCGCCACCGCCAACTGCGACACGATGAAGGCGAACGGCAACTACGTGAAGGGCGTCGGCTACGCGCTGAACAAACTCGGTGACGTGCCCAATGTCTACAACTACATAGACGCCGGACATCACGGCTGGCTCGGCTGGGACGACAACTTCGCGCCCTCCGCCGCAATCTTCAAGGAGGCCGCCTCCGCCGAGGGCGCGACCGTCGCCGATGTGCACGGCTTCATCGTGAACACCGCCAACTACAGCGCCACGAAGGAGGCCTACTTCACGATCAACGACTCGGTGAACGGAGCCTCGGTCCGCACGTCGAAGTGGATCGACTGGAACCGGTACGTCGACGAGCAGTCGTACGCGCAGGCCATGCGTACCCAACTGGTCTCGATCGGCTTCCCCTCCGGGATCGGCATGCTGATCGACACCTCCCGCAACGGGTGGGGCGGCACGGCACGGCCCACCGCCGCCGGGCCGACGACCAGCGTGGACACCTACGTCGACGGGGGCCGGTACGACCGGCGCATCCACCTCGGCAACTGGTGCAACCAGTCGGGCGCGGGCCTGGGCGAACGGCCGCAGGCGGCACCGGCGACCGGTATCGACGCGTACGTGTGGATGAAGCCGCCGGGCGAGTCGGACGGGTCGAGCACCGCCATCCCCAACGACGAGGGCAAGGGCTTCGACCGGATGTGCGACCCGACGTACACCGGCAACCCGCGGAACAACAACAACATGTCGGGCGCGCTGGCGAACGCGCCGCTGTCCGGGCACTGGTTCTCGGCGCAGTTCCAGGAGCTCATGAAGAACGCGTATCCGGCACTGTGACCTCCGTATCGCGCGGGGTCGCCTAAGGATCGCGCCGTTCCCCGCGCCCCTTCGGGGGCGCGGGGAACTCTTTGCTGTTTCCGCAAGTCGCGTAGCTGTTTTCGGGGGTTGCGTAGCACGCTGGGCGTAACCCGAACGAGAGGCTCGCAGCCATGGCACACGATCACGGAAACGACCAGAACCGCGACCACGGTCAGGGTCAGGGTCAGGGTCAGGGTCACAGCCACACACACATCGACTTCGCCGAGATGCTTCCGATGCTGGTGCAGGAGGCCGAGCTGTTCACCCCGCTCTACACGGAGGCGGCGAGCTGGCTGCGGGAGCTGCGGCCGGACCCCGAACTCGTCGTGGACGCGGGCAGCGGCCCCGGTGTCATCTCCTGCCTGCTCGCCGACACGTTCCCCACGGCCCGGGTCATGGCCGTGGACGGGGCCGAACCCCTCCTGGCGGCAGCCCGCACCCGCGCCGCCCGCCACGGGATCGCCGACCGCTTCGGCACGCTGCAGGCCGAGCTGGGCGACGGGCTCGGCGACCTGGAGTACCCGGCCGATCTTCTCTGGGCGAGCCGGTCTCTGCACCACGTCGGCGACCAGCGGACCGCCCTCGCCGGCTTCGTCGACCGGCTCGCGCCGGGCGGAACCCTCGCTCTCCTGGAAGGCGGCCTGCCCCCGCGCCACCTCCCGCGTGACATCGGCATCGGCCGCCCGGGTCTGCAGGCCAGGCTGGACGCGATCCAGGAGGAGTGGTTCGCCCGGATGCGGGCCGAACTGCCCGGTGCCGTCGTCGAGGACGTCGAGGACTGGCCTGCCCTGCTGACCGCGGTCGGGCTGCGCCACACCGGGACCCGTACGTTCCTGCTCGACATCCCCGCCCCGGTCTCCGAGGAGGCTCGCGCGTTCATCGTCACCTCCCTCACCCACCGCCGCGACGGACTCGCGGAAGGCCTCGACGCCGACGATCTCGCCACCCTCAACCGGCTCCTCGACCCGGATGACAAGGCAAGCGTGTTCCACCGGCCGGACGTGTTCGTGCTCACCGCGCTGACCGTGTACGTCGGGGTGAAGGCATGACGCTTCGCCCGGGGTGGTGTGCATGGTGCGGGGCTCGGGGGCCGGCCGCGCAGCCCATCAGCATTCGCCCGGGCGTGCGTACACCGTGATCCGGGCTCCGTGTGCCTCGCGGATGGTGCACTCCTCGAAGTGGGCCTTGAGCACGCCCCGCTTCACGGCTTCCCCCGCGAAGGCGTCCAGTGGTTGGCCGGCCGGGTCGCGGACCGTGACGATCCTCGGGGTGGCGAGCATGCGGGACCGGATCTCGGAGGGGGACACCTCCGTGCCGTACAGGGTGCGCGAGGCGTGCGGAGAGCGGGCCAGTGCGAGGTCCCGGAGGCCCTCGACGGCCTCGGGACGCGGCAGTGACCACACGCGGCGGCGCAGGGGCATGTAGAGCACTCCGTCGCCGGGTTCGCCCAGTTCCTGGACGGTGCGGGCGATGGCCGTGACGTCGTCGGTGCGGCTCGCGGAGTCGCGCAGGTACAGGGAACCGGGGACCAGGGCGAGGACGGTCGCCGACGCCGTGACCCGTATCAGGCCCACTCTGCCGAGCCGGTGGAGCGCGGCGCCGATCAGCAGGGCGAGTCCCGCGTTGCCGTAGAGGACGTACCGGTCCAGGTACAGGGGCTGGAGCACGGACATCAGCATGAGCAGGACCGTGGGTGCGAGAAGGAGGGCGAGGGCGAGGGTTCTGAGGTCGAGGGCCCGCCCGGTACCCAAGGGGAGGACGCGTGCGCAGGCCGTGCCGAGGGCGGCCACGCCCGCGAACGTGACGTACGAGGCGACGTCGAAGCCGATCCACCCGACCTGCTGGGACTGGCCCGTGCTCAGTACCGCGACGGGCGCGAGCCCCAGGGTCACGGTGGCCGAGGTGGCGGCCCAGCGACGCCGGGTCGCGCGCGGGACGGCGAGCCCGTGCGCGGCCAGGGCGAGGACCGCGAACTCGTGCAGCAGACAGGCCGCGAGCATCAGCGCGCCGTACCCGACCCAGAGCCTCGTGTCCCGCGCGGCCACCGCCCGCACCAGCGCATACGTGGCCCACACGACCAGCGCGCAGACCAGCGCGTACGACCGGCCCTCCTGCGCGTACTCCTGCATGGGCGGCAGAAGGGCGAAGACGAAGCCCGCCGACAGGCCCGAGCGCGCGCCTGCCAGCCGGTGCCCGAGCCGGACCACGCCCGCCGTGGCCGCCGCCGTGGCGAGGACCGACGGCAGTCGCATGACGAGGAGCGGGTCGGCGTCGCCGAACACGGCGTACAGGGCGTGCATGAGGAGGTAGTACGCCCCGTGCACCGCGTCCGCGTTGCCGAGCGTGCCCCACAGGTCGGGCAGACTCCGGTGCGCCATGTCGTAGGTGACGGCCTCGTCCCGCCACAGCGAGCCGCCCCGGCGCACGCCCCACAGGCCGAGGACGAGGGCGAGGAGGACGGGCAGCAGCAGGAGAAGCCGGCCGGGGCGCCGGGGGACGACGCCCGGAAGGCGCACGGTCGTGGTGGGGGCCGGGCGGACGGACTGCGCGGTGGCGATGACGAACTCCCGTACGTCGGCGTCGTCGGCGGGGTGACGACGGAGGGACTCGGAGTTGCCGAGTCCAGCCGCCGGAGGATTGATGCGCAGGCCCGCTCCGGCCGCCGATCAATCGGATTCCGGCGGCTTTGGCCGTGGCCGGACGCAGGTCGGGGCGGCCGAGGGGCTTGCTACCGTGCCGTGGGAAACGGTTGTGTCCGGGACCGGGGGGCGGGGGAGACACCTGTGGGACGCCGAGAGAAACCGCTGGACCCGGCCGCGGGGCCCGTGCAGCGCTTCGCGTACGAACTGCGCAAACTCCGGGACGAGGCGGGCGGCCCCACCTACCGGCACATGGCCAGGGACGTTCCCTGTTCGGCACCGACGCTCTCCGCCGCGGCGGCCGGCGAACGGCTGCCCTCGCTGCCCGTGCTCCTCGCCTACGTCACCGTGTGCGGAGGCGATCCGCACGAGTGGGAGCGCCGGTGGGGCGAGGCCCTCACCGAGGAGGCCGACGGCAGGGCACCACAGGACGGTGACTCGCCGTATCCGGGGCTCGCCCGTTTCGGGACGGACGACCGGTACGCGTTCCACGGGCGTGACGAGTTGGTCGCGGAACTCGTCGAACTGACCGGCAGGCGGCGGATCCTGGCCGTCATCGGTGCCTCCGGCAGCGGCAAGTCGTCCCTGTTGCGGGCCGGCCTGGTACCCGCGTTGCGGGCATCCGGCGAGGGGCTCGACGCCATCAGGATCCTCACCCCGGGCGATCGTCCCGCCCGCACCCACCGTGCCCTCTTCACACCGCGCGCCGGAGGAGGGGCCGGAGAAGGGCCCGGAGGAGGGGCCGGGGAAGGTACGGGGGACACGCTGCTCGTCGTCGACCAGTTCGAGGAGGTGTTCTCGCTCTGCCACGACCCGGCCGAACGGGCCGCGTTCCTCGACCAGTTGCTCGCCGCACGGGATCCGGGCAGCCGGCTGCGCGTGATCCTGGCCGTCCGTGCCGACTTCTACGGCCGCTGCGCGGAGTACGGCCCGCTCGCCGAGGCGCTGTCCGACGCGAACCTCCTCGTCGGCCCCATGCCGCCGGACCGCCTGCGCGAGGCGATCGTCCGGCCCGCCGCCACCGCGCGGCTCGTCGTCGAACGCGCCCTGACCGCCCGGATCGTGGCCGACGTGGCGGGTGAACCGGGCGGTCTGCCGCTGATGGCGCACGCCCTGCGCGAGGTGTGGCGGCGGCGTTCCGCCAAGACGCTCACCGAGGCCGCGTACGACGCGATCGGGGGCGTACGCGGCGCGGTCGCCCACACGGCGGAGGCGATCCACGACACGTTCACGGCGGCCGAAGGCATCGCCGCTCGCGCGCTGTTGCTGCGTATGGTGTCACCGGGCGAGGGCACCTCCGACACCCGCCGCCCGGTCGGCCGTGCCGAACTCGCCACCGACCCCGCCACCGAACAGGTACTCGAACGCCTCGTCCGAGCTCGCCTGCTGACGGTCGACGGCACGGTCGTCGAGCTGGCCCACGAGGCGCTCATCGACGGCTGGCCACGGCTGAAGAGCTGGATCGACGAGGACCGGGAGCGGCTGCGGCTGCACCGGCGACTGACGGAGTCGGCCCAGTCCTGGACCGAACTCGCCTGTGACCCGGGCGCGTTGTACCGGGGCACCCGGCTCACCGCGGCCCGCGAGACCTTCACCGACCTCTCGTGCCTGAGCCCGCTGGAGCGCGACTTCCTGACCGCGAGCACGGAGTCGTACGAGCGCGGGGTGCGCGCGGCCACGCGTACCACCCGGCGGCTGCGCACCCTCACGGCCGCGCTGGCGGCGCTGCTGTGCGTCGCTGTCGTGGCCGGCCTGTCCGCCTGGCAGCAGAGTGGCACGAACGCCCGGCAGCGCGACGAGGCCGAGGCCCGCCGGATCGCGGACGTGGCGGGGGAGTTGCGCACCTCCGACCCACGGACCGCGATGCGGCTGTCCGTCGCGGCCTGGCGGATCGCGGACCTGCCGGAGACCCGGGCGGCCGTACGGTCGGCCGCCGGGGGGCGTGAGCAGTCGGCGTACACACCGCCCGACACACTGGCCGTGAACAAGCCCTCGTGGCTGAGCGGGGACGGTCGCCTCCTCACCACCGTGGCCCGCGACCGGGTCACCCAGTGGGACGTGCGCGCTGAGCGCGAAGCCTTGTCCGTGCGGATACCCGGGGTCTCCAAGGGCGTCACCGATGTGTCCGGGGACGGGCGGTGGATCGCGTACCACACAGAGGACGGGATCGCCGTACGTGACCTGACGAGCCGGACCACACGGCGTGTCCCGTCCGGTGACCGGGGCGACGCCGACGGGGCGTTCTCGCCGAGCGGCCGCCTGTTGATCGACAGGAGGCTCGTGGACGGTGACCGTGCACGGATCCAGGTGTGGGACGTGCGGCGGCAGAAACGCCTATTCGCGTACGGGCGGGCCCAGGACAGCGGCCCTATGCCGGTGGTGAGCCGGGACGACCGGTGGGTCGCCTGGTGCGTCCGGCCCGAGGCGAAACTGGAGATCCACGACATCGTCACCGGCCGCCGCGTGACGCCCAACTGGCCGCGTCGCATGGCAAAGCGCCTCTGCGGCTCAAGCGGCAGCGAGTTCGACTTCACACCTGACAGCCGGGCCGTCGCCGTCGTGAACCCGGACGGCGTCCACACCTGGGACTTCCGTGCGGAGCGCGAGCGCCCGGTGTTGCCACTGCACGGCTCGGGGGAGACCGCCGTGCGTTTCGACAGCACGGGTACCTACGCCCTGACCTGGTCCGGAGATCTCTTCGCGGTCTGGCGCACGGACAGTCCCGACCGGCCGCTCATCACTTTTCCGGTGTCCAACCGCACGGTGAGCGAGTACCGCCTGGACACGGAGGACGCGGTACTGCGCTACCGCGAGGGCAGTCAGACGAACAGTGTTCGCACGTTGTCGCTCGACGGCCTGGTCGGTGGTGACGTGACGCGGCAGCAGAAGTCGCGCACCCGCGTGCTGTTCGACCGGAGCGGGAGAGTGCTGCCGTCGTCGGGGCCGTCGTGGATGACCTGGGCCGTGGCCCGGGACGGCACGGTCTTCACCGCTGTCACCATCATCGACGGCATCGAGGTCCGGCGCAGAGGCAACCGGCCCCGGAGCTGGACGGTGGGTACGGCGCAGACATCGCCCGCGGCCATCTCCTCCACGGGACGCACCCTCCTCACCACGGGGGGTGACCTGATCAACGTGCCTACGGGCCGGACAAGCAAGGCTGTCCAGGGTGAGGACGTAGTGGAGTCGGCGGCTTTCAGTCCTGACGGGCGCCTCCTGGCCGTCGCCGTCGGCAACGGGCGGATCTCGCTCTGGGACGCCCGTGATTGGCAGCGGATCGCCGTGCTCGTCGACACCGACGACGACGTGGAGCCCCCGGCCTTCGCCTTCTCCTCCGACGGCTCGCTGCTGGCGGCAGGCACCGAGGACGGGTTCGTACGCGTATGGGAGACCGCCTCGCCCCGTTTGTCGCCCGCGTCGGTGCAGGTGGGGGACGGTCCGGTCCTCGCGGTCGGGTTCACCCGCGGCGAACGGGAGTTGCGGGTGGCCACACCACATCTGCCGCCACGGGGATACGCGCTGGACGCGGGGAAGGCCGCCGCGGTGGTGTGCGCCCGGGCGGGCGGTGGCGCGACCGAGAAGCAGTGGCGTACCTACCTGCCCACGGTGTCCTACCGGCGGACGTGCTGACGACGGCGTCCGAGCGCCTGAGTGCCCGCGGGGCCGCGGGCGACATGACGGAGCCGCCGCCCTATCCACTCGGGCGGCGGCTCCGTCATGTCGTGCGGCTGTGCGGCCGGTGGTCCGGCCGGTCAGGCGCGTTCAGACGCGGTCAGTCGTTGACCGTCGCCGGGTCGGAGCCCAGGCGGCGGTCCTCGTTCAGTGCGCTGATGGCGGCGATGTCCTCGGTGTCGAGGGAGAAGCCGAAGACGTCGATGTTCTCCTTGATCCGGGACGGGGTCACGGACTTGGGGATCACCACGTTCCCCAGCTGGAGGTGCCAGCGCAGGACGACCTGGGCAGGCGTGCGGTCGTGCTTCTGGGCGATGGCGACGATGGCCGGGACCTCCAGGAGGCCCTTGCCCTGTCCGAGCGGGGACCAGGCCTCGGTGGCGATGCCCTGCTCCGCGTGGTAAGCACGGGACGCGGACTGCTGCAGGTGCGGGTGCAGCTCGATCTGGTTGACGGCAGGGACGACGGACGTCGCGTCGGCCAGCCTCTCCAGGTGCTCCGGCAGAAAGTTGGAGACACCGATGGACTTGGCGCGGCCGTCCGCGTGGATCTTCTCGAACGCCTTGTACGTGTCGATGTACCTGTCCTTGGCCGGCATCGGCCAGTGGATGAGGTACAGGTCGACGTAGTCGAGACCCAGCTGGTCCAGGGACTCGTCGAAGGCACGCAGCGTGGAGTCGTACCCCTGCTCCGCGTTCCAGAGCTTGGTGGTGACGAAGAGGTCCTCGCGGGCGATACCGGAGGACCTGAGGCCCTTGCCGGTGCCTGCTTCGTTGCCGTAGATCGCCGCGGTGTCGATGCTGCGGTACCCGGCCTCCAGCGCGGAGGCGACGGCTCGCTCGGCCTCGTCGTCCGGCACCTGCCAGACACCGAAGCCCAGCTGCGGCATCTCGACGCCGTTGTTCAGGATGATCGGGGGGACCTTGCTCACGAGCTCTCGATCCTTAGGTCGTCGGGTGGGGCGTCGGGTGGGACGCCGGGGTGATACGTCAGTGGTACTCCATCGTGAACGATCACGGGCTGTTGTGCATTCCTGCCCCGTGCGTTCGCCGGTCGAGAGGGAGATCGACCGGAAAGTACCCTCGATCCTAGGACCGAACCATTGACCGCAGCCCGTCATGCCGCAAACTCGGTTACACGTCAGTGAACTCGCCGCACGTATGTGAATGCCTGCGGACGCGGCGGGGTGCTGCCATCTCCTGCTCACGAAGCTGCGGGGTCACCAGCTGATGTGACCGCCGTCGTGCCCAGGTACGCGTCCCGCACCCGCCGGTCGGCGTGCACCTCGGCGGGAGTGCCTTCGGCCAGGACCCGGCCCAGGTCGAGTACGACGACCCGGGTGGACAGCTCCATGACGAAGGCGACGTTGTGCTCGACGAGGAGGACGGCGCAGCCCTCCTGTTCGGACAGCCGGCGGACGACGGCGGAGAGATGGCGGCTCTCGTCGGCCGTCATCCCGGAGGCGGGTTCGTCCAGCAGCAGCACCCGGGGCGGATCCGCGACGGCGCGGGCCAGTTCGACCATACGGGCCCGGCCCACCGGGAGGGCGGCGGCGTAGGTGTCACCGAGGCCGTCGAGGCCGCAGGCGCGCAGCACCTCGGCGGCCCGGGCCCGGCGGTCGTTCTCGTACGTACGCCGTGTCGGCGCCGCCAACAGGTCGGCCGCGAGTCCGCCTCCGCCACCGCGCCACTCCTGGGCCACCACCAGGTTGTCGGCCACCGTGAGCTGCCCGAACAACTGCTGGCGCTGGAACGTGCGGCGCATCCCGTGACGGGCGCGCCAGACGGGGGAGCGGCGGGTCACGTCCGTCCCGTCCAGGCGGACGCGGCCCTCGTCGGGGCGACGGATGCCGGAGAGCACGTCGAACAGGGTGGTCTTTCCGGCGCCGTTGGGGCCGATGAGTCCGCAGATCTCGCCGGGGTGGAGGGTGAGACTCACGTCGTCGAGGGCTCGGACGCCGCCGAAACGGACGCCGACGCGGTCTGCGCGCAGGACGGGGCGTGGGGCGGGGTGGAGGGCGGGGGCGCTCGTGCTCGTCATGGCCGGACCACTCCCTCGTTCGCGGCCGGAGCCGTCGGCGGCGCGGGGAGCCCGGGGTCCGTCCCGGGCGTGGCCGCGAGTCCCAGGTACGCCTCCGTCAGCCGGTCCGCCTCCACGGCGGTGCGCGGACCGCACCATGTCACGCGCCCCTGCGCCAGGTACGCGACCGTGTCCGCGACCTCCAGCACCTCGGTCGCCTTCTCCTCCACGAGCAGCAGGGCCGTTCCGTGGTCGCGGAGTTCGGCGAGCAGGCGGAACACCTCCTCGACGACGCGGGGTGCGAGTCCGAGCGACGGTTCGTCCGCGATCAGGACCTGCGGGGGGCGCTGGAGGAGAGGGGCGAGAGCGAGCATCTGCTGTTCCCCGCCGGAGAGGGCACCGGCGGGGACGCCGCGGCGTCCGGCGAGGCCGGGGAAACGCTCGTACACGGCCTCGCGTGCGTCCCGCCGCCGCAGATACAGGGCGAGGTTCTCCTCGATGGTGAGGGCCGGGAAGATGCCTCGCCCCTCCGGCGCCAGGACCACTCCGGCGCGTGACCGGCGTACGGCTCCGTCCCTGGTGGCGTCGCGTCCTGCCACGTACACCCGGCCGTCCAGTGGAGGCATGAGCCCCGCGGCGACCCGGCATGTGGTCGATTTGCCGGCCCCGTTCGGGCCGAGCAGCGCGAGGATCTCGCCGGGGCGCACGGCGAGATCCACCCCGTGCAGCACGGGCGCGCCGTCGTAACCGGCACGGATGCCGCACAGGCGCAGGGCGGGCGCGGACGCGGGTGTGGGTGCGGCGGCAGGCGTGGGTATGGGGGCAGACGAGGGCGGTTCGCCGGGGGAGTCCGGCAGCGCCGGGAAGCCGCTCGCCTTGAGACCCCTCGCGTTGAGGTCGCCCGCGTTGGGGCCGCTCGCCTTGAGGCCGCCTGCGTTGGGGCCGGCCGCTTCGGGGCGGCCGGCCTGGAAGCCGTGCGTGGCCGTCCCGTCGGACGGGACGCCCGACAGGGCGTGCAGGTCGGACGCGGACGCCGCCCGCCGCCGATGCAGCCGGACCGGTACCGCCGCGCAGTACCCGTCCGGGTCGTTCGCCAGGGCCAGGCCCGCCAGGCCGAAGAGGATCACCGGGAGGTGCACGGACTCGGTGACGTAGTCCGAGATGAGATGCGGTACGAGGGCGTACACCAGTCCGGCGACCACCGCGAACTGCGGGCGCCGCAGCCCCGCCGCCACGACCACCGCGAGCCAGATCAGCCCCGTCATCGCGGTGAAGTCGGTAGCGGTGACGCGGGTGTTGTAGGAGGCGTACATGACGCCGCCGAAGCCCGCGAGGCCGGCGGACAGGGTGAACAGCACCAGTTTGGTGCGTACGACCGACACCCCGGAGGCCATTGCCGCCGCGGGCGCCGAGCGCACCGCGAGCATCGCCCGGCCGGACGGCGAGTCGCGCAGCGCGCTGAGCGCGGCGACGGCGGCGGTGACCAGCACGGTCAGCGCGACCCCGAGCGCCCGGTCGTCGTCGAGATCCACCGGACCGAGGGCCGGCCGGGGGACCGCCCACCCCGTGTCGCCGTTGCGCAGCCAGCCGATCTGGAACAGGACCTGGTCGGCGAGGAAGGCGAGCGCGAGGGTCGCGAGAGCGAGCGAGCGGCCACCGAGCCGCAGCGCAGGGAGGGCCACCAGGGCGCCGAGCACCGCCGCCGCACACGTGCCCACGGCGGCCGCCGCCACGAACGGCCAGCCATGGCTCATCAGGAGCCCCGCCACCAGCGCCGCTCCCGTCACGAAGGTCGCCTGCGCCAGCGACACCATCGCGCCGAGCCCCGTCACCACCGTGAAGGAGACGAACACCAGGGACAGGGCGAGCCCTTGGGCGAGAATGCCGCTCCAGAAAGGGGTCGTCACCGTGTAGAAGGACGCCGCGAGCAGGGCGGCGGCCACCGCCCACGGGCCCCACCGCCGCAGCCGGGACCGCCCCGCCAGATAGTCGACCGGTGGCGGGTCCGCCGCCGCCGTGCCCGCCGTGCGCCGGCGCCGTGTCATCAGCAGCAGCCCGGCGAAGAGGATCAGGAAGGGCACGGCGGTACGGAATCCGGTGATCCGCTCGGCGAAGTCCGCGTACCCGGCGACCAGGTTCTGCAGCACCCCGAGTCCGAGACCGCCCGCGAACGCCAGCGGCACGGAGACGAAGCGGCCGAGCACCGCCGCCGTCGCCGAGACGAAGAGGAAGAGCGTGAAATCGTGCGCGGACAGCCCGAGAAGCGGGGTGGCCAGCACACCCGCCAGACCCGCGAGCCCCGACGACAGCATCCACGCGATCGAGGACAACCGGTCCGCGCTCAGCCCCCGCAGTTCCACCAGCGAGCGGTTGTCGACGGCGGCCCTGAGCTTCAGTCCCAGCGGGGTGTGCCGCATCAGGACCCACAGGCCGAGGGCCACCACGGCCGTCGTGACCCAGATGATCAGCTGGTCGGAGTCGACGCCGACGCCGTCGGCCAACTGCCAGGACGCCGCGGGACTGGGCCCGACACCCGGCAGCCCGAACTGGTTCTCGGCCGGCTTCACGGACGTGCCCGCGTCCGCCAGCAGCTCGACGATCCACAGCCCCAGCGCGGGCAGCGCGACAAGGAGGCCGATGGTGGCGACGATCTGGGCCGTCTCACCGACCCGCGCCAGCTTGCGGAACATCAGCCGGTCGAGGCCCAGGCCGAGTGCGGGGGCCAGTACGCACACCAGCAGCACCGCGGTCGGAACGGCCGGCCAGCCGAAGCCCGAGTGCAGTTCGTAGAAGGCGAGAGCGCACAGATAGGCGGTGGCGCCGTGGGCGAAGTTGAACAGGCCCGACGCCGAGTAGGAGAGCACGAGACCGGTGGCGAGCAGCGCGTACAGCGCGCCCGACACCAGTCCGCTCAGGACGAATCCGAGAAGGTCGGCCATGCCGAGTCACTCCATCCCTGCCGAGTCACCCCACCCCTGCACCCCCGCTTGTGGGGAATGCCCTGCACCCCCGCTCGAAGGGAATTCCCTACTTGGCTTGCTCGCCCTACTTGAAGGGGATCGGGGGATAGCACTTGAAGGGCGCCGACACCTCGTACTCGCCGCCCCTGAGCTGGACGAGCGCCCCGCAGCCGAACGACTCCTTCCGGCCCTTCGGTTCGGCCCGGTCACCGACCAGCGTGCCGGTGTCCGCGAACCCGTTCGCCGCCTTCTGGAAGGACGCCACGGTCAGGTCCTTGCCGGCCTTCTCCGCGATGGCGAGGAAGAGATCGGCCGACATGTAGCCCGTCATCATGTGCATGTTGAGGGGTACGTCCTTGCCCGCGGCCTTCCTGATGTCCTTCCTGAACCGCGTCATTGCCGCGCTGTCCTGCTCGAACGGCTGGAACGACGTCAGGACGTGCACCCCGTCGAGCGCCTTCTTCGTCGTGCTCTTCGCGAGCAGCCCGGGGTCGTAGTCGGTCGGGTCGGTGAGCACACCGGTGTATCCCGTCCGCTTGACCGCCGTGAACAGGCCGATGTTGTACGGGGTCTGCATCACGGAGACGATCGCGTCCGGGGCCTTGCCGCCGTCGCTGCGCAGGATCTCCTTCGTGTAGGCCGACCAGTCGCTCGGGACGGAGGCCGCGGGCACCGAGGGCTTGGCGAACGTCACCTTGAACCCGGCCGACGCGAAGCTCTGCCGGTAGGTGCGGACGGCGAACTTCCCCGCGTCGCTGTCGTTGGCGAGGATCGCCACGCTGCGGCCCTTGGCGCCACCCAGCACCTGCTGGAGACCCTCGGGCCAGGTCTGCGAGATGGTGCCGCCGGGCATCGGCACCATGCAGCCGCCGAAACCGTAGATGTACGTCGGACCGCAGAACGACGGCAGCGTGCCCCAGCCGAACGTGGGGACCCGCTGCTTCTGCAGAAAGTCCGCGCCGGAGAACGTCGTCGAACTCATCGGCGCGATCGCGAACACCTTGTCCTGCTGGACGAGTTTGCGTGCCGCCGAGAGGTTCCTGGACGGGTCCTGGCCGTCGTCCTCCGCGCCCAGGTAGTCGATGTCCCGACCGTGCACGCCGCCTTCGGCGTTGGCACGGTCGAAGCGGGCCTCGGCGCCGAGGTCGGTGTCCTTCTTCGAGTAGCCGCTCGCCGTGGTCATCGAGACGATGCCGCCGACCTTGACGGAGGTTTCGGTGACTCCGCGCACGGAGTCCTCCGACTCCGAAGTCCCACCGGTGGAGGCGGAGTTGCAGGCGGTCGCCAGCAGCAGGGCGGTGGTGGCCGCCGCGGCGGCGAATGTGCGGGTCTTTCGCGACACGGTCGGCCCCCTTTTGTCGGGTGACCGAAATGATCCGGTGGATCTGACGGGGCGTCAATATCTGACGCACCCAAACATGACGAGGCGTCAGATCAGGTGGCCCTGACCGCGCTACGCCCGGTACAGGGCTTCCACCTCCGACGCGTACGCGTTCTCGATCGCCTTGCGCTTGAGCTTCAGCGACGGCGTCAGCAGGCCGTGCTCCTCGGTGAACTGGTTGGCCAGTATCCGGAAGGTGCGGATCGACTCGGCCTGGGAGACGAGGGTGTTCGCGGCGACCACGGCCCGCCGCACCTCGGTCTCCAGGTCGGGGTCCCGCACCAGCTCCGCGGAGGTGAGCTGGGACTTGCCCCGCATCTGCAGCCAGTGGTCGACGGCCTCCCTGTCGAGCGTGACGAGCGCCGCGATGTACGGCCGGTCGTTGCCGACGAGGATGCACTGCGCGACCAGCGGATGGTCGCGCACCCGCTCCTCCAGGGCTCCCGGGGAGACGCTCTTGCCGCCGGAGGTCACCAGGATCTCCTTCTTGCGCCCGGTGATGGTGAGGTAGCCGTCCTCGTCGAGCGAACCGATGTCACCGGTGGCCAGCCAGCCGTCGTGCAGGGAGGCGTCGGTGGCCTTCGGGTCGTTGAGATAGCCCTGGAAGACGTTCTCGCCGTGCAGCCAGATCTCGCCGTCGTCCGCGATGTGCACGGTCGTGCCCGGGATGGGCTGGCCGACGGTTCCGTACCGGGTGCGCTCGGGCGGGTTGGCGGTCGCGGCGGCCGTGGTCTCGGTGAGTCCGTATCCCTCGTAGATCTGCACGCCCGCGCCCGCGAAGAACAGGCCGAGCCGCCGGTCCATCGCGGAGCCGCCGGACATCGCGTGCCGCACGCGCCCGCCCATCGCGGAACGGATCTTCGAGTAGACGAGCTTCTCGAAGAGCTGGTGCTGCACCCGCAGTGCCGCCGAGGGTCCCGGGCCGATGCCCCAGGCCCTGGCCTCCACCGCGTCCGCGTAGCGCACCGCGACCTCGACCGCCTTCTCGAACGGGCCCCCCTTGCCCTCCCGCTCGGCCTTGCGGCGTGCCGCGTTGAAGACCTTCTCGAAGATGTACGGCACGGCCAGGAAGAACGTCGGCTGGAACGCCGCGAGGTCGGGCAGCAGGGCCGCCGCCTGGAGCTGCGGCTGATGGCCGAACTTGACCTTGCCCCGGACCGCCGCGACCTGAACCATCCGCCCGAAGACGTGCGCGAGCGGCAGGAAGAGCAGGGTGGCGGCCTCGTCGCCGCGCTTGGAGTGGAAGAGCGGCTCCCACCGTCTGATCGCCGTGTCCGTCTCGAACATGAAGTTGGCGTGCGAGAGGACGCAGCCCTTGGGGCGGCCGGTGGTGCCGGACGTGTAGATGATCGTCGCCGTCGACTCCGGGGTGACCGCGCGGCGGTGCCGGTGCACCACCTCGTCGTCGATGTGCCCGCCCGCCTCGTACAGCTCCTGCACGGCGCCCGCGTCGAGCTGCCACAGCTGGTGCAGCGCCGGCAGCCGGTCGATGACCGTGGCGATGGTCATCGCGTGGTCCTCGTGCTCGACCATCGCGGCCGACACCTGCGCGTCGTGCAGCATCCAGAAGACCTGTTCGGCGGACGAGGTGGGGTAGATCGGTACGACCTGCGCACCGATCGACCACAGCGCGTAGTCGAAGAGGGTCCACTCGTAGCGCGTACGGGACATGATCGCGACCCGGTCGCCGAACCGGACGCCGTGCGCCAGCAGGCCCTTGGCCAGGGCGAGGACCTCGTCACGGAACTCGGCGGACGTCACGTCCCGCCATTTTCCGAGATCGTCCTTGCGGCCCAGCGCGATGTAGAGAGGATCCTCCTGGGCATACTCGAACACGGCATCGGCCAGGCCGCCCACCGGCGGTGCCGACGCCAGGGGAGGGTTGGTGAACTCGCTCAATCCCCGCTCCTTGTGGTGCTCCGCAGCGCGGTGAAAGCTACCCCACCGCAAGCCGCCGCGGGAGGGGTCGCGAATTGACCCCCGGCCGGGTGTAAGTACTGGTCAAGCCTCGAAATCCGGCCACAAGGGGGGAGGCCGGGACAGAATCCTTACTCATACGTAAGTTTCGGTTCCGTAATCTCCACGGAATCTGTACGACCCGCTTACGCAGCCTCGGCGGTACTCGGCGAGCGCGGTGCAGACTCAGCGAGCGCGGTGCAGCCGGTCGCCCGCCGACAGGATCGAGGCCGCGAGCGCGTCCGCGGCGCCCCGGGCCGCCGTGTGGCGTCTGCCGTGGACCAGCACGAACTCCACCTCGCCCAGCTCCGGCAGACCCGCCCGGTCGGGTACACGGACGAGCCCCGGCGGGATCAGACCCCGCGAGTGGGCCATGACACCGAGCCCCGCGTGCGCCGCCGCGAGGAGACCGTTGAGGCTGCCGCTGGTGCACGCGAGACGCCAGGACCGGCCCTGGCGCTCCAGGGCCTCCAGGGCCAGGGCCCGGCTGATGCCCGGGGGCGGGTAGACGATCAGCGGGACCGGCCGGTCGGGGTCCAGCCGGAGGCGCTCGGCACCGATCCAGACCAGACGGTCGTGCCAGACCAGTTCGCCGCGCGGGTCCTCGGGGCGGCGCTTGGCCAGTACCAGGTCGAGCTTCCCGTCGGCCAGCTGCTCGTGCAGGGTGCCCGAGAGCTCGACCGTCAGCTCCAGGTCGACCTCGGGATGCTCGTGGCGGAAACCCTCCAGGATCTCGGTGAACCGGGTGAGGACGAAGTCCTCCGAGGCGCCGAACCGCAGCCGGCCGCGCAGCCGCGTCCCGGTGAAGAACGCCGCCGCCTGCTCGTGCGCCTCCAGGATCCGGCGCGCGAAGCCGAGCATCGCCTCACCGTCCTCCGTCAGCTCCACGGAGTGGGTGTCCCGGGTGAAGAGCTGCCGGCCGGCGGTGCCCTCAAGGCGGCGCACGTGCTGGCTGACCGTGGACTGCCGCAGTCCGAGCCGTCGGGCCGCCTGTGTGAAGCTCAGCGTTTGGGCCACGGCGAGGAAGGTACGCAGCTGCGAGGGGTCGTACATGGATCCGAGGCTACCGCGCTATCACGGTTCGTGATGACAGTCAGAGCGGTATGACGGATTCCCGATCACGGCCCCGAGGAGGACGATGGAGAGGGGACGCCCTGTCGAGGGACCTGCCCCGCCGAAGGACTCGCCCCGTCGAAAGACCCGCCCCGCCGAAAGACCCAGCTACAGACCGAGTCAGCGACAAAGATGTCCGCGACGAAGACTGAGCGAACCGAGACTCAGCAACGGAGCACCGTGAAACGCCTGAAGTGGCCGTCCTGGCTGCCGATCGACCCGTACATCCTGCTGCTGCTCGGGACGGTGGGCCTCGCCGCCCTCCTGCCGGCCCGGGGCACCGGCGCCGAGGTCGCCTCCGGCGCCTCCACCGCCGCGATCGCCTTCCTGTTCTTCCTCTACGGGGCGCGTCTTTCCACCCGCGAGGCGATGGACGGCGTACGGCACTGGCGGTTGCACCTCACGGTCCTGGTCTGCACGTTCCTGCTGTTCCCGCTGCTCGGCCTGGCGGCCCGCGGCCTCGAACCGGTGTTCCTGAACCACGACCTCTACACCGGCCTGCTCTTCCTCACCCTCGTCCCCTCGACGGTCCAGTCGTCCATCGCCTTCACCTCCATGGCGCGCGGCAACGTGCCCGCCGCGATCTGCGCGGGCTCCTTCTCCTCCCTGGTGGGCATCGTGCTCACCCCGCTGCTCGCCGCGGCCCTCCTCGGCGGCACCGGAGGCGGGTTCTCCGCGGACTCGCTCCTCAAGATCGTGCTCCAGCTGCTCGTGCCGTTCCTCGCCGGACAGCTGCTGCGCCGCTGGATCGGGGGCTTCGTCGCACGCCACAAGAAGGTCCTCGGCTACGTGGACCGCGGCTCGATCCTGCTGGTCGTCTACACCGCCTTCAGCGAGGGCATGGTGGAGGGCATCTGGCACCAGGTCAGCCCGCTGCGCCTGGGCGGCCTGCTCGCCGTGGAGGCCGTACTGCTCGCTGTCATGCTGGCGCTGACCTGGTACGGCTCGAAGGCCCTCGGCTTCAACCGGGAGGACCGCGTCGCCATCCAGTTCGCCGGCTCGAAGAAGTCCCTGGCGTCCGGACTGCCCATGGCGAGCGTGCTGTTCGGCGCCCACGCCTCGCTGGCCGTACTGCCGCTGATGCTCTTCCACCAGATGCAGCTCATGGTCTGCGCGGTCATCGCCAAACGCCGCTCCCGCGATCCCGAGGCGGCGGAATCTCCCCTCACCCCGGACCCAGCCGAAGCGTCACGAATCGCGGTCGGTACAGGGACACGTTCCGGCTGAGGTGCGCCTGCGCCGACACTCCGCCGTCCGCGTCCAGCCAGTTGACGTCGTAGCTCAGCACGAGCCTGCCCCGGCTGATCGCGGGATGGACCTGCGGGTTGTACGCCGCCACGCCGGCCCGCCGCTCCGGCAGCGGCGGGCTGAACCCCTTGCCCGGGCCGTGCCAGGGCCCGGTGGGGGAGCACGCCCAGTACGAGGTGATGGTCGTCAGGCCCTCGGCGCCCGCCGCCATCGTGAACAGGACGTACGTCCCCCCGTCGCGGGCCACCGTGAACGCGCTGCCCACCCCTTTGCGCCCACCGTCCCCCAGCACGGGCTTCATGTGCGAGGGGATGGTCCACCGCTCGCCGTCCCAGTACCGCCACGCGGCCGGGTCCGCGAGCCGCCCCCGGGGCACGCGCGCGACATACGCGTTCGACGCGGGCCGGGCGGCGGCCCGCGTGTCGTCACCGCCGAACACGTAGGTCCAGTTGTCGTCGTGGGTCAGCGCGGTCGTGCCGAACAGCACCCGCCGCGCCGGGTCCTGGACCCCCTGCTGGTCGAGGATCCGCGTGATGCCTTCGAGCCGCAGACCGGGCAACGACAGCGTGGCGACCTCGGTGGCGGTCGGAACCCCGTAGATCCACGGGTACGCGCCGGTTGTACGGGTCCACAGCACGACCCGTACGACCTGCTCGGACGAGCCGGGGGAGCGGGGCTCGACCCGTGCCGCCACCGGCCAGCGCCACTGTCCGGGGGCCGGATCCGCGAACAGTGGCGCGGGCAGGGTGCGGTGCAGGCGCCCGCCCTCCATGACCACGGCCGAGTTGCGCACCAGCGGAGCGGTCGTGTCCCGCCAGGCATAGGACTCGCCCGCCGGGTTGGGCGGGCGGTACACCTGGCCGAGATACGTGTCCGAGAACAGCCAGAGCACCCGCCCGTCCGGCAGCCGTACCGAGTGCGTGCCGTCGCCGCCGGTCCAGTCGTCGCCGCGCGAGGCGTCGTCCCCGTACCGCGCGAACTCGTCGGTGACGTCCCGGTCCGCGGCCCAGGAAGCGACCGTACGGGCCCGGCAGGCGCCCTCCCCGCTGTCGTCCTCCGGGAGGGCGGTGAGCAGCACCGCTCCGAGGACCAGGGCCAGGAGCAGACCCAGACCGGTCCCCGTGCGCTGTCGTGCTCGTGCGTCGTCGGGCACGCCCGGGACGTTAGTGGCTGCCGCGCACGCGGTCCATGGGCAGCCACAGCACCGCGCCCCGGGCCGGCGTGCTGTCCGCGGCCCGTACGCCGGTCAGTTCGCCGTCGCTCAGCGCCCGGTCGTGGACCCGGACGTCGTCGATGGCACCGGTGAAGTGGGCACGGCTGTCGAGCTTCTGGCCGATGTGCACACCGAACGGCGAGTTCCGGCTCACCGATCCCGGTACGTCCGACGCCGTGGCGGCCACGGTTCCGTCGACGAACAGCGTGAGCCGGCCCGCGCCGCGGCGCAGCACCAGACGGTGCCACTGTCCGTCGTTGTGCGCGCCGGTCGTGCGCACGGACGCGGACCGCGCGGCGCTCGCACCGTCCCGGACGGTGATCAGCCCCTGGATCCGGTTGCTCGCGGGCTCGCCGCGCAGCCACACCTGCGGCTGGGTGGTGCCCACTCCGCCCATCCACAGCAACGGCTGCTCGCCCGCCGTGGCCGTGTAGCGGAACCACAGCGAGGCCGTGAAGTCCTTGGTCCCGAGCGGCAGTCCGGCCCGGTGGGGCAGGCGTACGGCGTCGTCGGCGCCGTCGAACGCGAGGGCGCCGCCGTGCACGCCGTCCGTCTCCCGCGCGCCGCCGAGCACCGCCGCGCCGGGGGCGAGCGGGGCGAGGTCGGCGGTGGTCGGGTCCGGGCCGCGGCGCGGGCTCAGCCAGTCCTCGGTGAACCGCGCGAAGCGGATCTCGTCGTGCGCGTCCACGGCGCCGCCCTCGTACAGCAGCCCCGCCGTGTCGGCGCCGATGCCCACCAGGTCGGAGTAGCCGGACCAGTCGGTCGTGACCACCGTGCCCCGGTCGACGCTGTCCCAGGTGCGCCCGCCGTCGTACGAGGAGCGGATCATCATCGTCCGGCGGCGGTCCGGGTCGCCGGGGCAGGCGAGGAGGATCCGGTTGCCGAGGCGCAGCGTGGAACCCTGGACCTGGGGCGTGTAGAGGTCGGGGAGAGCGCCGAAGTGCGAGGTGAAGCTGTCACCGCCGTCGGTGCTGAACGCCTGGGTGCGGTGGCCGGGATCGGTGCCGTCCTGCTCGCGTCCGCTGACGAGGACCGTGCCGTCGGCGCGCTCGGTCACCGTCATCTCGGAGGGCCTCTGCCGGAGCGTGCCGTCCTCCGCCGCCGGCCACGAGTCGCTCGCCCCGATCCGCCAGTGGTCGCCGCCGTCGTCGCTGACGGCGAGCGCGGCGTGGCCGGCGCTGATGCGGCTGCCGTTCCACGTCTCGGTGTTGACGCCGAAGACGAGCCGGCCCGCGTGCCGGCCACGGGCCAGCTGGATGCCGTGCACCGGCCCGGTCGCGTACCAGGAGTTCCAGTGCGCGGGCAGGAGCTCGTCGCTGAGGTCGCGCGGCTCGGACCAGGTGCGGCCGTCGTCATCGCTGTGCTGCAGGTAGGGGGTGCGGTCGCACGGCACAGCGCAGTTGCCGCCGTCCGTGCGGCCCGTGTTGTACGTCTCGGCCAGCACGATCCGGCCGGTCTCCCGGTCCACGATCGGGGCGGGGTTGCCGTGTGTGTCGCCCGCCCCCTCGTTGATGACCTGGAGAGGGCCCCAGGTGCGGCCGCCGTCGGTGGAGCGCTTGAGCACGATGTCTGTGTCACCGGCGTCACCGCAGTCGTTCACCCGGCCCTCGGCGAACGCCAGCAGGGTGCCCTTCGTCGTCTTCACGACGGCCGGGATCCGGAAGCAGGCGTATCCGGGGTCCCGGGAGGCCTTGAAGAGCACCTGCTGCTCGAATCCGGCGGATTTGCCGGACTCGGCGGCCGAGCGGGCGTGCCCGGTGCCCGGCAGTGCGAGGACCGTGGTGGCGGTGAGGACCGCTGTCAGGGCGGTGGCGACAGAGGTCCTCCACGGTCTGACAGACGTCCTCTCCGGTCCGACAGAGATTCTCCACGGTCTGGCGGAGCCTGGAGGTCGGGGGTGTGCGCGAAGACCTGACGGCATGGTGCGACCTGCCCTTCGTGCGTCCGGACATCTGGACATCCCATGTCCCATGTGCGCGCCCCAGACGCTACCGAACACTTGCCCAGTGCTCCACCCTTCGGGGTGGAGGTGATGGGCATCCTGTCCGTAGCGGCCCGGAGGGTCGCAGTGGCATGGCTAGGATCGCTTTGTCGGACAACGGGGTTGTCCGGCCTACCGCCGGACGGGCGGGAAGTCAGGCCTGCGGAGGCCCTGTAAGACCGCTCCTCACCGGTCGGCAGAGGCCCGTGAAACAGGAACCCGTGGTGGTACTGCGTAGCAGTACGGACCGGAATCACCTGCCCTCGGGCAGGTGAGGGCGTTAATACCGGCATCTGGCCACCGGACAGGACCGCGCCGCCCGCGCCGGACCTGGATGAGCACAGGTACCCCTCTGACCCCAGGCATGAAGGCTGAACTCGCACGACCGCCCCCTGATACAGGGAACTGGCGTCCGGGTTCGACGTACTTCGGCTGCGGGATTCCGGGCACATGTGCGCTTCCGGGTGAGGAAGCGGCTAGGGCGTGTTTCGAAAGTAGCGTCGTCCGCCCGGAGGGCGGGCCCGGCGGCGTCAGGTGCGTGCTCTCGGCGTGCCGGGCGTAGACCCTCGTACTGGACGTACTTGGGTCTGCGCCCGGTGCGGCGAGAGTGCGTGCATGGCGTCGCCGGGCAGACGGGACTTTCGAAACACGCCCTAGGCGGACGTGCGGATCTGTGATGTCTGTTCCGGATTTTGTGCGTCGGATGCGACTGGTTCGAGGGTTTCGGCGGACGTGACGCGGCTGTCGCGGGAGATGCGCCGCATCCGGGCCGAGCGGGGGAGGAGCCGCGGTGGCAGGCACATGGTGATCATTCCGGTGAGGATCAGTGCGCCGCCGGTCCATGCCACCGGCGAGAGGTGCTCGTGGAGCAGGAGCACGCCGATCAGTGCGGCGGCCAGGGGTTCGGCGAGGCTGAGGGTTCCGGCCGTGGTCGCGCGCACCTGAGTGAGGCCGGTGGTGAACAGCCAGTAGGCGAGGGCGGTGGTCGCCACGCCCAGCCAGAGGGTCAGGGCGAAGGTGGCGCCCTGCTGCACGGGAGCGGCGCTGTTGATCATCCAGGGCGCCAGCGGGACGGCCCCTGCGAGCAGGGAGAGCGCGGAGAGCCCTGGCAACTGGGCGGCGGAAGCTACGTAAGCCAGCTTCTTGGCGAAAACGGTGTACAGGCCGTAACAGACACCGGCGGCCACGGCCAGGAGCAGGCCCAGCGCGTCCACGCCCGCGCCCGTCGGCGTCAGCAGCAGGGCGCAGCCGGTGACGGCCGCGGCAGTGCCTGCCATCCAGACGGCTGTCATCCGTTCGCCGGTGACCCACCGGGCACACAGGCCGATCGCCGCGGGGGCGACACCCAGGGCGACCACCGTGGCCAGGGCCGCCCCGGTCCGTATCACCGAGGACATGAGGGCCGCCTGGAAAACGCCGGTGGACACCGCGCAGACCAGCAGGGGGCGCACCACCGTGCCCCTGGTCAGGGCCCGCACGGTGTTCCGGCGGACGGTGAAGACCCCCAGGACCAGCCCGCCCACGAGCAGCCGCCAGCCACCCAGGGCCGCCGGCGTCATGGGGCTGGACGCCAGCACCTGAGCGGGACCGACCGTGCCCCACAGCACAGCCGCGCCCAGCACCAGTCCCGCACCGAACAACGGGCCGTTCTTTCGTGTATCCATGGCCGAGGACACTAAGCAAACATCCGAGCAGCGCATCCTTTAGCCGCACTTTGTACGCCGTAGGGTCGACTTCATGGAACTTGATGCGTTGGACCGGGCCCTTCTGCGGGAGCTGCAGAACGATGCACGGCAGACCAACCGCGACCTCGCAGCCAAGACCGGGGTCTCCCCCTCCACCTCGCTCGAGCGGGTACGGCTGCTGCGCGAGCGCGGCGTGATCACCGGTTACCACGCCGCCCTGGACCTCGACGCGGGCGGCCGGCCCGTCCAGGCGCTCATCTCGGTGCGCATCCGGCCCCCGGCCCGCCCTGTCATCGAGGGATTCCGGGAATGGGCGGCACGACTGCCCGAGGTGATCGGCCTGTTCGTCACCTCAGGCCCTCACGACTTCCTCATCCACATCGCCGTCCCGGACGTCGACAGCGTGTACGCCTTCGTCATCGACCGCCTCACCGAACGCCGCGAAGTCGCCGACGTGCAGACCACGATGGTCTACGAGCATGTCCAGTCCCGCTGCATCGAACCGGCCGGCCCCGGTCGGCCCCGCTCCTCACGCGGAACTCGCTGACCTGGTTGGCTCTGCGACGGGTACCGGTGCCCAGATCCGCCCCCGCCGTGGCAGGGACGCGCCACCTGACCGCAGCGATCACGAGGGCGCCGGGCTCCCGGCCCCGGCCCTTGCCCTCAGCCCCTGCCCTCAGCCCCTGCCGAAATGCATCGCGGGGAAGGCGCCCGCTGCTCTGAGGGTTCTGGTGAAACCGCCGGCCAGTTCGGTGAGGCGCGCGGTGGCGGACGGGCCGAGGTGATCGTACGGGGCGGCGTCGAGGCGGTCGGTGAGCGCCTCGGCCTCGCCGCGCAGGGACGCGCCCGCCCGCGTGAGGTTGCCCGCCTCGTCCAGCAGGGCGCGCTCGCGCAACCGGTCCCGGGCGGCGTCCCACTGCTGCGCGGACCACCCGCGGGTCCGCATGAACAGTGCCGACGTGGGTGCCGTGCCGGTGGCGTTGTGCAGGACCAGCGCCTCGATGCCGGACAAGCCGGCGATGGCCAGGGCGGCGAGGTGACCGTCACCCCGGTGTTCGCGCAGCAGCGTCGCGGCGTGCCACAGGGCCAGATGCGGCTCTTCGGGTACGGGGAGGTCGGCGTTGGCGGCGTAGAGCGGCCGTGCCTCCCGGCGGCAGGCTTCGGTGGCGTGCAGCGCCAGTTCGGCCGCCTCGGTCATGTGCGTGGACGTGAGGGTTTCCTTCCCGAGCAGCCGCTGCAGCGTTCGGTCCGCGCCGCGCAGCCGTGCTGTGAGCACCGCCTCCGGTGTGGTGACGGTCCATGCGGCGGGGATGTGTCGCCGCACATGCTCGTGGTTGAAGTTGTAGAACGTCGCTGTGACGGTGCCCGCGTCGACGGCCCCGAGCGGTGCCGCGCGGCTCGCGAGGTAGACCGCGGGTCCGCGCTCCAGCCCGAGTGCCGTGAGTTCGTACTGCGGCTCCGGCGCGAAGTACACGGATGCGTGCAGGGGGCTGACGGCGTTGTGGCAGTGGCGTCCCGTGGTCGCCTCGAAGGTGGTCATGCTGCGGCTCCGGTGTCGGTGATCAGGTGTGGTCGTGCGGCCAGGTGGACGAGGCGCATCAGGCTTCGTTCGTGGGTTCGTGGTGGGGGCGGTGGGTCAGCGCGGCCGCGGTCTGGGTGAGGTGCTGGGTCAGGACCTCGGCTGCGGTGTCGGCGTCGCGGGCGAGTACGGCCTCTTCCAGCCGGCGATGTTCCAGGGCGCCGTCCCGGCCGGGGTTGCGGTGCGCCGACCAGCGGCGGGCCAGCTCGCTCGCGGTCCACATCCGGTCGAAGGTGTCCAGCAGGACGGGATTTCCGCACCCTTCCAGCAGGGTGCGGTGGAAGACCCGGTGGGCTTCGGCCCACGCGCTGCTGTAGTGCTCGCCCTCCTCCGGTACGTACGCCGGGGTGCGGGTCAGACGGTGGTGGGCGGCTCGTACGCGGGCTTCCCAGTCGACATCGCCGCGTTCGACGGACATCCGCAGCATGACCGGTTCGATGGTCCGGCGGGCCTCCGCGACCTCCTGCCAGCGGCGGTCGGAGAAGGCCGGGACGGCAAAGCCGCGGTTGGGCAGCCGGTCGGCGAGGCCCTCGCCGACCACCCGCACGAGCGCCTCACGCACGACGGCCAGGCTCACGCCCTGCTCTTTGGCGAGGTCCTGGGGTTTGAGGGCGTCGCCGGGGGCGTGGTCCCCGCGCATGATCGCGTCCCGCAGGTGTGTGTAGACCTGTTCGGAGAGCATCTGCTTCCCCGCCGAGGGCGAGGTGTGGGTCTTCTGGGTCATGTCTACAGAATAGACGATCAGGAAGATAATCGATTATTGATGCTATGGTCGATCTCGAAGGTGAGTGAAAAGCGACGGCGACGCCTCCTGGCACCGCCACGGCCGCATCACCGCCACCGCCACACCCCGCACCACGGCCTGAAAGGAACGACGCCATGAGCGCCAACGACCCCTTCGCCCGCCTCCCCGAGGCGGCCTCTTTCACCGTTGTCAGCACCACCGTCGCCGACGGCGCCGCCTGGTCGATCGAGCAGTACTCCGGCCTCTCCGGTGTTCCCGGGGGCAAGGACGTCTCCCCGCAGCTGTCCTGGAGCGGTGCCCCGGAAGGCACCAGGAGCTACGCCGTCACCGTCTACGACCCCGACGCCCCCACCGGCTCCGGGTTCTGGCACTGGGCGGTCGCCGACATCCCCGCCACCGTCACCGAGTTGCCCGAGGGTGCCGGCGACGACACCGGCTCGGGCCTGCCCGAGGCCGCCTTCCAGCTGCCCAACGACGCCCGCGTGGCCCGCTTCCTCGGCGCCGCCCCGCCGGCCGGACACGGCCCGCACCGCTACTTCACCGTGGTGCACGCCCTCGACGTCGACACCATCGGCGTCCCTGCCGACGCCACCCCGGCCGCCCTCGGCTTCACCATGGCCGGCCACATCCTCGGCCGTGCGGTCCTGACCGCCACCGCTGAGACTTCCGCCTGACAACCAGCTATGCGTCCCGTCGAGCGCAACCGGTCGATTTGCTCGCTCGGGTGTAGCGCCTTGCTCGCTCGGGCGTAGCGCCGTCCGCAGCTCGCGTCCCAAGCAGGGCGTGTTGTGAAAGTGGGGATCGGGCTCCCAGCGTCCATGAAATTGTGGGGCGGTCACGGACGTTGAGCACGTCATGACTCAAGGACCAGCACCTCGCCCGCTGTCGGACGAAGCCCTCTCCAACCTGCTTGGCAAGCAGCAGTTCGGCACGCTCGCCACCGTCAAGCGCAGTGGCCACCCACACCTGACCACCATGGTGTATCGCTGGGACCCCGAGGCCCGCATCGCGCGGTTCTCGACGACGGCCGACCGTGTCAAGGTCGGGCACCTGCGACGCGATCCGCGTGCGGCGCTGCACGTGCAGGGCGACGACGTGTGGTCGTTCGCCGTCGCCGAAGGCGAGGCCGAGGTCTCCGAGATCACGACGGTTCCTGGCGATGCGGTCGGTCGGGAACTGCTCGGAATGATCCCGCAGGCCGGGAAGCCCGAGAGTCCCGAGAGTGAAGAGGCGTTTCTGGAACAGCTGGTTGCCGAGCGCCGAGTGGTCGTCCGGTTGAAGGCGGACCGCCTGTACGGAGCGGCGCTGGATGTCAACGGCTAGGGCGATCCACTTTCACGACACGCCCTGGAGGGCGTCGAGGTTCCCGATGAATTCGAGGATGGCCTTCGCCAGCTCGGCGGGGGCCTCCATCGCGGCGTAGTGACCCACACCGTCGAGTGACACCGAGCTCACTTCGGTTGCTGCGGCCTGGGACATGGTGCCGACCGTGAAGGAACCTCCGCCCGCGCCGACCGCGAGTACAGGCACGTTCAGGCCGTGCGTGTCGGCAAGAGCCTTGATCTCGGGACCCTCCCTCAGCATCGACCGGTAGAGGCCGATCGCTCCACGCCAGCCGTCGGGGCGCGAATAGGTGCGGGCGAACTCCTCGATGTCGGTGTCGGTGACGGCTCCTGGGGTCGCGTTCAGGGCGGGGAACGCGAACTGCCCCAGAAATTCCCGCTCGCGGCCGGCCAGGAGCATCTCGGGGATGCCGGGAGCGGCGAGGACGCCGATGTGCCAGGCGCCGCCGTGGGTGATGTCGGCCAGCCTTTCGAGGCCGAATCCGGGCAGGCCCATCTCGATCGCGGTGAGGCTGCGTACGTCCTGCGGGTGGGTGGCCGCCAGGCGGAAGACGGTCGCTCCGCTGATGTCCTGTCCGGTCAGGTGGACCGGGCCGATGTCGAGCTGTTCGATGAGGAGGTGCAGGTCGTCGGCCGAGGTCTGGCTGTCGTACTCGCCCGGCCCGTTGTCGGAGTCCCCGAAGCCGCGCAGGTCGACGGCGAAGACTCGGTGGCTCTCCGCGAGGAGCGGGATGATCTTGTGGAAAGTCCACCAGCTCTCGGGAAACCCGTGGACCAGAAGGACCGGCGATCCACTGGTTCCCGCCGCTGCGTAGTGCAACTGAGTTCCGTTGACCTCTGTGAGGTGGTGGGAGATCCCCGCAAGCGCGGGACCCGGAAGCGTGGCGTCCATCATTCTCCCCAATTCGACAACCTTGTTGTCTAGAACAGTAGACAACAAGGTTGTCGATGTCCAGTCCGTGGTCGCCGTAGTCTTCTTCCATGTCACGATCTGGCGCTGATCTCGCACTGCTCCTGCTCGGAGGTTTTCGCTCGCTGGTGGACGCCGCGACCGCCGAGCTGGCCCGCCGCGGTTACGAGGACGTGCGTCCTGTCCATGACTTCGCCATGCGGGCCATCGCCGCCGGCGCGGACAACGCATCAGAACTCGGGCGGCGCCTGTCGGTCTCCAAGCAGGCGGCAGCGAAAACCATCACGGTGCTGCAGGAGCGCGGATACGTGGCGCGAGACACGGATCCCCTCGACGCCCGCCGCAAGCGCCTGCACGTCACCCCACTCGGCCACGAAGTGCTGCGACAAGGCGAATCCATCTTTGACGAGTTGCGCGATCAATGGAAACAGCAGATCGGTTCCCACGAGCTCGCGAGCCTGGAGGCACACCTGGCGGACCTGGTCGGCGCTCAGCCGGTACGCCTTGACGCACCGGGCTGGATCGCGCAAGACCTCGGCGAGCCGGTCTGACACTCGTCCCGCCCCGTCCGAAGCAGCCGGAAGTCGTACAGAGCCAGACCGGACCGTTGTGAGGTCACCCAACCGGCGGGGCGAGGCGGGCGAAGCCTTCCTGGCGCTGGTAGGGGAAGTATGGGTAGGGCGCTGCTTTGCTGCTCGCCGCGTTGAGTTTCGCCATCTGGTCGGGCGTGAGCGTCCAGCCGATGGCGCCGAGGTTCTGACGGAGTTGTTCCTCGTTGCGGGCGCCGATGATGACGGAGGAGACACTCGGCCGCTGCAGCAGCCAGTTGAGGGCGATTTGCGGAATGGCTTTTCCGGTCTCCTGCGCGATCTCGTCGAGGGCGTCGACCACGCGGTAGAGGTGTTCGTCCTCGACCGGCGGGCCGTAGTCGGCGGTGTCGTGCAGTCGGCTGCCGGCGGGTGGCGGTTGGTGGCGGCTGATTTTACCGGTGAGCCGCCCCCATCCGAGCGGGCTCCAGACGAGCGCCCCGAGGCCCTGATCGAGTCCGAGGGGCATCAGTTCCCATTCGTAGTCGCGGCCGATGAGGGAGTAGTACACCTGATGGGCGACATAGCGCGGGTGGCCGTACCTCTCCGCGACAGCGAGGGATTTCATCACCTGCCAGCCGGAGAAGTTGGAGACTCCCACGTAGCGGACCTTTCCTGCTCGAACGAGATCGTCGAGCGTGGACAGGACTTCCTCGATGGGTGTGCCGGCGTCGAAGGCGTGCAGCTGGAACAGGTCGATGTGGTCGGTGCCGAGCCGGCGCAGCGCGTCCTCGCACGCGGTGATGAGGCGCGACCGGGAGGAGCCCGCATCGCCTGGGCCGTCGCCCATCGGCAGGCTGGTCTTGGTGGATACGATCACCTGGTCCCTGCGGCCTTTGATCGCTTCGCCCAGCACCTCCTCGGACGCGCCGCCGGAGTAGACGTCGGCGGTGTCGAACATCGTGACCCCGGCGTCCAGGCAGATGTCCACCAGGCGGCGTGCTTCTCGCGCATCGGTGTTGCCCCAGGCACCGAACAGCGGTCCTTGGCCGCCGAAGGTGCCCGCGCCGAAGCTCAGCACGGGGACCTTGAGTCCGGATGCACCCAGCCGCCTGTATTCCATGGCTACTCCTCGATCTGCTCAGCTGGCTAGCTAACGGGTCTGTAGTTCCGTTAACATGGGCCCTCAAGGTAGCAGGTGTGAGCGATTAACGAAACTGGAGTCCCGTTATGGATTCGGATGGTGCGGAGCCGGGAACCGTGCGGCCCGGAGGGCGCACGGCGCGGGTGCGGGCGGCTGTCCTTCAAGCGGCCGGGGACTCCCTGGCCGAGCGGGGCTTTGCCCACTTGGACCTCGCCGACGTCGCGCGCCGTGCCGAGGTGGGCAAGACGACCGTCTACCGCCGCTGGGGAACGGTGACCAGCCTGGTGGCCGACCTGCTGATGGAGATGGCCGAGCAGTCGCTGCCGCGTACCGAGACCGGCTCGTTGCTCGGCGACCTCAAGGCCAACGCCCGGCTCGTGCAGCGCACCTTGGCCGATCCGCGGCAGGGGGCGCTGTTCAAGGCGGTGCTCGCGGCCGCCACCTGCGAGCCGAAGACGGCCGAGGCCCTGCATCACTTCTACGACATCCGCGTCAAGGAGTGGGCGCCCTGCGTCCAGCAGGCCATCGACCGGGGTGAGTTGCCCGAGGGTACCGACACCCACGAGGTGATCCGTGCCCTCTCCGCCCCCCTCTACTACCGCCTGCTGACCAGTGGCGATCGCCTCGACGAGGCCGCCGCGGACCGGGCCGCCGAGGCCGCCGCGGCTGCGGCGCGCGCGGGAGCGTACCTGCGGAGCGAGGGGCTTGTTGTGTGACCGGCCCGCATCCGTCGGCGAGTACGGGGCACCGTGCGTGATCTGCTGACCTCGTGCTGGCCTGTCAAGGCGGCGATGGGTCGGCCGCCCAGGCAGGTGCTGCGGCACGGTCGCGTCATGGCCGAGGGCGCTCCGGGGGCGGATCGATAAACACTTGAAAGTTAAGCGACAGGAAAACGACAGCTCCCACCAGGCAGGCTCGAAGTCCCAGGACCCGAACCAGGGATCCGAGGGTTCGAACCAGGGATCCGAGGATCCGATCAAGGAGTTGCCGTCCGTGACGACTGTCCAGACGACCGTGCCGCCGCCGACCGCGGCGGTGCGTCCCAAGGTGGTGGCCCGCACCAGCCTGTACGGCGTGCTGGCCCTGAACGTGGTCGTGGTGACCGTGTTCTTCATCCAGGCCGGGTTCGCCTCGAACACCCTCATCGTGCTGGGCCGGCTGGCCGGACTGTACGGCGCGCTCCTGATGGCCTTCCAGCTTCTGCTGATCGCCCGGCTGCCGTGGTTCGACCGCCGTATCGGCATGGACCGGCTGACCTCCTGGCACCGCTGGGTCGGCTTCGGCCTGCTGTTCACGCTGCTGGGGCACGCCGTGTTCATCACGTTCGGCTACGCCCGGTCGTCCTCGATGGACCCGGTGAACCAGTTGGTCGACCTGGGCGAGACCGTCGAGGGCGTGTTCCGCGCGATCGTCGCGCTGGGTCTGATCCTCGTGATCGGCGCGGTCTCGGCCCGCTACGCCCGCCGTCGGCTGGCGTACGAGACCTGGCACTTCATCCACCTGTACGCGTACGTCGCGGTGGTGCTGGCGTTCACGCACCAGGTCGCGGCCGGTACGACGTTCACCTCTTCGTCCGCGGCCACGACGTACTGGTACGTGCTGTGGGGCGCGGCGCTCGGTGCGGTGCTCCTGGGCCGGCTGGTGCTCCCGCTGTGGCGGAACCTGAGGCACCAGCTGAGGGTCTCCGCCGTGGTGCACGAGTCCGACAACGTCGTGTCGGTCTACATCACCGGGCGTGACCTGGACCGGCTGCCGGCCCGCGCGGGCCAGTTCTTCCTGTGGCGTTTCCTCACCAAGGACCGGTGGTGGCAGGCCAATCCGTTCTCGTTGTCGGCCGCCCCGGACGGCCGGACACTGCGGCTCACAGCCAAGGCGGCCGGTGACGGCACCGCGGCCCTGCGGCACCTCAAGGTGGGCACCCGGGTCTTCGCCGAGGGGCCCTACGGCGCCTTCACCGCGATGCACCGCACCCGCTCCGAGGCCGTGCTCATCGCCGGCGGTGTGGGCGTCACCCCGATCAGGGCCCTGCTGGAGGAACTGCACGGCCACGCGGTGGTCATCTACCGGGTGGGCTCGGACCGGGACGCGGTCCTCTACGAGGAGTTGCGGGAACTCGCCCGGGCCAAGGGCGCCGAACTCCACCTGGTGTCCGGACCGGCCAGCCCCGACAAGCTGGCACCGGGCGAGCTCGCGCGGCTCGTGCCGGACATCAACGACCGTGACGTGTTCCTGTGCGGGCCGCCTCCGATGATGAACGCGGTGCTGGGCAGCCTGCGCGAGCTGGGCGTGCCCAGGCCGCAGATCCATTTCGAGCGCTTCAGCCTGGCGGGATGAGAGAGACATCGTGAAGCGAGCCATACCTGTCCTGGTCCTGACCGTCGCCGGCCTGATCCCGGTGTGGCGCTACGCGCCCTCGGACGGCACGACGACCACCACCACCACCGAAGCCGCGTCGCCCGCCGCCTCGCCCGCCTCGACGCCCTCCGCTTCTTCCTCCGCGGGCAGCTCGTCCCGGGTGGTCAAGGGCTCGACCGTGGACACCGAGAAGGGGACCGTCCAGGTCGAGGTGACCTTCGAGGGCGACGCCATCGGTTCGGTACGCATGCTGCAGCAGCCGAACCATCCGCAGACCGAGGCCGCCGTCCCGAAGCTCATCGCGGAGACACTCAAGGCGCAGAGCGCGGACATCGACGCGGTGTCCGGTGCCACGATCACGAGCGAGGGCTACGTCGACTCCCTCCAGGCCGCCATCGACGCGAAGGGCTGACGCCGATGTCCACGACCGAACCGGTGCACCGGGTCGAGCACATCATGGGGCTGCCGATCTCCCTGCGGATCGACGACAGCGACCGCGGTGACAGCGACTGCGGCGACAGCGACGGCGATCGTGGCACCGGCATGGGCACCGGCGGCGACAGCGGCACCGGCAGGGCCGCGGACCGGGTGTTCGCGTGGCTGCGCGAGGTCGACGCGCGGTTCAGCCCCTTCCTGCCCGACAGCGAGGTGTCCCGGCTGGACCGGGGCGAGCTGGCGGCCGACGAGCTGAGCCCGGACCTGGTCGAGGTCCTCGACCTGTGTGAGCGGTACCGGGTCGAGAGCGGCGGCGCGTTCCAGGTACGGCTGCCCGGCCGTGGTCTCGACCCCTGCGCCATGGTCAAGGGCTGGGCGGTCCAGCGCGCCGCGGAGCTGCTGCGGACGGAGGGCGTGACGGCGTTCTGTCTCAACGCGGGCGGCGACGTCGTCTCGGCCGGCCGGCCCTGGCGGGTGGGCGTACGGCACCCGGAGCGGGCCGACCGGCTGTGCGCGGTCCTGGAGATCACCGACGGGGCGGTGGCGACCTCCGGGCGGTACGAGCGGGGCGACCACATCCTCGACGGGCGTACCGGTCGTACGGCGACCGGGCTGCTCAGCCTGACCGTCGTGGCCCCCTCGCTGACCGAGGCGGACGCGACGGCGACCGCGGCGTTCGCGATGGGGGCGGAGGGGGTCGACTGGGCCGCGGCCCGCGGGGGATGCGAGGTTTTCGCCGTCGATGCCGAGCGTCGGGTGCTGCGTACCTCGGGGTTTCCCGTCGCTGCCGCCTGACAACTGTTGGTCGGGGGCTGAGGCTGGTGCGGTCACCGAGGCCGTGGACACGTCACCCGAGTCACCTGGGGCGAGGTCTCTCATGTGGGTTCCTCATGTGGGTTGCTCAGGTGGTGGTCCGTGGCCAGGGCGGTCAGGGTACGGCGGCAGATCTTTCCGGTGGGTGTGAGGGGCATGTCCGTGAGGTGCAGCAGGAGTTCGGGGAGTTTGCGCCGTTCCAGACCACGCCGGGTTTCGAGGTGGACCGTGAGGTCCGCCAGGGTCAGGCGGTGGCCACCAGGGGTCTGGCGGACACAGGCGCACAGGCGTTGGCCCAGGTCGGGGTCGGGCACGGGGACGCAGACGACCTCGGCGACGGCGGGGTGGGTGCCCAGCTCCTGTTCGATCTGCGCCGGGCTGATGCTGTAGCCGCCTCGGTCGATGATCTGGGTCAGCCGGCCGAGCAGGTGCAACCGGCCCTGGTCGTCGAGATGTCCGCGGTCGCCGGTGCGGACCCAGCCGGTGGAGGTGCGCAGCCCGGTGTCCAGGCCGGGATCGGCGACGTAACTGAGCGGGGTCATGGGGCCCCGGGCACAGATCTGTCCGGGTCGGCCGGGAGGCAGCTCGCGGTCGTGGGCGTCGAGGACGCGGACGGTGGCGACGGCGGGGTCGGGGCGGCCGGTGCCTGTTTCGGGGGTGAGCCCGGTGGCGGCCGTGTGGCAGTTGACGCCGTCGGTGGAGCCGTAGACGGCGATGACGGGCCGGCGGAAGCGGTCCCGGCAGGCCGTGACGGTGGTTTCCGGCAGGCTGGTGCAGCTGGAGACCAGGGCGTGCAGGCTGCTCGCGTCCTCGTCGGCGCGTGTGGGGTGGTCGGCCAGGCGGCGCAGCAGGGTGGGTACGGCGAACAGGTGGGTCGGCCGGTGCCGGGCGATGGTGTCCCAGGTGGTCGCGGGATCGTGGGAGTTCTGCAGGATCAGGGTGCCGCCGAGGGCGGCGAGGGTGACGTACGTGCCGCAGGACCCGTAGGAGGAGGCCAGGGGGACCAGGAGCAGGTTGCGCATCGGGCCGGGGCCGCGGTGCAGGGCGCGCACGTAGTTGGCGCGGCCTCCGGCGACGGCGTTGTGCGAGTAGGCGGCCATCTTCGGTTCGGACTCCGTCCCGGAGGAGACCAGAATCCTGGCCGGGGCTTCCGGGGCGACGGGCCGGGGGTTCAGTGGCCGGCCCGGTGCGGACAGCGAGTGGACACCAGGCCGGCGGGGACCGAAGGCGCACACCGCGCGCAGGTCCGGCAGCCGGGAGGACAGGGCGATGTCGGCCGGGTCGGCGAAGACGGCGCCGCGGGCGCGGGAGCGGCGCAGCAGGCTGAGGGTGTCGCGGGTGCCCGGCCCCGCGGGATAGGGCAGGGCCACGGCGCCGAGGGCCGCCACGGCGAGTTCGGCGGCCACCGCGGCACGACCGTTGGGCAGTCGTACGGCGATGATGTCGTGATGGTCGAGGCCGGCGTCGCGCAGCCGGCCGGCGATGTGCCGTACCCACAGGTCCAGGGTCCGGTAGTCCAGAACGCCGGCCCGGTCGATCACGGCTTCGCGGCGCGGGTGGCGGCGCGCGTGCCCGGCGAACAGGGAGTACAGGTCGCGGTCGGGACAGTGCCCGGCGGCCACCCAGGCTCGGCGGTCGGCGGCGGGCACCAGGTCGCGGATCGTCAGGCCGTTGTTGGAGGTCCAGGGAGTGGTCCGGGCAGCGGTCCGGGGCGAGGTCCGAGGGGTGGTCATGCGAACTCCCAGGGAGTGCGGGGAACGACGTGGTCCGCAGTGGCCAGGGCGCGGGCGAAGCGTGGATCCTCCGCCAGTTCGCGCAGGTCGGTGCAGACCGCGGTGGCGCTCAGGCCGGTCTCGGCCAGCCGCAGCAGCCAGAGTCGGGTGGGCCGGGTACGCAGCCGGTCCAGGATCTCGTTCGGGCCGGCCGAGGCGGACAGCCCGACGGCGCGGGCGGTACTCCGGGGCTCGGCGCGGGCGACCGGGCCGAGTTGGAGATATCCGTCGAGGGTGGGCGCGGGGCGGTCCAGCGGTGAGTAACGGGACCGCTGGGACGGGCGGGGCAGGACGGCGCTCGCGGACAGCAGGCTGGAGTCGACGCGGGCACCGCTGCCGGTACGGCTGCGGGTGAGCAGCGCGGCCAGGATGCCGTGGGCGCATACCAGGCCGCCCAGCAGGTCGGTGAGCGTCATCAGGGAGGGCGCGGGCGGTTCGTCGACGGGGCGCAGGGCGGCGGCCAGGCCACTGTGCGCCTGGACCAGGTAGTCGGTACCCATCGGAGGCGGTACGGGCAGGTGGGCGCCCCAGCCGGAGGCCGCGGCGTAGACGAGGCCGGGCCGGGTGGCGTGCAGGTCGTCGGAGTCCAGCTGCCACTGTGCCGCCTTGCCCGGGGCCCAGTTGTGCACGAAGACGTCCGCGGTGTCCACCAGTTCGTGCACCGCCCGGCGGCCGGAACGGGTCTTCAGGTCGATCTCGGTGGTGGTCTTGCCGGCGTTCAGGGCACTGAAGCGCGCCGAGCACCGGCCGGCGATGGGTGGGATGCCGCGCATCGGGTCGCCCCCGGGGGGTTCGATGCGCAGGACGTCGGCACCGAGCAGGTGCAGGATGTGCCCAGCCATGGGGCCCTGGACCCGACGGGTGGACTCGACGACGCGCACTCCCTCCAGAGGCCGGGCGGAGGTGCCGCCGGTGTCCGCGCGGCCGAAGTCGGGGCCGAAGTCAGAGCCGGACCCGGACCCGGTGCCGGACCCGGGGCGTGGGGTGACGGTGAACGGCGGGATGTGGCAGGGCCGCGGATCGCCCCGCACCGGCAGCACACTCACCTCGGCCCGGACGGCGGCGGTACGGATGGCGGGGAAGAGCGCGCGCCCGGCGGCGGCGTGCAGTGCGGCGGGCAGCGGACAGGTGGCGGTCGCGAAACGCTGCTGGAACGGCCGCCAGCCCTGGGCGCTCGCATGCGGATCGGCGCCGAGCAGCTGCCAGAAGCGACGCCAGCGCAGCGGCTCGAACGTCTCGCACTCGAAGCGCACTTGGTCGGCGCTGGTGAAGGTGGCGGTCCCGCGACCAGGCGGCTCCCGCGGGCCGTCGTCCGTGGTGTCGGCCGCGAGATACTGGACCAGGGTCAGCAGGGCGGCCTGCGCCACCGAGGTGCGCACCTCGCTCACCCGCGTCCCGCGGGCACGGGCGATGAGGGCGGCGAGCACGCCCTGCGCGGCCAGGACACCGGCGGTGGCGGTGGCGTAGTCGACGGCCAGCGGGACCGGCCGGCCGGTCGCCCGACCGTGCACGTGCATGATGCCGCAGGCTGCCTGTACGGCCCGTTCGTCGCCCAGCGACAGGGCGATGGGTCCGGCCCAGCCGATGTCACAGGCGACCGCGGTGGTGTCGGCACAGACCGGCCGCAGCAGGCCGGTGGCGATGTCGGCCGCCAGGGCCGGGGTGGCCGACCGTCCTCTGCCGCGCGCGAGCGGGGCGGTCACGAGGCGTCCCGCGTACGCGGGCGGCGGCCGTGCACGGAGTACAGGACGCTGGAAGCGGCCTGGAAGGACGGGTCGCGCATCAGGTCCCGTACGCGCAGCAGTTCACGTTCGGTCATACCGGCGGCGATCAACTCGTCGTGCAGATGGTGGGTGTGGTGCAGTTGCAAGCCCAGGACCGCCGATCCGGCGTTGCGGAGCAGGATGTGCGGTTGCGGATCGAGGTCGACCAGACCGGCGGCGCGCAGGGCGGCCGGGACGTGGCGGCCCCAGTGCGGGGCGCCGCCCGCCGCCCGCATGGCCGCCGACCGGGCGGCCGTGAACTTCGTGTAGAGGCGTGCCGACTGCCCGTCGGGCGCGAGCAGAGGTGGTTCGTAGGACGTGTCGAGTTCGTCGATCTGCAGCAGGCCGCCCGGCACCAGGGCCCGGACCAGGCGGCCGAGCACCTCCCGCCGTTCGGGCAGGAGTTGCAGCACCAGACGGGCGACGATCAGGTCGAAGGCGGCCTCGGGCAGCGGATCGTGCCGGATGTCGTGAGTGATGGCGGTCAGGCCCGGCCGAACGTCGAACGTCGGCGGTACCAGGTCGGTGGCCAGCACGCTCCCGGTGGGTGCGACGCGTTCGGCGAGCCAGCGGGCCACGGTGCCGGCACCGGAGCCGACCTCCAGGCAGCGCCAGCCGTCGGTGACACCGGTGGCGGCCAGCCGGGGCAGCGTGATCGGGTCGTAGGCGGCGGCCAGACAGCGGTACTGCTCGCGGACCAGGTCGGGGTCGTTCTTGAAGGGGTGGTGGGGACGGGATGCCAGGGGCTGCACGGGGAAGTACCTCCGTCGCGTGTCCGGGGGCCAGGGTCGGGCGGGAGGACGCGTCCTGCCGGTCGGATCCGGTAGTCGCATTCGGTAGTCGGGTCGGGTGGTCCGGTCCGGTGATCCGGTCGGGTGGTCGGGTGGTCGGGTCCGCGGGTGTGTCGCGTGTCCGGTCGAGGGGTGGGTGAGCCCGGTGGGGCACCGGGTCCGATGGTCCTGTCCGGCAGTCAGGTCCAGCGGCCGGATCCGCGGGTGTCGGTGCGTCCGGTCAGCTGCCGCAGCAGCGCGCCGCGGCGCACCTTGCCGGTGCCGGTGCGCGGCAACTGCGGCCAGGTGAGCACCGTCGGTGGTTGCAACAGCGGCAGACCTGCCACCGCCTGCCGCCACCGCTCGGCCGCCAGGGCGCCGTCCTCGGTGACCACCACAGGCAGCGGCGCCTGGCCGGGAAGGGCGAGCACGACGATTTCCAGGGCTTGCGGCAGCCGGTCCTCCAACACGTCCTCGGTGCGCAGACAGCTCAGCTGCGGGGTGCGGTCCACCTCGCGGTCCAGCAGTTCGACGGTGCCGTCGCGGTGGCGGATGCCGAAGTCACCGGTGCTCCACCAGCGTCCGACGTGTTTGGCCGCCCACCGGTCGCCTTCGCCCTGATAGGTGAGGGCACAGGCCGAGGTACGGGCCAGCAACAGCCCCGGACGGCCGCGCGACACGGGCCGCAGGGTGTCGGGGTCGACCACCCGCAGCCGGGTTTTGACGGGGACGGGCCGGCCCAGATTGCGTGCGTCGGACCGGGCACCGGACGGTCGGGTCGAGCGACGGGTGTGGAAGCGGAAGGTCAGCGGGCCCGTCTCGGTCTGACCCCAGCCCTGCATCCACAGCGGTGCGCGGCGCCTGCTGGCGTGCAGGTAGTCGCGCAGGACGGGGGGATGCACTGCGTCGTAGGTGCTGATGAACAGCCGTACGTCGCGGAAGGCGTGGTCCAGGCGCCTGGTCAGCGGCCGCAGGCGTACGTACGCGGCGGGCAGGGCCTCGACCACGGTCGGCGGATGGGCGCGCAGCAGGGGATCGGCGGTGTCCGGGTCGGGTCGGCTGAGGATGGTGAGGGCGCGCGGGGCCAGGCACAGCACACTGGCGGTCCAGCAGAAGGTCCTGCCGTGGGCGAAGGCGCTGGCGTTGGCGAGGACGTCGTCGCGGCGCAGCCCGATGAGGGGGTACCGCACGGTCTCGAAACGGGCCAGCTTGCCGATGATGGTGCGGGTGGAGTGCACCACCAGTTTGGGGACGCCGGTGGTGCCCGACGTGTGGTTGATGACCAGGGGGTCGTCGTCGTGCCGGCGCCGGGGACCGGGCGCGTCGTGGCCGCGCAGGTCGTCCGGGCCGAGAGCACCGGCGGCCGGACCGTCCAGTGTCATGACGGTGCCGGCGAGCGCGCCCGGATCATGACCCGCGCGGCGCCACCGCTCCAGCAGGGTGCGGGTGGTCACCAGCAGCGCGGGCCGCAGGCGGTCCAGCAGTACGGCGAGGACGTCGGGCGGCAGCTGCGCGGACAGCTGGGCGGGTACCGCGCCGATCCGTACGGCGGCGCAGGCCAGCAGGTCGTAGTCCCAGTGGTTGTCCTTGACGATCGCCACCCGGTCGCCGCGACCGGCTCCGGCGCAGGCCAGCCGGCCCGCGAAATCCCGTACCAGTGCGGCCAGTTCGGGCACGGTGTAGGCGGTCCGGTGCTCGGGTGTGAGGTCGAACGGCCGGTCCAGGTGGACGCGGGTGGCGGTGCCCCGGTCGGCGCACCGGTCGAACAGCACACCCATGTCGTGGGGTCTCACGAAGTCGTCTCCTGACTCTGCGGTGCGAAGCGGCCGGCACGCCGGGGCAGCCGGGCCAGGACACGGGAGGCGGCCAGGGCGCCGGAGCGCACCGCTCCCTCACTGGAGGGCCGCAGCATCACCCAGTCACCGGCGTACTCCACCGGGCACGTGCCGCGTGCCATGAATCGGGCCCGCAGTCCCAGGGCCGCCGCGGTCGCCTCGGGCAGGCCGTGGGAGTGGGCGTGCACGAAATACTGCCGCCCGGCCGTGCCCAGCTCGGGTACGTACCGGCGGGCCGCCGTGGTGAGCCGGTCGACGACCTCGGAGTGCGGTGCGCGCAGCAGGTCGGGAAGGGTGCGGGCGTCGGCCATCAGGGTCAGCAGGCCTTTGCCGGCCGGGGCCCGCTGCGGGTGTTTGACGTGGTCGGCGATGACGCAGGACAGCACCCGGTCCTCGACCCGCGGGGTGAGCAGGACGTACAGCGGGCGGTCGCAGACCGGGGCGAGCGGCCGGTCCAGCAGGCAACTGACTTTCAGGGCGGGGGTGAAGGTGCAGGCCGAGAGGTAGGCGGCCGCCTCCGGGGCCGCGGTGGTGTGCAGGCGGGCGGCGACGGGGGCGGGCACGGCCAGTACCGCGGCGCGGGCGGTGACCACCTCGTCCTCCAGGTGCAGCCGGGCGGTGTCGAGGTCGGCGGTGACCTGGTGGACGGTGCGGCCGGTGACCACGTCGAGGCCGGTGGCCAGACGCCGGGCGAGCAGGTCCATCCCGTCGCGGTAGGTGCGCCAGCCTGCCGTGGGGCCCACTGCCAGCAGCAGGCTGATCAGCGGGGCGGCGGTGGAACGGGACGTGTCCCAGCCGAAGAAGCTGCCGCACAGCGGCTGGAGCAGATAGTCGTGCAGATCCCGGTGGTAGCGGGCGGCGAACTCCGCCACGGTGGCGGTGCCCAGGGGAGTGCGCTCGGGGTGGTCGTCGTCGAACGCGCCACGGCGGCGGGCGCTCCAGGCCAGCAGACGGGCCAGGTCGACGCGGGCGCGCGGGGAGAGACCGGCTCCGGTGAGCACCGCGCGTCGCTCCGCGACACCGGGGTGGGCACGGCCGCCACGCCGGACCGCGATGGAGGCGCCGATGCGCGGCACGTCGTCGAGCGGCACGCCGAGCCGGGCCAGCAGTTCCCAGGTGGCGCGGTAGCCCCGCGACGAGATCTGCTCCGCACCGGTGTCGACGGTGTAGCCGTCGTGACGGAAACTGCGCATGCGGCCGCCGACGTGCGGCTGTTCCTCGTAGACCCGCACCGTCAGTCCGGCCCGGCGAAGTTCGTGCGCGGCGGTCAGCCCGGCGACACCGGCCCCGACCACGGCCACGTCCAGCTCCGGTGTCATGAGCCTCCCCTGGACGCGGAGTCGAGGGCGGCGGCCAGCAGGTTCGCGCCGATCAGCAGAACGGTGGCGACACGGTGCACGGTGAAGCCCCGCCTGCGGGCCCGCATGATGTCGCCCTGGGTGCCGCCGGGCCGGAAACCGGTGAGGTACTGCCGTACGCGCAGCGCGGTCACCGGTGCCATCCACAGCACGAACCACCACGGGGCGAGGCCGGTCACGGAGGCGAGCAGGCCGGTCGCGAACTCCGCGGCCGACAGCACCCCGATGAACAAGGCGTTGCCCCGGGGAGTGGTCAGGGAGGCCACCGTGAGCCGGCCGGCACTGCGGTCCCCGTCGATGTCGTTGGTGTTGGAGTAGACCCCGAACAGCAGCGGCCCGAACCCGAACAGGATGCCCTGCGTCAGGACGAACCCGGAGAAGGAGCCGGTGACCAGGCCGTACGGTGCGATCACCAGAGCCGCGCCCAGCCCGGCCAGGAACACCTCCTGGAACCCGCGGTAGCTGATCCTGAGTCCGTAGGAGTACTGCAGTGCGACGACGAACACCGCTGCGACCAACACCAGGGCCCAGGAAGGGCGGTGCGGTGCGAACGCCACTGCCACGCCCCACAGCACGGCGCCGGCCGCCGCGGTGACGTAACCGAATCCGAGTGCCTCGCGTGGGGTGAGGGTGCCCGCGACGAGCGGTTTGCGCAGCCGTTTGCGGCGGGGGTGGTCCGGGCCGTAGTTGCGGGCGTCGCTGCCGTCGCGGAAGCCGGTCACGTCGTCCAGGGCGACCATGGCCATGATGACGAAGACCTCGCCGAGCAGGAACACCGCCAGTGTCCCGGCGGCGGGCGCGAACCGTCCGGCGGGCAGCGCCACCGCGGCGACCACCACGGCCATGCTGAGGTAGTAGTCGTACACGTCGAGTTTGCCCAGCCGGGCGTAGCTGCGGGCCTTGGACTCCGGGCGGACGTGGCCGACCGCGCGGACCGTGACGGGGAGGGAGTGGCTGTGGTCGGTCATGGTGCTGCCTTTCTTCGGGCGGGAGTCCGGCCGTTGGCAGTCGATACGGGTTACGGGTTACGGGTCAGGAGAGGACGAAGGACCGTACGGCCGCGGCGACATGCGCGACCTGGCGGTCGGACAGCTGCGGGTGCAACGGCAGGGAGAGCATCTGCCGGGCGGCCCGCTCGGCGTGCGGCCACCGGTCGCCCGGCGCGGTGTACGGGGCGAAGGCCGGCTGGTAGGGCAGTGGGTTCGGGTAGTACACGTGGCTGCCGACGCCGCACTCCCGCAGATGCCCGGCCAACTCGTCGCGGCGCTCGGCCAGCAGGGTGTACACGTAGTGGCAGCGTCCCTGCAGGCCCGGGGGCGGGGTGCGGATGCCGTACTCGGCCAGGGACGCCAGGTGCGCGGTGTAGTACTCGGCGATGGCGGCCCTGCGCCGCAGCCGGGCGGCCAGGCCGGCCAGACGGTGGCACTGGAACGCCGCCTGGATCTCGTCGAACCTGCTGTTGTGGCCGACGAACGCGTGCACGAAGCGCCGGTCACCGTCCTGCCCGTGGTTGCGCAGCATCCGCACCCGTCGGCCGACCTCCGCGTCGCGGGTCACCACGACCCCGCCCTCCCCGGGCATGCCGAAGGACTTCACCTGGACGAAGGAGAAGAGGCCGGCCTCGCCCCACAGGCCCGCGGGCCGTCCGTCCAGCACCGCGCCCTGCGCGACCGCCGAGTCCTCCACCAGCCGGACGTCGTACCGCCGGGCGAGGTCGACGAAGCGCGGCATGTCGGCCATGACGGAGAACAGGTGCGCCGGCACGATCGCCGCGGTGCGGGAGGTGATCCGGCGCTCCATCTGGTCGGGGTCGGCGACCAGGGTGTACGGGTCGACGTCGGCGAAGACCGGAACCGCGCCCAGGTTGGCCACACAGGCCGCCAGCGGGGCGCAGCCCAGGGCCGGTACCACCACCTCGTCGCCCGCGCGGACGCCGAGCGCGGTCAGGATCAGGGTGAGCGCGGAGGTGCCACTGCCGCACGCGACCACGTCCTCGGCCCCGTACAGCCGCTTCAGCCGGAGTTCGAGATCGCGGGTGTGCTCGCCGAGGATGAAGCGCTGTTCGGGGGCCAGGGCGATGCGCTTCATCAGGTCGAGCAGGACCCGCCGGTCGGCCGCGAACAGGTCGGGCGGGAAGAAGGGGGTCGGCAGAGGCAACGGAGATGCCGGAGATGGCGGAGGTGGCGGAGATGGTGGAGACGGCGGCGGAGTCGGAGTCAGCGGGGGGTTCGTCGGCTCGGAAGTGGTCATGGCGGCCCGCCGGCGTCAGAGGTGCAGAAGGCGTGGATCTCCGCGCAGACCCGCTCGACCTGCTGGATCGTCAGGTCGGGGTAGAGCGGCAGTGCCAGCGCGCGTCCGGCGGCCGCCTCGGCGTGCGGGAAGTCCCCGGGCCGGTGGCCGAGTCCCGCGAAGGCGGGCTGGAGGGGCAGCGGGACGGGGTAGTACACCTCGGTGCCGATGCCGCGCCGGGCCAGCTGGGCCGCCAGAGCGTCGCGCCGCTCCGCCTCGATCAGATACACGTACAGCACGTCGGCGGTGTCGCGGTCACTGGTGGGTGCCAGGGGCAGCCGGGTGATGCCGGGGAGGCCGGTCAGCCGTCGGCGGTAGACCTCGCCGAGGACGGCGCGGCGCGCGATGTCCCGGTCCAGACAGGTGAGTCTGGCCAGCAGGACGGCGGCCTGGAGGTCGTCCATCTTGCTGTTGACACCGGGCAGGACGCTGGCGGTGGAAATGGCGGGGAAGTTGTCCAGGGTCCGGCCGGGCCGGCCGTGGTGGCGCAGTGCGGCCACCTGCCGCGCCAGCCGCGGGTCGTCGGTGAGTACGGCGCCGGCGTCTCCCAGCGCGCCGAGGGTCTTGCTGGGGAAGAAGGAGAGCACCCCGCCCGCGCCGTGCCGCCCGGCGTGCCGCCCGCCCTGCCGCATGCCGATCGCCTCCGCGCTGTCCTCGACGAGGGTCAGCCCGTGGCGGGCGGCGACGGAGGCCAGGGCGCCCATGTCGGCCATCCGGCAGAACAGGTGGGCGGGCATGACGAAACGGCTGGCCGGAGTGACGGCCGCCGTGAGCGCGGCCGGGTCCATCGCGTACGTGACGGGGTCGATGTCGACGAACTCCGGCCGCCCGCCCGCCAGTACGACGCTGCTGGCGGTGGCGATGAAGGAGTACGCGGGCACCAGCACCCCGTCGCCCGGACGCAGCCCGCACGCGCGCAACAGCAACACCAGCGCGTCCGTCCCGCTGTTGACCCCCACCACATGACCGGCTCCGGTATAGGCGCGCAATTGTTCCTCGAACTCGGCGACCTGGCCGCCGTGCGAGAACTTCCCGTGGTCGAAGACCTGATGCACCCGTGCCTCGATCAGTGGCCACAGTCGTTCGAAGGTCGCCGCCTGCGAGAAGAACGCGACGGGCGCGTCCTGTGACTGGGACTGTGCCTTCGCCCGGGGCTGGGTCTGGGTCTGGGTCTGGGGCTGGGCTCGGGATTGGGACCGGGTCCGTGGTTGGGTCTCGGACCGGGCCCGAGTCGGGGCCACGGCGTCGGCATCCGCCGTGCCGGAGTCTTTCGCGGTATTCCCGAGATCTGCTAACTCTCCGCAGTCTTCGAGGTTTTCGTCGAGAGTCAGTGCCATCACACCCCTCAGATGCGTCGGCTGAATTCCTCCATCACAAAGGTCCCCGCACCCCGGAAAGAAGCGCCAGGGGCAGGGAGCTTTTTCACTCGTTACGGTTATCGGCTTCACCCTTTGCGGTCGTCCCTCCTTTTCCGGTCTTGACGCCGGTTCCTCTCCCGCGCTTACTGTCGCTTGTCGCGTGCAATCCGGCGTGCCGGTTATGCGTCTCGGGTGGTGGGGGAGGGGGACGATGCTGCAGCCTCTCGTGGTCGGACTTGGCCGTTCCGGAAGGGGATTGCACCTGAAAGTGCTCACGCGGCCGGCCGGTTCACCGGACGGGCCGCCGTGGGCCGCGCCGCCGGTGGCCTGCGATCCGCGGCCGGAGGCTGGTCGGGGCTTGTCCGGCGTGCGGGTCACCCGCTCCCTGACGGAGGCCTGTCGGCTGGTGTGCCCGGCGTCCACCGTGGTGCACGTGTGCACTCCGCCGTCGCAGCGCGGAGCGTTGCTCACCGAACTGGCCGAGCTCGGCTTCGACAAACTGCTGGTGGAGAAGCCGCTGGCAGCGGGCCGCGCGGAGCTGGAGGAGATCGTCCGGCTGCGGCGACGGCACCGCCTCGACGTGCGCGTGGTCGCCCACTGGCTGGAGGCCGAGCTGACCGGCCGGCTGCGCGGCCTGGTTCGGCGAGGAGGACTCGGCCGTCTGACGGCGATCACCGCGGTCCAGCACAAACCCCGGTTCCTCCGGTCGCTGGCCGACGCCGGACATCCGACGGCCTTCGACGTGGAGGTCCCGCACGCGCTGGGCGTGCTCCTGGACCTGGCCGGACCCGCCGAACTGACCGACGCCCACTGGCGCGACCTGCACTGCGGTGAGCTGTCGCTTCCGCGCCTGGGCGGCGCGGGCCTGTCCCTGCTGCACCGCTCGGGCGTACGCAGCCGGATCGTCTCCGACCTGGACTCGCCCGTCCGGCAGCGCAGCGTCACCCTGCACTTCGAGCACGGCTCGGCCACCGGGCACTATCCGCTCAGCGAGCACGACGACCACGCCCAACTGCTGACCACCGGAGACCGGCCCGACCGCCAGGTCTTCCGCGACGACGCGCTGACTGCCTTCGTACGGCGCGCCTACCGCGACTTCGCGGGCGGGCCCCGGGCCGACCTCGCCCCGCACTGCGCCGTGGTGCGCCTGCTGAGCGACGCCAAGGACCACTGCGGTGCCGCCGACCACGCCCGGCCCACTGACACGCTCCCTGACACCCCCCTCGACGACACGCCCCTCGACACGCCCCCTTCATGAGGACGCCCATGCGTGCTGAACCCGCTGAACCCGCTGAACCCGCTGAACACGCCGGACCGCGATCCGGCACCTCCTTACCCGTCCGCCCCCTTGCCTCCGACCTTGCCTCCGACTCCTCGTCCTTCCCCGTCCACCGGCTGGCCGCCATCGGTGACGAGGCGGCCGGCGGTCTGGACGGGCAGATCGACGCCCTGCGCCGGCTGGGCTGGTCCGCTCTGGAGCCGCGCACCGTCGACGGCACCGCCCTGGCGGATCTCGGCCCGGTACGGGTACGGCACATCGCGGACCGGCTGCGCGAGGCCGGACTGCGGACCGTGTGCCTGGCCTCCCGCATCGGCAACTGGGCCCGTCCGATCACCGCGCCCTTCGCGGACGACGTGGCCGAACTGGACGTCCTCACCGACCACTGCGCCCTGCTCGACTGCCGGTACGTGCGGATCATGTCGTACCCCGACGGCGGGCTGCCGGAAGCCGAGTGGGCCGCCCGGACGCTGGACCGTGTCGCCCGTCTGACCGACCGTGCCGAACGCGCGGGCCTCACCCTGCTGCACGAGAACTGCGCGGGCTGGGCCGGCGCCGACCCCACGCGGATGCTGCGCCTGGTACGCGAGATCGGCTCCCCGGCACTGCGCCTGCTGTTCGACACCGGTAACGGCCTGGCGTACGGCTACGACGCCCTCCGGGTGCTGCGCCGGATCCTGCCGTACGTGGCGCACGTGCACGTCAAGGACGGAACAGGCGCGGGGGACGACGTGACGTACACCCTGCCCGGCGACGGACAGGCGCGGGTGGCCGACTGCCTGCGGCTGCTGCTGGAATCCGGATACCAGGGCGCTTTCAGCCTTGAGCCGCACCTGGGCACACGGCCGCACGAGGGGCTGCGGCCGCCCGAGGGACCGCAGGCGGCCGGGGACGCGGCGGACCTGTTCGACCGCGCCGGGCAACGGCTGCGCGCCCTGCTCGACGAGGCGTCCCGGACGAACCCCGCGATCGCCGGGCGGGAGGCGTCGCGGTGAAGAGGGCCGGGCACACGACGTCGGACAGCCGGGACCTGCTGCGGTCCGGCGACCACGCGCTGCTGCTGCGCCTGCTGCGCACGCCCACCACCGGACCGCTGGAGACCGGCCAGGACCCGCAGCGCCGATGGCGGTGGCACTGGCCCCGGCACCGGCACGGCGGCCTGTGGCAGGCGCAGCGCGCCTACGCCCGTGCGGCCCGGGCGGCCGGGCTGCGGGTGGTGCACCACGCCGGCCCTCCGGCGGACGTGCTGCGCCGGGCCGACGTGCCCGCGGTGGTACGACGGCATGCCGCGGCCGACCCCCATTTCCTGGCGCGGCAGCCGAACCTGGTGCTGCGACTCGGCCCGGACCTGCCGCGCGCCGCGACCGTGATGTTCAACGTCCACCTGGACACCGTGGCAGGGCTGGAACCGGTGGGTTTCGACGGGACGCGCTTCACCGGACGCGGCGCCATCGACGCGAAGGGGCCCGCGGTCGCCCTGCTGGCAGGCGTACGAGCGGCGCGGGCCGCCTGTCCGCTCCTCGGCCGCGAGATCGCGGTGCTCATCCAGGCGGTGGGCGGCGAGGAGGGCGGGGCCATGGGGGTCCACGGCACCCGGCCGCTGGTCGAGTCCGGATTCACCGGCCGGCTGAACGTCTTCTGCGAGCCCACCGGGCTGCGCTACCTGCCCCGTGCCACCGCGGCGATGACCGCCCGCGTCACCGTCGCCGGCCAGGACGCAGTGGACGATCGCCCGGAGCACGGCCACAACGCCAGCGTGCTGCTCGGCTTCCTCGCCCAGCACCTGGCCGCGGCCCTGGACGGGCGGACCGCCGACGGCCGGGTGTGCGTCGCGGGCCTGCACACCGGCGACCTGCACAATCGTGTCTACGGACAGGGCCGGCTGCTGATCAATCTCTCCTACGCCACCGCCGGGCAGGGCACGTTCCTGGAACGGGCGGTCACCGAAGCCGTCGCCGACGGTCTGCGTGTGTTCACCGCGCGCTTCGCCGACAGCCGCCAGTTCGCCCGTACCGCAGCCGACGCGGCCGCCGTCACCCGCCTGGAGTGGGACAAGCGGGGACTGCCGTGTCTGACCGGCGCCGACCTCTGGGCCGAATCCCTGCTGAGTGCGGCGGGCGCGTCCCGCTGGCCGGACGACGAGCCCGCCTTCACCTGCGACGCCATCTGGGCGCACGGTCTGCCCGACGCCTTCACCGCGGTCCTCGGTCCTGGCCGCCTGGAGGACAACCACGCGCATGCGACGGGTGAGTTCGCCGACGTCGCCGACCTGGAGGCGTTCGCGCACATGGTGAGCCGACTGCTGATCACCTTCGCCGAACGAGCGCTGTGAGCCCACTGCCGACCACCTCGCCGAACGAACGCGGCGAGCGCCGACCACCTCGCCGAACAACCGCGGTGAGCCGTACCCGAGCCCGGTGAGCCGCAGGCCGGCCCCGGAGCCGAGCAAGGGAGCCCGTATGACGACATCGCCCGGCCCCGCCACCACCTCCGCCCACACCCCCAAGCCCGCCACCGCCTCGGCCCCTGCCCCCGGGTCCGCGCCTTCACCGACCGTGCTGGTCGACCACGACCGGCTGCTGTCCGCCGTCACCGGGCTGTTCACCGGGTACGGCATCCCGCCCGGCCGCGCGGCCGTCGCCGCCACCGCCCTGTGCCACGGTGACCTGACCGGGCCCGCCTCACACGGCGTGGCCAATCTGTCCCGCCTGTATGTGCCCCTGCTCGCCTCCGGCCGTGCCGACCCCGGCGCCGCTCCCGAGGTGACCGCCGACCTGGGTGCCTGCGCGGTCGTCGACGCCCGGCGGGCGCTGGGCCTGTGGGCGGCGGCCGAGGCCATGGAGGACGCGGTGCGCAGGGCCCGCCGGCACGGGATCGGCCTGGTGGCCGTGCGCAACGGAACCCATTTCGGCTGCGCGGGCTTCCACGCGGCCCAGGCGGCGGCCCACGGCATGATCGGGCTCGTCGCGAGCAACTGCGGCGGCCAGCGCATCGCCCGCCCGCCGCACGGAGCGCTCGCCATGCTCGGCACCAATCCGCTCGCGGTCGCCGCCCCCGCCCTCGACGACCACCCGTTCGTACTGGACATGAGCACCACGGTGGTGCCCACCGGACGCATCCGCGCCGCCGCCCGCCAGGGCGAACGCCTCCCGGAGGGCTGGCTGGAGGACACGGCCGGACGGCCGGTGACCGACCCGGCCGCCTTCGACCGCGGCACCGCGTATCTGCGCTGGCTCGGCGGCGCCGCGGACACCGGCGCGTACAAGGGCTTCGGGCTGGGGCTGGTGGTCGAGCTGCTGGCCGCGCTGCTGCCGGGAGCCGCTGTGGGCCCGGCCCCGGCGGCACTGGCCGGCGACGGACGGCCGCACGGCCGCGACGACGACATCGGCTTCCTGCTGCTGGTCATCGCTCCGCACCGCCTGCGCCCGGACGGAGACTTCGCCGGCGCGGCACAGGAGATGTTCCGTTCCCTGCTCAGCTGCCCGCCCCTGGACCCGCACACCCCGGTGCGTTATCCGGGCTGGTGGGAGGCCGAACGGTCACAGGAACGGCGGCGCACCGGGATCCCGCTGGCGGCCGGTGTGCACGAGGAACTGACGGACCTGGGACTGGACCTGCCGGCATACGAGACGGCCGACGTGCTGACCACCGGCGTGCTGACCACCGATGAGCTGACTACTGATGCGCTGACCGCCGATGCGAATGCCGCCGGTGCGCTGACCGCCGGTGTGACAGGCGAAGAAGGGGCGGCGTGATGCGGCCGCGCCGGATCGGGGTCGTCGGGCTGGGGGCGATCTCCCGCTTCCACCTTGCCGCGATCGACCGGCTGCCCGGGTGGGAGCTGGCCGCGGTGTGCGACGTACGCGAAGCCGCGCGTGCCCCCTATCGCGGACGGGTCGCCCGCTACGCCGACCATCGCGCGTTGCTGGCGCACACCGGCCTGGACGCCGTGATCGTCACCGTGCCCAACGACCTGCACGCCGCGGTCTGCCGGGACGCGCTGCTGGCTGGAGTGCCCGCGTGCGTGGAGAAGCCGCTGGCCATCGATCCGGCAGAGGCCCGCGCGCTGGACGAGCTGGCCCGTGACCGCGCCACGGTCCTGTTCACCGCCTTCCACCGTCGCTACAACAGTGAGGTGCGCGCGCTGCGGCGCCGGCTTCCCACCGGGGCGCGGATCGCCGCGATGCGGGTGCGCTATCTGGAGCGCATCGAGGAGCACATCGGCGCCGACACCTGGTATCTCGATCCGCGCCGGTGCGGTGGCGGCTGTGTGGCCGACAACGGCCCCAACGCCTTCGACCTCGTGCGGTACTTCCTCGGTGAGGCCGAGGTGACCGCCGCCACGGTCGTGCGCGACGCGCGGGGCACCGACCGGCAGGCGGCCGTCGACCTGCGCGGCACCACGGGCGGCGGCACGGCCCGCGTGGAGCTGGACTGGTCGTACCCGGGCGAGAGAAAGGACCTGCGGCTGCTGCTGGCGGACGGCACCGTGCTGGAGGCGGACCTGCTCGCCGGCCATCCGGGCTTCAAGGCGTCGCTCTGGCATGAGTACGTCGGTGTCCTGGACGCCTTCGCCGCGGCGATCGACAGCGGTACGGGGGCAGAGGCGGGGGCCGGCGACGGCCTGGCCGCGCTGGAGCTGGTGCGGTCGGCATATGGCCGGGAGCGGACCACCGCGGCGATGCGGGAGGGGCGATGAGCGGGTCCGGCGAGGACGGAGCCAAGCGTGAGGTGCGGGGAACGCTGGTCAAGGTGCTGCTGCACCGCCGCACCGACCGGGGCATGACCCTGGAGCCGTACACGAGCCGTTGCGTGCGGCGCGGTGAGCTGCACGAACTGGTGGCCACCGACCAGGACGGCGCCCCGCCGGGTGCGCGCATCGACCGGGTAGGCTTCCTCGGCTTCGCCGAACTGACCTGCGCGGGCGTCATCGACCGGGGTGACGTGTGCTGGATCGGCGGCCTGCGCATCGGCACGGTACTGGGCTTCGACGCCTGCCACTTCCCGAACCACTACAACATCCTCATCGCCACCGCGGGACCACCGATCGCGGGACCGCCGATCGCGGGTCCATCGAACGCGGAACCACCGACCGCGGGACTGCCGACCGGTGGGAGCCTGCGGCTGCGGCCGGAACTGCCGGTCACCTTCACCGCCTCGCCTGCCGCACGACCCTGACATCCGCACGACCCTGACACCCGTACGGCCGGTGGTCCCGTGGGGCGGGGGCCACCTGCCGTACGGGTTCACGCCGGAGGGTCAGCCCAGGAGTTCCACGTTGGACCGGCCGTAGTGGTAGTCGCGGACCGCCGCGAGCAGCTCATCCTGCGACAGCTCGCCGTTGCCGTCGGTGTCCACCTGCTCGAACACTCCCGGGGCCCGGTCCGGCCCCACACCGACCGCGGTCAGCCACGACGCGAACTCCTCACGGCTGATCCGCCCGTCGGCGTTCTGGTCGCACAGGCCGATGATGGCCCCGACCACCGGGCCGAGGGCTCGGTTGAAGTCGGCCTCGCCCTTCGAGAAGATCAGGTTGCCGGTGACGCCCAGGAACTGGTCCTGGGTGAGGGAACCCTGCCCGCTCGTCCCCGCTTCCTGGACGAGGTGGTCGAACAGTCCCTGGAAGGCGTCGTTCAGCGCCTGCACCTCGGGGGAGCCGGGGCTCTTGCCGAAGTTCTCGGCGATCTTGGCGGCCTCGCTCTCGAAGTCGGAGCGTTCCAGGACGCCGCTGCCGTCGGTGTCCCACTTCTCGAATCGCTTCTTGAGTCTGTTGTTGGCGATTTCGGTACTCATTTACCTGTTCTCCTTTTTTCCTGTGGTGGTGCCGGCAATTCACGGCATCGCGGGCCTTTCCCGCAATGCCGCCCCGCGCGGGACATCGGTGGTGCACCGAATTCGAGCGCGGGATCAGGAAGCCCCGGAGAACGCCGGCCATTCTCCGAAGACCTTGGGAGAGGGGTTGTCGAAGGTCGGGATCCAGGGATTTACAGGCGGGTCACCCGTGGGCCGAAAAGTCTTCCGCGGGTGTCGAGCACCGGGCACGGTGAACGCGTCATCAGCGGTGCGCCGTAACAGGCGTGGTCCTGCAGCAGGATCGCCAGGTCGGCGGCGGCCAGAGCCGGTGCCAGCTCGGGCGCGCGCCGTACCGTCACACCGTCCACGGTGAGGGCCGGCACGGAGGGGTCGTGGTAGAGGACATGGGCCCCGTGTTCGCGCAGTCGCCGCGCCACCGGGGCGGCGGGGGAGTTGCGGATGTCGGCGACGTCAGGCTTGTACGCCGCTCCCAGCAGCAGGATCTCGGCCCCGGCCACACGCTTTCCCCGCCCCGTCAGGAGCGCGGCGGCCCGGTCGGCCACGTGGCGCGGCATGTCGTCCAGCACCGCGCGGGCGGTGGCCACCAGACGCAGCGGACTCCCCGCCGCATCGGCGCCGGCGGCCAGATAGTGGGGATCCACGGGGATGCAGTGGCCGCCCACCCCGGCACCGGGACGGAACGGCGCGTAGCCGAACGGTTTGGTCGCCGCGCAGTGCAGTACGTCCCAGACGTCGATGCCCATCGCGTCGCAGCACAACGCGATCTCGTCGACCAGTGCGATGTTCACGTACCGGTAGGTGTTCTCCAGCAGCTTGGCCATCTCGGCCTCGCGAGTGCCCTTGGCGACCACCAGGGTGTCTACCAGGCGGCTGTAGAAGGCGGTGGCGTGCTTGGCGCACAGAGGGGTGCATCCGCTGACCACCTTGGGGGTGTTGCGCAGGCCGAACAGCGGATTGCCCGGGTCGATCCGCTCGGGGGAGTAGGCGAGGTGGAAGTCCTCGCCGACCCGCAGGCCGCTGCCCTGCTCCAGCAGCGGGCGTACGACGTCCTGCGTGGTGCCCGGGTAGCTGGTGGACTCCAGCACCACCAGAGTGCCGGGCCGCAGCGCCGCCGCCACCCTGGTGGACGCCGCCCGCACCGCTGTGAGGTCCGGGCTTCCGTCGGCCGTCAGGTCGGTCGGCACGCAGATCACCACCGTGCCGGCGCGGCTGATCACCGAAGGGTCCTGGCCGGCGCGGAAGCCGGCCGTGAACATGCCGGCGAGCCGCGCGTCGTCCACGTCACCGATGTGCGACCGCCGGGCGTTCAGACCGGCCACCACCGTCGTGTCGGTGTCGTACCCCGCGGTCGTGAGGCCGGCCGCGCAGGCGCGGGCGGCCAGCGGCAGTCCGACGTAGCCGAGACCGACCACGACGAGATCAAGCATCATGCGGACCTTCCTTGACGCACGCCCCGACGTACGCCCGACGGACGTGTGGTCGGCGGACCGGTGAGTGCCTCACATGGCGGAGAAGCTGCCGCTGCCACTGGCGACGTGCGAGCCGTGGCCGGGCGCCACGCTCAGGTTCGGGGACAGGCAGAGAGGGTCGCCGTAGACCTGCACAGGCCCGTCCGTCTTGTTGATCAGCACATGGGCGCTGAGCGGCAACTTGTGACAGCCACTGGGGTTTTCGTACGTCGTCACCGGTTCCACCTCCGTTCCGAAGACGATGACCTCGCCGGTGCTCGCGTGGGCAGGGACGCTGCCCATGCCGACGGCGAGGGAGAGGGCCGCCAGGGTGACGAGGGGGACACGCAGTCGATTCATGAAGGGGCTCGCTCTCGGAGACCGTCACTGTCAGCTTGCTGACTGGTTGCTCCCCGTGATCAGCCGTAATGATGTTCATGGCCGCCCGAAGGAGCGATATTTGCCGAACGGGCTTGTCCGGCGTGAACTCGACTGCTATTGCCGCCCGTTCGCAGCGAAGCCGCACTCGTCGCCGATGTGTGCCGTTCGGTGGGCGGTCGCATGTTGAACAGAATTGTTGACAATTTTGTTCGTCCAGATTTAGGTTCGACAGGCAGTCGCTCAGGGAGGGCACACATGCCGAAGGAAGCCCGTCCGGGCACCGGAGAGCAGGCCAAGCGGCATGCGCTGGCGCAGTTGCGGCAGGCGATCCTGCGGGGCGAGATGTCGCCGGCCCAGCGGCTGGTGGAGAACGAACTCGCCGAGCAGTTCGGTGTGACACGAGCCAGTGTCCGGGCAGCTCTGATCGAGCTGGAGTCGGAAGGGCTGGTCGAACGGATCCGCAACCGCGGCTCGCGGGTGCGGGTGGTGACCGTGGAGGAAGCGGTCGCCATCACCGAGTGCCGCATGGTCCTGGAAGGACTGTGCGCGGGCAAGGCGGCCGTCGAGGCCAGTGACGACCAGCTGGACCAGCTGGTCGGCCTGGGCGAGGCGATGTCCAAGGCCGTCGCCGGCGGTGAGCCGGTGACCTACTCCGACCTCAACCATGAACTGCACGCCCACATCAGGCAGTTCTCCGGCCAGCAGGTGGCCGTGGGACTGCTGGAGCGGCTCAACGCGCAACTGGTGCGCCACCGTTTCCAGCTTGCGCTGCGGCCGGGGCGGCCCCAGAAGTCACTGAGTGAGCATCTGGCCATGATCGACGCGATCAGGGCCCGGGACCCGCAGGCGGCCGAAGAGGCCGTCCGCGCTCACCTCGCGAGTGTGATCGACGCACTGCGTGAATGACGCACGACGTGAAGGACGCGTCGAGCGCATGACGCCGCGGGGTGGGTCAATCGGCCTGTCCGGCAAGGAGGTTGCAGCAATGACGCACGACAACGCGCTCAACACCCCACGGTCGACGCTCGTCGTCACCGCCCACGCCGGGGACTTCGTCTGGCGGGCGGGGGGCGCCATCGCCCTCGCCGCCTCCCGCGGCGAGAAGGTCACCATCGCGTGCCTGACCTACGGTGAACGCGGTGAGTCCGCGAAAGCGTGGCGCGAGGGAAAACCGCTGGAGGAGATCAAGGGGATGCGCCGCGGTGAGGCTGAGGCCGCCGCCGCCGCGCTCGGTGCCGATGTTGTCTTCTTCGACGCGGGGGACTACCCGCTGACCGTCACGCCGGAGCTGACCGACCGTCTGGTGGGCGTCTACCGCGAGGCCCAGCCGGACGTCGTGCTCACCCACCCGCTGGACGACCCCTACAACGGCGACCACCCGGCGGCCGCGCGGATGGCCCTGGACGCGCGGGTCCTCGCGCAGGCCGTCGGCTACCCGGCCGAGGGGGAGATCATCGGCGCCCCGCCGGTGTTCTTCTTCGAACCGCACCAGCCCGAGATGTGCGGCTTCAAGCCGCAGGTCCTCCTCGACATCTCCGAGGTCTGGGAGACCAAGCGCAAGGCCATGGAGTGCCTCGCCGCCCAGCAGCACCTGTGGGACTACTACACGGACCTCGCCGTCCGTCGCGGTGTCCAGCTCAAGCGCAACGCCGGACCCAACCTGGGCCTGGCCCACAAGACCATGGCCGAGGCGTACATGCGGCCCTACCCGCAGGTCACGGGGGAGCTGGCATGAGCGGCGTGATCGTCACCGACCCGCCGAAGGCGGAAGCGAAGGACGTCGAGGCGCTCGCCGCCTACGGAGTCGCCACCGTGCACGAGGCGATGGGCCGCACCGGCCTGCTCGGCGCCCATCTGCGCCCGATCCAGCAGGACACCCGGGTCGCGGGCACCGCGGTCACGGTGCTCTCCTGGCCCGGCGACAACCTCATGATCCACGCGGCCGTCGAGCAGTGCGGCGAGGGCGACATCCTGGTCGTCACCACCACCTCGCCCTCCACCGACGGCATGTTCGGCGAACTGTTTGCCACCGCGCTGCAGCGGCGCGGCGTGCGTGGCCTGATCATCGACGCGGGTATCCGGGACACCGTCGAGCTGCGTGAGATGGGTTTCCCCGCCTGGTCCGCGGCGGTCAGCCCGCAGGGCACGGTCAAGGCGACCGGCGGCAGTGTCAACGTGCCGGTGGTCGTCGGCGGCCAGGTGATCCGTCCCGGCGACGTGATCCTCGCCGATGACGACGGCGTGGTGTGCGTGCCGCGCGAGCGCGCCCGGCGGACGGCCGAGGCCTCCGAGGCCCGCGAGGCCAAGGAGGCCGGGGCCCGCGCCGCCTTCCGGGAGGGCCAGCTCGGCCTCGACCGCTACGGCCTGCGCGAGACGCTCGTACGCCTGGGTGTCTCCTACCGGTCGTACGACGAGTACGAGCGCGAGCGTGAGCGGGACGGAGCGGGGTCGTGACCGGCTTCGAGGAGGCGCGCTCCGAGGGGACGCGCTCCGAGGGGACGCGCTCCCAGGAGGTGCGTTCCGAGGAGGTGCGCTGCATGCTCATGCGTGGCGGTACCTCCAAGGGCGCCTACTTCCTCGCCGGGGACCTGCCCGCCGAACCCGCCCCGCGTGACGCCCTGTTGCTGCGGATCATGGGCAGCCCCGACCCGCGCCAGATCGACGGCCTGGGCGGTGCGCATCCCCTGACCAGCAAGGTGGCGGTGGTCTCCGCTTCGGCCGACCCCGAGACGGACGTCGACTATCTGTTCCTCCAGGTCGGCGTCGGCAAGCCGGAGGTGAGTGGCCGTCAGAACTGCGGGAACCTCCTCGCGGGAGTGGGTCCCTTCGCTGTCGAGCGCGGTCTTGTCGCCCCGGACGGCGACCGCACCTCCGTACGGATCCGCATGCTGAACACCGGAGACCTCGCCGTCGCGGAATTCCCCACTCCGGGAGGGAGCGTCGACTACTCCGGCTCTGCCGAGATCTCCGGCGTACCGGGGTCCGCCGCACCGGTGGTCATCGAGTTCCCGCAGGGGGCCGGCCCGCTGCTGCCGACCGGCCGGGCACGGGACATCGTCGCAGACACCCCCGTGACCTGCGTGGACAACGGCATGCCGGCCGTGCTGATCGCCGCGTCCTCGCTCGGTGTCACCGGCTACGAGTCTCCCGAGGTCCTGGAAGCGGACCAGGACCTCGCCGAGCGGCTCCGGGCGATCCGGCTGGAGGCCGGGAAGCTGATGGGGCTGGGCGACGTGGCGAACACCACCGTGCCCAAACTCAGCCTGCTCGCACCGCCGTCGGACGGCGGCGCGGTCATGACGCGCACCTTCATACCGGTGCGCTGCCACACCTCGATCGGGGTCCTGGGCGCCGCGAGCGTCGCAGCCGGACTGCGCGTCGACGGCGGCGTCGGCGATGGCGTGGCCCGCCTGCCGGACCACGGGGACCGGATGCGTATCGAGCACCCCACCGGATTCCTCGACATCGAGACGGCCCTCGCGTACGACGCCCCGGGCGCCCCCGCGGGCGGCGAGGTCCCCCTTCCGGTTCCGGTCGCGCGGCGCACCGCCGTCGTCCGTACCGCACGCAAGATCTTCGACGGCACGGTCTTCCCCCGCCCTGCCGGAGCCGCACCACACCCCTGAGGAGGCCTCATGGCCCCGCCGCTCGGCGACATCGCCCACCTCGGGCACGTCGAACTTCTTACCCCCGATCTGGACGCCAGCGTCCGGTTCTTCACCCAATACCTCGGCCTGACCGAGAACGGCCGCTCGGCAGACGGAGACTCCGTCTACCTGCGGACCTGGGACGACTACGAGCACCACAGCCTCGTCCTGACCGCGCACGAGACGTCGGGCATCCGGCGCACCGCCCTGCGTGCCTCCAGCGAGGAGGCCCTTCAGCGGCGGGTCAAGGAGGCCGGGAGCGCCGGCCGCGCGGGCCGCTGGGTCGAGGACGAGCCGGGCATCGGCCCGCTGTACGTCACCACCGACCCCGACGGCCACGAGGTCGTCCTCTACTGGGAGAGCGAGTGGTACCGGGCGCCCGACGAGCTGAAGCCCGGCCTGAAGAATCAGCCGCAGGCCAAGCCCGGGCACGGAGTGGGCGTACGCCGCCTGGATCACGTCAACTTCCTCGCTGCCGACGTCGCGTCGAACGGCGGCTTCGTCCACGAGGTCCTCGGTGCCCGGCCGACCGAGCAGATCCAGCTCGACGACGGCAGGATCGCCGCCCAGTGGCTGACCTTCAGCAGTAAGTCGTACGACATCGTCTACACCGAGGACTGGACCGGATCCCAAGGCCGCCTGCACCACATCGCGTTCGCCACGGACACCCGCGAGGACATCCTGCGGGCCGCCGACCTCGCCCTCGACACCGGCGTGTTCATCGAGACCGGCCCGCACAAGCACGCCATCCAGCAGACGTTCTTCCTGTACGTCTACGAGCCCGGCGGAAACCGGATCGAGCTGTGCAACCCGCTCACCCGCCTGGTGCTGGCCCCCGACTGGCCACTGATCACCTGGACCGAGAACGAGCGGAAGAAGGGCCAGGCCTGGGGTCTGAAGACCATCGAGTCCTTCCACACCCACGGCACGCCACCGGTCCCTGAGCCCCCGGGGAGGGGAGCCGCGCGGGACGCTCAGCCGTGGGCGTCCCGCTGATGTCCGGCCAGCGCGTGGGCGATGTCCCGCGTCGCCGGATACAGCCGCAGGTACAGGGCGTAGAGCTCGTCGTAGCGGGCGCGCAGGAGCGGGTCGGGAACGACCCGTTCGTGTACGGGGTTCCAGTCGTCGATGAGCGGGTCGCCGACCGATGCCGCGGCCAGGAACGCCGCGCCGTAGCTCGCGCCCAGCGAGACGGCCCTGACCTCCTGTTCCAGGCCCGTCACCGAGGAGACGATCCGGGTCCACAGACCGCCGCGGGTGCCGCCGCCCACGGCGACGACACGGCGGACGTACGCTCCGGCCGCGCGCATCGCCTCGACGTTGTGCCGGACGCCGAAGGCGGTCGCCTCCAGTGCGGCCCGGTACAGGTCGCCGCGGGTGTGCTCCACCGTCAGCCCGGCGATCACTCCGCGTGCGTGCGGATCGGCCACGGGCGTCCGCTCGCCCGCGAAGTACGGGAGCATCAGCAGCCCCCGCGCGCCGGGCCCGGAGGCCTCGGCCTCGGCGAGCAGCGCGGCGTGGTCGGGCGTCCCGAACAGCTCCCGCAGCCAGTCCGTGATCACACCCGACGTGGCCATACCGCCCGCGAGGCTGCGCGTACCGGGCAGGGCTCCGACGGTGCTCCACAGCTGGGGCACCAGCAGACGGTCGGCCACGGTGTTGATCAGGAACATGGTGCTGCCGTACATGAGCATGAGGTCACCGGTGTGTTGAGCCCCCACGCTCAGCGCCTCCGACCAGGCATCGACCGTGCCGGCGATCACCGGGATCCCGACGGGCAGCCCTGTCGCGTCCGTGGCCTCGGCCGTCACCCGCCCGGCGGTGTCTCCGGGCCACAGCAGGCGGGGCAGCTCCAGCCACGGCGCGATGTGCCGGGTCCACGGTTCGTACCACTCCTGGGCGACGGAGTCGTACAGCGGGACGGCCTGGCTGGCCGAGTGGTGGTCGAGTGCGTAGACCCCGGTGAGCCGGCGCACCAGGTACGAGCTGGGCATGTAGAGGCGCCGGGCCCGCGCGACCGTCTCCGGCTCGTGCTCGGTCAACCAGGCGATCTTGGGGCCCACAGCCTGGGTGGACAACAGGGACCCGCAGCGCCGCAGTACGGCGTCACGGCCCAACTCGGTCTCCAGCCGGGCGATCTGCTCGGTGGCCCGGGTGTCGACGCCGTACAGGATCGCCGGACGCAACGGGGTGTCCGCCGCGTCGGTGAGCGTGACGCACGGGCCCATACCGCTGACACCGACCGCGGTGACGCGAGCGCCGTCCCGCGAAAACCTCAGCAACTCCCGGGCGAGGGAGACGAACTCCTCCCACCACACCTGTGCGTCCATCTCGACGTGCCCGGGCCGCGGCCGGTCGACCGAGTGCGGCCGCAGAGCCGTCGCGAGTACCGTTCCGTCCTCGTCGACCAGCACGCCCTTGCTGCTGGACGTACCGATGTCGACCCCGAGCACCGCCATGTCCGCGTGTCTCCCCGCCTCTGCGTAAACGTTGTTCCACGGGATCGACGTTCTACGGGATCGACAGGGACCCGTCGCGCTGCGGCGGAATCGCCACGCCGTTCTGCTGGAGGGCGACGGTGCGCGCCGGGGAAGGAATGCGGATGCCCTCAAGGTGGTACCGCTTGTGCAGCCGCTTGATGAACTCGTGCTTGATCCGGAACTGGTCGCTGAACTCGCCGACGCCCAGGATCACGGTGAAGCTGATCCGTGAGTCCCCGAACGTGTGGAAGCGGATGGCGGGTTCGTGCTCGGGCATCGCGCCCTCGATCTCCGTCATGACCTCGACCACGACCTCGGAGGTGACGCGCTCCACATGCTCCAGGTCGCTGTCGTAACCCACGCCGACCTGCACCATCAGCGTCATCTCCTGTTCCGGCCGGCTGTAGTTGGTCATGTTGGTGCTGGAGAGCTGGGCGTTCGGGATGATGACGAGGTTGTTGGAGAGGTTGCGCACCACGGTGTTGCGCCAGTTGATGTCGACGACGTACCCCTCCTCCCCGCTGGTGAGCCGGATGTAGTCGCCGGGCTGGATCGTCTTCGAGGCCAGGATGTGGATGCCGGCGAAGAGGTTGGCGAGGGTGTCCTGGAGGGCCAGCGCGACCGCGAGACCGCCGACGCCCAGGGCGGTGAGCAGCGGGGCTATCGATATCCCCAGGGTCTGCAGGACGACCAGGCAGCCGATGGCCAGGACGACGACCCGGGTGATGTTGACGAAGATCGAGGCCGATCCCGCGACACCGGAACGGGACTGGGTGACGGCCCGCACCAGGCCGGCGACCACACGCGCCGCGGTGATGGTGGCGGCGAGCATGATCAGGACCGTCAGGATCTGGTTGACGGTGTGGTTGATCTTGCCGGTCAGCGGCAGCGCCGCCGCGGCGGCGGCCACCCCGCCCGTGATCGCCGCGACCGGCACCAGGGCGCGCAGGGCGTCGACGAGGACGTCGTCGCCGCTCCACCGGGTACGGGTCGCGTGCTTGCCCAGCCAGCGCAGGAGAAAGCGGAGCAGGAGGGTCGCCACGAGCCCGGCGATCAGCCAGACGCCCGCCAGGATCCAGTCGTGCGCGGTGAGGTCTCGGTTCACCAACTGCCTCCCATCGTGCCGGGAAGAGGGTGTACGCCCGTCATGTGAAGTGTCGTCACCTTGTAGCCACCTGCTGGTCGATTCCGGGAAGTGCCACCCCGTCGGTCATGACGAGTCGTCGACCGGCGGGACTGGCTCATCTTGCTACATGCGTGCGGGTGCTTCGCGGCGGAGCCGCTCGGGTCAGGCCATCTCCCACGGACAACGCCGCCAACTCGGTGCGTCTCCGGGCGCCTTGACGCCCTGTGCGGCCGGTCGGGGGGCCGAGCCCGCCTCGCCGTCCGTCCCGTTGGGGTGCCGTCGGAATCATTTCGGGCGGTACGCCAAGTTGGCCTGGATTGGCCTGGATGCGTCGGCACACGCGCCTCAGGAGTCACTGAACGATCCGTGCCGCCCGGCTCCCGCCGAGAACCGCGCCGCCCCCTCCAGGCCGTCCGCCAGCACGGCCATCCCGTGCCGCAGTTCACCCCGCATGGCGGCACGCTCGTCCAGGCCCTCCTGGTCGAGGGCCGAGCCGCGGTCGCCGCGGAGACAGGCCTGCGGGAAGCGGGCGATCGAGCCGGCCAGCGCCTCCGCCTCCACGCGCGCCCGGCCCGGCGGGACGACCCGGTTCGCGAGTCCCATCTCGTACGCCTCGAAAGCCGACACCGGACGGCCGGTCAGGATCATGTCCATCGCGCGGCCGGTGCCGACGAGGCGGGGAAGCCGTACCGTTCCGCCGTCGATGAGCGGTACTCCCCAGCGGCGGCAGAAGACCCCGAAGACCGCGTTCTCCTCGGCGACCCGCAGATCGCACCAGAGCGCCAGTTCGAGCCCGCCCGCCACGGCGTGACCCGCGACCGCGGCGATCACCGGCTTCGACAGTCGCATCCGGGTGGGCCCCATCGGTCCGTCGCCGTCCTCGGCGACGCGGTTGGCACGTTCCGTGCCGAGTGCCTTGAGGTCGGCCCCCGCGCAGAAGGTGCCGCCCTCGCCCCACAGCACCGCGACCCGGGCCGTCTCATCGTCCTCGAACGCCCGGAAGGCGCCGGCGAGTTCGGCCGCCGTGGGGCCGTCGACCGCGTTACGGGCCTCGGGGCGGCTGAGGACGACAGTGGTGACGTGCTCCTGACGTTCGATCCGGACCGGCATCGCGCGAACCCCTTCGTGAGGCGACGCCAGCAGGTTACTCCCGGGTCACCCCGCCGGAGCCGGGCCGTCGCCCCGCACGACGGGCGGCCCCGCCCGAAGCGGCCGGTCGAGGCGGGTGCCGGGTCGGGAGGAAGCGCACGGTCGGGAGGGGATGCCGGGGCCTGAGGGGATGCCGGGTCCTGAGGGGGCCACATCATTCAGATCATCTTCAGTCGCACGAGCGCGCCCAGCGTCAGCGCGCCCGGCAGCAGCGGGAGCCACACCGTGATGACGCGGTAGGCGAGCACCACCGCCGTCGCCAACGCGACCGGCCCGCCCGCCGCGACCAGCGCCACGATCAGCGCGGCCTCCACCGAGCCGATCCCGCCCGGCGTCGGCACCAGCGCGACGGCGACCGTGGCTGCGAGATAGGCGACCGCCATGTGCAGCGGGGGCACCGGAAGCGCCAGCGCCTGACCCACCGCGGCCAGCCCGGCCGCCTGGAGGAGGGGGAACGAGAACGAGCCGCCCCACAGCGCCAGAGCGCGAGCCGGTCGAGCGTGCACCGACCGGGCCTCGCCCAGCGCGGTCCGCAGGAAGCCGAACACGACGGTACGCACCCGCCGTACGAGCAGCAGGACCGTCACCGCGACGCACGCCGCCGCGCCGACGGCGAGCAGGAGCGGGCCCACCGCGCCGTCCGGCACCAGCTCGCTGATCCGCAGCGCGTCGGGAAAGGCGATCAACAGGGCCAGCAGCAGTCCGACGCGTGCGACGGACTCCGCCAGCATGTAGAGCGCGAGCGCGGAGGACGAACGGGCCAGCGGAACCCCGCACACCGTCATGAACCGCAGATTGACGGCGCTTGCGCCCAGCCCGGTCGGCAGGAGGTGGTTGGCGGCGCCCGCGGCGAACTGCGTCGCCAGCAGCCGGCGTCTGGGGAGCCGCTGGACGAGGGCGCCCTGCCGGGTGACGGCGGCCGCCACCCACGTCAGGCAGGTCGCAGCGGCCGCGGCCAGCAGCCAGGGCCACTTCGCCGAGGCGAGATGACCGAAGCCCTCCGCGAGTACGGACCGGTGCCGCACGGCGACCACGGCCACCAGGGCGAGCGGGAGCAGACAAAGGATCTGCCGGACCGGAAGGCGCCCGGGGAGGCGTCCGGGGAGGTTCTGGGGGAGCCGTTCGACCGTCACATCGGGAGAGGTTTTCCACGCCGCACCAACGTGAGGTTGCGTGCACGGGGACGGCGGCTGACACGCTGCGCACGGCAGCGGGTCGCCAGGCGCGGTGAGAGCCGGTGTGCCGGAGAACGGCCGCGGTTCGGTGAGTGTCATCGGTGCCCCCTTGACCTCAAGAATGCTTGAGGTTCTACGCTCGGTCCCATGAGTATGGAGACGACAGCCTGGACGCAGTTGTACAGCGTCATGAACGCCCAACGGGAGCGCCGGCCCTTCGCCCGCGCGACCCTCCGCCGTATCGCCGGATTCGCCCGCCCGCACCGGCGCCGGATCGCGCAGTTCGTGGTACTCAGTGTGGCGACGGCCCTGCTCGCCGTGGCGACGCCGGTCCTGGCCGGACGTGTGGTGGACGCGATCGTGGCCGACGGCGACGAGGGAACGGTCGTACGACTGGCCCTGCTCATCGCACTGATCGCGCTCGCCGAGGCGGCGCTCGGCCTGGTGAGCCGCTGGTTCTCCGCGACGCTGGGCGAGGGACTCATCCTCGATCTGCGGACAGCCGTCTTCGACCATGTGCAGTGCATGCCGGTCGCGTTCTTCACACGCACTCGTACGGGCGCGCTCGTCAGTCGACTCAACAACGACGTGATCGGCGCCCAGCGCGCCTTCAGCAACACCCTGTCCGGAGTGGTGGGCAACCTCGTCACCCTGCTGCTCACGCTCGCCGTGATGCTCACCCTGTCCTGGCAGATCACGCTGCTCGCGCTCGTACTGCTCCCGGTCTTCGTGGTGCCCGCCCGCCGGGTCGGCAGGCGGATGGCGAAACTCCAGCGCGAGGCCGCCGATCTCAACGCCTCGATGGGCACGCGGATGACCGAGCGCTTCTCCGCGCCCGGCGCCACCCTGATCAAACTCTTCGGCCGGCCCGGCGACGAGTCCGCCGAGTTCGCGGAACGTGCCCGCCGCGTACGGGACATCGGTGTGCGTACGGCGATGGCGCAGACGGTGTTCATCACGGCCCTCACCCTGGTCTCGGCCCTGGCGCTCGCGCTGGTCTACGGCCTCGGCGGCTGGTACGCCCTGCGCGGCAGCCTGGAGCCGGGCGCCATCGTCTCACTTGCCCTGCTGCTGACCCGGCTGTACGCGCCCCTCACCTCCCTCGCCGGGGCCCGCGTCGAGGTCATGAGTGCCCTCGTCAGCTTCGAGCGCGTCTTCGAGGTGCTCGACCTGAAGCCGCTGATCGAGGAGAAGCCGGACGCCCGCGCGGTGCCCGAAGGGCCGGTCGCCGTCGAGTTCACCGACGTCCGCTTCGGCTACCCGTCCGCGGACAAGGTCTCCCTGGCCTCCCTGGAGGAGGTCGCCGAGCTGGACACCCGGGCCGGTACCGAGGTCCTGCACGGCATCTCCTTCCGCGCCGAACCGGGCCAGACCGTCGCCCTCGTCGGCTCGTCCGGCGCAGGCAAGTCCACGGTCGCCGCACTGCTGCCACGGCTGTACGACACCGACGAGGGCTCCGTACGCATCGGCGGGGTCGATGTCCGCGACCTGAGCGCCGAGTCGATGCGGGTGACCCTCGGCATGGTCACCCAGGACGGCCACCTCTTCCACGAGTCCGTCCGCGCCAACCTGCTGCTCGCCCGCCCGGAAGCCGACGAGGACGACCTGTGGGACGTACTGCGCCGGGCTCGCCTCGAAGACCTCGTACGCTCCCTGCCCGACGGCCTCGACACGGTGGTCGGCGAGCGCGGCTACCGGCTCTCCGGCGGCGAACGCCAGCGCATGACCATCGCCCGGCTGCTCCTCGCCCGCCAGCGCGTCGTCGTCCTCGACGAGGCCACCGCCCACCTCGACAACACCTCGGAAGCCGCCGTCCAGGCGGCCCTCGCCGAGGCCCTGGAGGGACGCACCGCGGTCGTCATCGCGCACCGCCTGTCGACGGTACGGGCCGCCGACCAGATCCTCGTGGTCGAGGCGGGCCACATCGTCGAACGCGGCACGCACGACGAACTGCTGGCGGCGGGCGGACGGTACGCGGAGCTGTACCGCACCCAGTTCGACAAGCCGGGCAGCCACGACGGCCGGACCCCCGTCGACGGGGACGCCAAGGACGCGACCGACAAGGACGCGAACGAGGAGGGCGTGACCGAAATCGCTGTGGTGGGCGGGGCCCTGGCATAGGCAGCGCGTCCGACGCCGCCGGACTCCGGCGGCGTCGACGGCGCTCACCTGCCCGGTCACACAGTGCGCTGACCCATCTGAAGAGCTGTCATGCGTGACGTGCTGGATCGCCGGCCACTTCCGATTCGACACCTGGAAGGGCCAACTGCCCTCGGTGCGCCGGACCTTGAGAGTTTTGGAGCTCCGTTATGGTCAGTGGCCACCGATGAGGATCATGCCGGAGTGGAGCGGGGCTCCACTCCGGCAGCAACACGGCACGAAGGACGTCATGAAGATAGGTTTCGCCCTCCCGCAGTTCCACCGCGGTGTTCCGGCTCGTGGTCGTAACGGGGATCAGACGGCGAGCGAAGTCCCCTCGGGTGCGCGGTCTCGCGACGGTGCCGGCTGCTGGGGGTCCTGGGGGGCGGAGGGTTCAGGTTCCTCGTCCTCCGCCGCGTCCTCCTGAGGGTGCCAGGGCAGCCACGTAAAAGGGTCGTCGGTGGCGAGTGGTCGGGTCGCGTCGTACTCGGATTGGATGCGGGGCAGGGGAGTGATTTCTTTCCGAGCCGCTGCGAAGGCATCGGTCCTGAATTGTCTGCGCGACCTGCATGAACGGTACGAATTTCGCGTAAGAGGCAAGGCGTTACCCATTTCTGTCTCCCATCGAGTGCCCGAAGGAAACGAGGTGCCGCACAGTGCAATGGGTTGACTTTTCGCCACCCCGCCGTGACGCATTCGGCGCGATGGTTCACGTTGAAACAGTAATCAACAGGCTAAGTCAGTCCTAAGGGTGAGGCAAGTAATGGCTGTAGGGATGCGTGATTGACCAGAACCGGCCGAACTCCGGTGCCCGCGCTCGGGCATCTTCGCAACCGTCGTCTGCAGATGGGAAGCCGCAGGACATGACGTCTTTTTGTGGTGTCGCATATCCGGAAGGGTGCTCTCCTTGTATTCCGGAGTGTGCCCGTATGGGGTGAGCCGGCGGACCGGTTCATGCCCGTTTCGGTCTCCCGGCGGGGTGCCGACAGCGATATTCACGCCGTACAGCGCCGTGGCGACGCGGGGAGGGGCGGCGGACGGTGCCCCGCGCGGTGTGCGGCCGCCACTCCCCGCCGACGGGGGTCCACAGGCCTCAGCGGGCCCGGGAGAGCGTGTCCGCCGGGACGCGGCCGACTGGGGACAGACTGCAGTCCACGGCTCGCGCCGCCCGGATGGTGACGCCCACCTCCAGCGGCACGTGCGGCGCTGTCCCGGTGAAGCGGTACCGCTGGAGCAGCGTCGCCACGGCGAGTTTCATCTGGAGCATGGCGAAGTGGTTGCCGATGCAGGAGCGCGGGCCGCCGCCGAGCGGGAACCACGCATAGCGCGGCCTGCGGCTCTCTTCCTCCGGGCGGAAGCGGTCGGGGGCGAACCGCTCGGGGTCCGGCCAGTAGGAGGGATGGCGGTGCGTCACCCAGGGCGACACGTACACGTAGGCCCCCGCCGGTATCGCGTACCCGTCGATGACTGTCGACCGCGCCGCCCGCCGGATCAGGACCGGCGCCGCGGGGTAGAGGCGCATGGCCTCCTTGAGCACTCGCTCCACGGAGGGCAGCGCGTCCAGGTCGGCAGGAGTGGGCCGGCGTCCGCCGAGAACGGAACGCACCTCGTCGCGGACGGAGTCCTGGACGTCCTGGTGCTGCGCCAGCATGTGCATGGTGAACGTGAGCGACGTCGCCGTGGTGTCCGACCCCGCCAGCAGGAAGACCAGTACCTGGTCGCGCAGTTCCTCGTCGGTCAGCGGGGTGTCCTCGTCGCTGCGCGCGTTGATGAGCAGGGTCAGCAGATCTGTCCCCGCCTCATCGCCCGAGGTGGCGCTGCGCCGACGCTGCTCGATCAGGCGGTCGCACAGCGCGTGCAGCTCCTCCTGGGCCGCGCGCGCCCGGCGGTTGGCGGGTGTGGGGAAGGAGCGGGGCAGGTTCAGCGGCATGAGCCCGCGCCGGAGGGTGTAGGTGCTCAGGGCGGGCATGCAGCGCCGCACTACTTCCGTCGCCTGTTCGGCGTCCGAGCCGAACAGGATGCGGGTGATCATCCTCACCGTGAGCCGGCTCATGTCCTCGTTCAGGTCGGGCCGCCCGTCGCGGTCGGCCTCCCATTCGGCGCACAGGGCGTCGGCCTCGTCGCAGACGGCCGTGGCGTAGTCCGCCACCCGCTTCTTCGCGAACAGGGGGGAGAGGAGCCGGCGTTGCCTGATGTGGTCGTCGTCGAGGCTGCTGAGCAGGCCGTTGCCGAAGGTCTGCCGCATCTCCTGCGAGAAGCGGTCGTCCTTGCGGAAGTTGGCCGACTGGCCGGCCAGCACCTGCTGGGCGCCGGCGGCGGAGAAGACGAAGTGGATCGTTGTGCGCAGTCCGGGGGGCCCGGACACGATCCGCACCACGTCACCGTGCTCCCTTCGGGCCCGTTCGTACGTGCCCAACGGGTCGCGCCGCAGGTCCAGCAGCGAGGCGAGAAGCGGCAGTCCATCGACAGTGGGTACCTCGGTCGGTTTCGGCTCCATCCCCGGCATCCCTTTCCATGGCTCGGCGGCAGGCGGTGACCGGCCTGGCCCCTGGGGGCGTCGGCCCGCCGACCTTTCCTTCCATTGGATGCCGGGCCGTCGGCTCCGCGACAGGGCCGTCCGGCTCGCCTGTGTCCTCCGTGGCCCACGCTTGTGCCCTTGTGCGTCCGGATCCGCTCAGGATCGGTCAGGGCGGGCCGCCGTGGCGCCGGGTGGGTTCGTCCGTCACGCCGGGGCGGTGGTACGCCGCTCACACCGCGAGGCGCTCCGGGAAGCTCTGGTATGTGGTGTAGCCGTCCAGGCGGCCGAGGGCCGACCGTACGGACGGCCGCCCCGCGTAGGGCAGCAGCCTGGTGCGCAGGTCCTCGAGCCGGTCGGCGGTGCGCGGGCAGCGAATCCGGCCGTAGTGGTCGAGCAGTTGGTCGGTGACGGCGCAGGCCCGGTCCAGCCGTCCCTCCAGCAGATGGACTTCGCCCAGTTTGGCGAGTGTCAGCGCCCGGGCGCGGTGCGCGCGCGGCGGCCGGTGCCGCAGGGACGCGGCGAACGCCTGAGTGGCCCTGCCGTAGTCGCCGAGACTCTGGTGCACATGGCCCCGCTGGTAGTGCAGTGCGGCCATGGGGTAGCCGCTGAACGGCGAGGAGGGCTCGTCCTGTCCGCCGTGCAGCGTCATGGCGTCGGAGAGGGCCGAGAGCGATCGGTGTTCCTCACCGGCCGTCGCGTGCACCACGGCGAGATGACTCATCAGATACGCCCGGATGGGCGGCGGTGCGTCCTCGGGCGCTGTCGACCACGCCGAACGGGCGAGCGCCGGGTCCCGGTGCCCGAGCTGGTTCGCCTGTGCACTCATCGCCCGAAGCGTGACGGCGTACTGGGTACGGTCCCCGGCCTCGATCGCCAGTTGCGCGGCCACGTGGAAGTACTGCTGCGCCACCCCGCTTTGACGGCAGTCCGCGGACATGCGGGCCAGCAGATGGGTCAGCCGGGACAGCCTTCCGAGGAGCAGTGAATGGGTCCGCCGGTCGGTTCGGGCGGCGAGGAAGGTGGCGCCGTCCGTGGCCAGATAGGCGGCCAGTGCGGTGCGTCCGTGGGCGCCGCCGTAGGTGTCGATGGTCTCCGCGTAGTGCGTGATGGTGTGCGACAGGGCTGCGAGATGGCCGGGTCCGAGCCGCCAGTCGCCCTGCGTGGGCTGCGGCTCCGTGTCGGTCCAGGCCGGAGGGGTGCTGCCCAGGCGGAAGGGAGAGACGCGAAACGCCCTCCGGGTTCCCGGCGCGGTGTCCGCCGTGGTCAGCATCGCCAGCGCCTCCCGGCCCCTGCCGCCGGTCGCGCGCAATGCGTCGGTCGGCTCGTCCGGAACGCGTGCCAGTCCGGTCTCCTGGACGCTGATGTGCCGACCGAGCCGCCGGGTCAGGGTCTCGGCCACCAGCATGGGTACCGGGGCCGGAGGCCGGGAGCCGGCCAGCCACCCGGCGACCGACTTGCGGTTGTACCGGAGCACCCGCCTGTTCTCTGCGGCGGCGAGATTGACGGACCGGGCCAGAGCTTCGCCCGACAATCCCGCCTCCCGTATTAGCCGTTTCAGCTGCTGATTCGGATGACTGCGTGCCACGTCAACTCCTCCGAGCGCATTTCGGTGCAGAAACGCAAATCCGCCGGTGACGGCTCTGTGCCCGGCAGTTGCCGTAATGCTGCGACCGCCTGTCGGTCCCCTCTCTTGATCAGGAACCATTTGTCGTCTAACCGCATCGGCCGAATAAGTAACGGGTTGTTTCCGGCCACTCTCCGTTCGTTCCGGGGCCCGTTGGAGCCAGACCGCACAATGCGTTCGGTCGCGAGTTCACAAGTTCACAAGAAAGCGACCCGTGGGACACCGAAACGTACGGAACCCTCTGGCACGGTCCTGCGGCCGCTGCTTGACTTCTGGTGTCGGTGGATCAGTGAATTCGCTTCCCTTATTGCGAAGCTGTTTCCGGGCGGGATCGCGCGGTGCGCTTCCCAGGCCGCCGGCACAGAACAGAGCACAACACGGTGCCCGCGAAGACCGGGTGCGCCGCCGGCACCGGCCCCGGTCGAGGACACCGGGCCCCGGTCGAGCCCCCGTGCTACGCGCAGGCCGGCCCCGAGCGCGTCGGTACCGGTGGCCACCGCACGAAGGCACCTCGCGGAACGGCCCGGCGAACCCGCGGGCCACGCACCGCACCCGTCATGACCTGCCCAGTGGGAGTGGAGACGACGTCCATGAACCAGACAGAGGTCCTCAGCCCTCCGGCTGCGGACACCGTCAGGGAGACGCTGGCCGAATGCAGGGCGGCCACGCTTCCCGCCCTGCGTACCGCGGTGGAGGGACTGCATCCGCGGCTGGCCCGCATCAGCGCCTATCACCTGGGCTGGTGCCTGCCCGACGGCACACCCACCGACGGCCACACCGGCAAGATGCTGCGCGCCGCCCTGGCCATGCTCGCGGCGCGGGCGTTCGGCGCGAGTACGGCGTCGGCCGTGCCCGGTGCGGTCGCCGTCGAACTGGTGCACAACTTCTCCCTGCTGCACGACGACCTGATGGACGCCGACGAACTGCGGCGGGGCCGTCCCACCGCCTGGGTGGCCTTTGGGCGGGGGCCCGCCGTACTGGCGGGCGACGCGTTGCTGAGCCAGGCCTTGCGGGTCGTCACCGAAGTCCGGGGAACCCCGGTGCAACCGGCGACCGCGGCCATCACGTCGGCGGTGGACGCCATCATCCAGGGGCAGGCCGCCGATCTGGAGCTGGACGGCTACCTGGTGGACGAAGTGGACACCGACGACTACCTCGCCGCGTGCGCCAAGACCAGCGGCCTCCTCGGCGGCTGCCTCGAAGTCGGCGCGGTCCTGGCCCATGCCCCCGCGCCGGCGGTCCGCATGCTCCGCTCCGCCGCCTGGGACCTGGGCGTGGCGTGGCAGATCGCCGACGACATCGAGAGTCTGTGGGGAGATCCCACGGCCAGCGGCAAGGACTCCTACGGTGACCTGCGCAGCGGCAAGAGGACCTATCCCGTCATCGCCGCCCTGCGCTCCGACACCCCGGCCGCCTCCCGGCTGGCCTCCCGGCTGAGTGCCACCGAGACCCCCGCGGAGGACGAACTGGCCGCTCTGGCCGGTCTCGTGAAGGAAGCCGGCGGGCGTGCAGCGGCCGAGCGGACCGCCCGCCGTTACCTCGACCAAGCCCTGCACACGCTGAGCCGGGCGGGCGGAGAGGCCGGCGCCGTCGGCACCCTCACCGCCCTGTTCCGCCATGTGCTGGCCCGTCACCAACAGTGGACCACCCGGGTCCCGACCGCCCCCGCCATGAAAGGAGCAGTCCTGTGAACGCGGCCGAGGGCACCGACACGACGACAGGCACAAGCACCCGCACGGTCCCCGCCGCCGATGCCGGTCCCCAGGCATGGCTCGACCACGCCAGGGAGGTGACCGACCCGGTGCTGCGGGAAGCGGTGGACTCGCTGCACCCGCAGGCACGGATCGTCGTCGGCTACCACCTGGGATGGTGGGACGAACACGGCAGGCCGGTCACCGCCGGCTGGGGGAAGGCCGTACGTCCCGCCCTCGCCCTGCTCTCCGCACAGGCCCTCGGGGCCCCTGTCGGGACCGGCGCACACTGCGCCGCGGCTGTGCAACTCGCCCACGATTCCTCACTGTTGCACGACGACATCATCGACCGCGACGACCTGCGCCGTCACCGGCCCGCCGCCTGGCGCGCCTTCGGCGTCCCCGGCGCACTGCTGGCCGGTGACGCCATGCTCGCCCTGGCGGTCTCCCTGGTCCGCCACGACAGTCCAGGTGCCCCGGCCACCGCAGCGCTGAACGAGGCCGTGCAGCAGTTCATCGGCGGGCAGTTCGAGGACATCGGGTTCGAGGGACGGGCCGAGGTCTCCCTCGCCGAGTGCACCACCATGGCCGCGCGGAAGACCGGCGCGCTCATGGGCGCCGCGTGTCGTCTGGGCGCCCTGGCGGGCGGGGCGGACGAGGCGCGGGCGGCGGAACTGGATGCCTTCGGCCGCTCCCTCGGCCTGGCCTTCCAGCATGTGGACGACCTGCTCGGCATATGGGGCAACCCCAGGGCGACGGGCAAACCGGCCGGCGCCGACCTCCACGCCCGAAAGAAGAGCCTGCCCGTGGTGGCCGCCCTGGGATCGGACGGCTCCGAGGCCGCCGAACTGGCCGAGCTCTACGCCCGCGATCCCGCCACGGACGACGCCGGCGTCCTCCGGCACGCCGCCTCCCTCGTCGAGCGCGCGGGAGGGCGGCATCGGACCAGCGGCCTCGCCCGCCGATACCTGGCCGAGGCGCTGGACCACCTCGACGCCACCCACCTGCCCGCCTTCGACACCCGGCCACTGCGCGTGCTCGCCGCGTGGCTGGCTCTCCGCGACCACTGACGCCGCTGCCCCGGCGCCCCACCGCCCCGCCTCGGCCGTCCACCCCGGTCGGTCGACGGCCCGGCCTTTCTCCCAGTCCCTTGCCGTGCCCTTCCGTGGGCCGGCGTCCACCCGGCCGGCGGCCGGGAAAGGAGAGACATCGTGCACAGCCCGGCCTCTGATCCGGTCCTGGACACCGTCCTGCCCCGCTGGCCTTTCCCCGCCGCACCCGCGCGTGACCCCGGCGACATCGCCGCCGTCGAGACCGGCGGCGCCGAGTGGGCCAGGCGCCTGGGCCTGATCGACTCCGGCGACCCCCGCCACCCGCTGCGCCGCCTGTGCGCGGGCGAGCTGGTCAGCCACGGCTATCCGCGCGCGGACACCGGTATCCGCGTACTCATCACCCAGTGGACGATGTGGTACTTCAACCTCGACGACCACTTCGAGGACGGAGCCGCCGGCGCCAGCGCCGCCGCCGCCGACCGGGCCGCGGCCCCGCTCAGGCGCCTGGTGGACGCCGCCAGGCGCCGCGAACAACTGCCCACCGCCGAGGACGCCCTGCAGCGCGCGCTGGCGGACCTGCTGGAGCGGACCGCTCAGCACATGGCGCCGGTGCAGTTCGGCGAACTCCTCGCGCATCTGGACGACTACTTCACCTCCCTCGTCGTGGAGTCCGACTACCGGGCACGCGGTGTCCTGCCCGGCGTCGACTCCTACATCGCCCTGCGCCGCGACACCGGACCCGTGCTGCCGTTGCTGGACTTCGTGGAACAGGCCGAGTCGGTACGGCTGCCGGCGCGCTTCTACGGCACCCCCGAGTACACCGAGATGATCGGCTGCGCGGCCGACATCGCGTCCTGGATCAACGACCTGTGTTCGGTGTCGAAGGAACTGGACCGCCCGGACGCCTACAACCTCGTGGTCCTGCTGCACCGCCTGGAGAACAAGTCGCTCAAGGACGCCGCCGCCGAGACCCTCGACCGGATCGAGCAGCGGGTACGGGCGCTGAAGCAGGCGCTGGCGCGGGCCGGCGGCCCCACCGGCACGGGCGGCCCCTACACCGCCGCGGAGAAAGCGGCCCTGAGGACCTGGGCGGACGGACTGCTCAGCTTCCAGAACCACGTCGAGTGGTATCTGCGGCACGGTCGCTACGACCGGGACGAGCCCCGCTCGGAGGTCCCCGCATGAGCGGCGGCCGGCCCGCGGTGAAGGGCACGGCCGCCGCGGCGTCCCGCGCGGCCGGACCGCACCCGGACGGACGCCCCCACGTCGTCGTGGTCGGAGCGGGCATCGCCGGCCTCACCAGCGCCTTCCTCCTGCAGCGGCGCGGCTGCCGGGTCACTGTGCTCGAAAGCTCCGGGCCGCAGTACGTGGGCGGCCGGATGAGCTCCGTACGGCGCGGCGAGTTCTTCGTCGACACCGGCGCCTCCCTGCTGTCCCGGCGCTACCACGCGATGCTGCGGCTCGCGGAACTGGCGGGGGCCGACGACCGGCTGCTGCCCTCCTCCGACCGCATCGGACTCATGCGCGACCGGCGGGTGCACCATGTGCACGTCGGCTCCCTGCCGCGGATGGCTGCCGGTCTGCTGCGGTTCGCGCCGTTCCCGTCCGACCTGCCCAAGCTGATGCTGGACCACCTGCGCATCCGGCGTTCGCTGGACTGGTACGACATGTCCGCGGCGGCCCGCCACGACGGCGAGTCCGTCGCCGGCTACGCGGTCCGCCGCGGGCTGCGGCCGGGCACCGTCGACCACCTGCTGGACCCGCTGTGCATGCTCGCCTCGCTGCAGGACGTCGAACGCACCTCGTCCGTGGCACCGTTCATGCTCCTCAACTCCCTGCTGGGCGGCGGCGGCCTGTTCACCTTCCGCGACGGGGTCGGGGCGCTGCCGCGGCTCCTCGCCGCCCAACTGCCCGTCACCCACCACGCCACGGTCCGTCAGGTCGAGGAGAGTGCCACCGGGGTCGCGGTCACCTGGCAGGCGCAGGACGGGACGGGGGAGCACACCGAGCGGGCCGACGCCTGCGTGCTGGCCGTGCCCGTCTCCCGGACACCGGACCTCTACGGCCAGATGCAGCGGCCGTTCAGCGAGTTCTTCCGGCGTGTCGAGTACACCGGCAGCGTCCACGTGGCCTTCGGCCTGGACCGGCCCACCGCCGAACGGGCCGTGATGGTCAACGTCCCGCGGTCCGAACACCCCGCGCTCGTGGGCGTGATCCTGCCGCACAACACCGCCCCCGGCCGGGTCCCGGAGGGCCGGGGGCTCGTCATGGCGCACTTCCGCGGCTCCTGGTCGGACCGCCACCGCGACCTGCCCGAGGAACAGCTCGTCGACCACGCGCGGTCGGCCCTGCGGACCGTGGGGCTGACGCCCGAGACCGAGAACCACACCGTCATGACCCACGTCATGCGTCCCGGTCAGTGCGTGGTCTTCCGCCGGCCCGGCGACTACCGGGAGATGGCCCGGCTCAGCTCGGCATGGCCGGTCACCTCCCGGGTCCGCCTCGCCGGCGGCGACTTCTTCACCCAGTCCAGCACCCATCACAGCATCTGCTCGGCGGTGCAGGTGTCCCGCCAGCTCTGGGAGCGGCTGGAGGCGGCGCCCGCGCCGGCCCGACCGCATGTACCTGTCTCCGCTCGGAAAGGAACACAGTGAACGCCACGGGCACCAAGGAACCGATCATCGTCGTGGGAGCCGGCATCGCCGGCATGACCGCGGCCTTCCGCCTCCAGCTGGCCGGGCACCCGGTCCGCGTCCTGGAGGCCGAGGACCGCGCAGGCGGCCGCATGCGCACGGTGGAACGCCGCGGCTACCACATGGACCTGGCCGCGATCCTGCTGATCGAGAACTACACGCAGATGCGTGACCTCGTCCGCGACCTCGGCATCGAGGACACCACCCTGCGCACCAACAACCTCGTCGGGATCCGCCGCGAGGGCCGCGTCCACCGGCTGCGGGCGGACCGGCCCACCGACCTCAAGCGCTCGGGCCTGCTCCCCTGGAGTTCGCTGCCCGCCATGGTGCGGCTGCAGTCGGACCTCAAGAAGTACGCGAACCGGCTGCGCTGGGACAGCGACATGGGAGAGGCGGCCGCCCTCGACACCGAGACCGCCGCCGCCTACGCGGAGCGCCGGCTCGACACCCAGTTCCGCGACTGGGTCGTGGACCCGATGAGCGCCATGTTCTTCAACTCGCCCCCCGACCTGTCGGTGGTCAACTTCCTGTTCTCGATGCCGGCCGTGAACTCCGCCTGGTTCAACTTCCACGACCGGGTGGACACCCTCACCACGACGCTCGCCTCCCGGCTGGACGTGGAGACCCGCGCCGAGGTCACCCAGGTGGAGGAGACTGCAGACGGCGTCCGGGTGCACTGGCGGCGCGAGGGCGAACCCGAGCACACCGAGGAGGCCGCCGCGGCGGTGGTCGCTCTGCCCGGCCCGGTCGCCGCCCGGCTGTGCCCCGGTCTGGCCCCGGCGACACTGGACTACCTGGCCAACGTGCCGTACGTACCGGACATCCACGTGTACTTCGGCGTCGACCGGGTCCCGGACGAGACGGCCACCTGCGTGCTCTTCCCGCAGCGCGAACACCCCGACCTAGGGGTCATCACCTTCAACCACAACTTCGCCCCCGGCCGCGCCCCGCAGGGCCACGCCCTGCTGACCAGCTACTACCGCTACCCCTGGGCGATGCGGCACTGGGAGGCCGACGACGAGGAGGTCACCGAGCTGACCCACGAGGTGCACCGGCAGGCCTGGCCGGAGATGGCCCGGCACATCGAGGCCCACCAGGACATGGCGTACGTGCAGCGCTGGAAGAACGCCGTCATCCTGCGCAAGCCCGGCGACTACGCGCGGCTGCGCGACTTCAACCGCGGCCTCGACACCCGCTCGCGCATCCAGCTCGCCGGGGACTACCTCGCCTTCAGCGCGACCAACTCCAGCCTCGTCACGGGCGAGCGCGCCGCCGAGCGGGTGAGCGAGGTCGTCAGCACCGGTGCGGTCGCCGCCGGCCACCGCTAGGGAACGCGGTCGGCCGCCCCGGCGCCAGGGACCGCCCCCGAAAGCCTGCCGGAAGAAAGGCCGGAAGAAAGGCCGGAAGAAAGGAACGCAGATCATGTCCACGCACTGCACGTCCACGACGACCGTGGACCAGCGGGTAGCGACGGGTGAGGCGCACGGCAAGGCCATCCTGCTCGGCGAGCACGCCGTGGTCTACGGCGCCCCCGCCCTCGCACTCCCGCTGCCGCAGCTGAAATGCCGGGCCACCGTGCGCCGTACGACCGGACCCGGCGCCGTTGTCTCCCGCCTGCGCCTTCCCGCACCCGGCCCGCACAGCGCCCCTGAGGAGGCGGCAGGGGACATACCCGAGGAGCTCCTGCTGCTCCTGCGCGCCTTCACCGAACGGGCCGGCCTCGGCGCGTCCCCCGCACTGGAGATACGGCTCGACAGCCGCGTCCCGCCGTCCCGCGGCCTGGGATCCAGCGCGGCCGACGCCCGCGCGCTGGTCCGCGCGCTCGACGCCCTGTTCGGGACCCGCCTGGACGAACAGGAGATCTTCGACCTCGTGCAGGTGTCCGAGCAGTCGGCGCACGGCCTGGCCAGCGGCATCGACGCGCTGACCACGGGACGCGAGCGGCCGGTGCTCCTCGCCGACGGCCGGACCCGTACCCCGCAGGTGGGCGCCGGCTTCCACATCGTCGTGGCCGACAGCGGCAGCGGCGGCAGCACCAAGAAGGCCGTCGGGATGCTGCGGGACGCCTTCGCGCGCAACCCGGACCACCGCACACGGTTCGTCCACCGCTCGACCGGATTCACCCGCGCCGCGCTCGACGACCTGGCAGCCGGTCGCCTCCCCGCCGTGGGCCGGCACCTCACCGACTGCCACCAGATGCTCGCCGACCTCGGCCTGACCACCGACCGCACCGACGCGCTGGCCCGTACCGCCCTCGACGCGGGCGCGCTCGGAGCCAAGATGAGCGGCGGCGGGCTCGGAGGCTGCGTCGTGGCCCTGACCACCACCGTCGCGCACGCCGAGTCGGTCTCCACCGCGCTCACCAACCGTACGGGCGCCCGCACCTGGACGACCGCCGTCGCGAAGGGAGCCGGACATGACGGCCCGTGAGACAGCGGTGGCCGTCGCGCACCCCAACATCGCCCTGATCAAGTACTGGGGCAAACGCGACGAACACCTGATCCTGCCCTTCACCGACAGCCTGTCGATGACGCTCGACGTGTTCCCCACGACGACCGCGGTCCGGCTCGACCCGGACGCGGCGGCGGACCACGTCGTCATGGACGGCGCCCCCGCCAGGGGTGAGGTACTGCGCCGCGCCACCACCTTCCTGGACCTTGTACGCGAGCGCGCCGGACGCCCCGAACGGGCCGTGGTCGACACTCGCAACACCGTGCCGGTGGGAGCCGGACTCGCCTCCTCCGCCGGCGGATTCGCCGCGCTGGCCCTGGCCGCGGCCCAGGCCTACGGCCTGCCGGGCGACGCCGAGCAGCTGTCCCGGCTGGCCCGCCGCGGATCCGGATCGGCCGCGCGGTCCGTCTTCGGCGGCTTCGTCGTCTGGCACGCCGGCCGTCCCGACGCCCCCGACCCCGACCGTGCCTCCTACGCGGAACCGGTCACGGACGCCCGCCTGGACGCCGCGCTGGTCGCCGTCGTCCTGGAGGAGGGCCCCAAACCCGTGTCGAGCAGGGAGGCCATGCGGCGCACGGTCGCCACCTCACCGCTCTACCGGGACTGGGTGACAGACAGCCGCATCGACCTCGCCCGTATGTACACGGCGCTGCACGACGGCGACATGGCGGCCGTCGGCGCGATCACCGAACGCAACGCCCTCGGCATGCACGCCACCATGGAGGCCGCGCGACCCGCCGTCCGCTACCGCACCGCCGCCACGGACGCGGTGCTCGGCCACGTCCGCCGACTGCGCGAGGAGGGCGTCGGCGCCTGGGCGACGATGGACGCCGGACCCAACGTCAAAGTGCTGTGCGCCTCCGCCGACACCCGGCGGGTCGCCGACCGGATGCGCGAAACCACCGACGCCCGGGTGATCGTGGCGCACAGCGGCCCCGGTGCCAGACTCCGGCAGGTGACGGCGTGACGGCGGCCCGGACCACCCGCCACGCACCCGGAAAGCTCATGATCGCGGGGGAGTACGCCGTCCTCGAACCGGGGCGGCCCGCAGTCGTCGTGGCGGTCGACCGGTACGTCACCGTCACCGCCACGGCCGCCGAGGGCGCGGACGTCGTGATCGACTCCGACCTGCTGGGCCACGAGGTACGGCTGCGCCGCGCCGGACAGGGTCTCGAAGCGCTGCCGGGACAGGATCCGGCGCTCGTACGCGGTGTGCTGGCACACGTCGTGTCGGTCGTGGAGACGATCGACCGCCTGCGGACCGAGCGGCGGCTCGGCCTCGCGCCGGTACGGCTCTCGGTGCGCAGCGACCTGCACCGCGCAGGCGTCAAGACCGGCCTGGGATCCAGCGCGGCGGTCACCGTCGCGGCCACCCGGGCCCTGGCGGACCACTACGGCATGCGGCTGTCCCCCGAGGACAGCTTCCGGCTCGCGCTGCTGGCCTCCGTCCGGGTCGACGCGGGCCCCTCGGGCGCCGACCTCGCGGCCGCGACCTGGCGGGGATGGGTGTCCTACCGGTCACCCGACCGGCAGAGCCTGCAGGCCGGCCTGCACCGGCACGGCGTCGCGCACACCCTGCGACAACCCTGGACGGACTGCGCCGTCCGGCCGCTGCCGCCTCCCACCGGGCTCGCCCTGCATGTGGGCTGGAGCGGCAGCCCGGCGTCCACCACCGCCCTCGTCGCCGACCTCGCCACCCGGCCGAAGTGGCAGGGTGCCCTGCGGGCCCGCTTCCTCGACGACAGTGAGGAGTGTGTGTCGGCCGCCGAACGGGCGCTGCGACACGACGAGCCCGAAGGACTCCTGGACGCCGTGCGCACCGCCCGCGGCCTGCTGACCCGGCTCGACGCGGAGACCTCCCTCGGCATCGTCACCGCACCCCTGCACCGCCTGTGCGAGGTGGCGGAGTCCTGCGGCGCCACCGCCAAACCCTCCGGCGCGGGCGGCGGCGACTGCGGCATCGCCCTGCTCCCGGCCCACCGCTCCGCCGCACTGCTGCGCCTGCGCTGGACGGCGGCCGGCATCACCCCCCTGCCACTCGAAGTGACCGCCGGCCTCGCCGCCGACCCCGGTGCCGAGGACCGGACCGTTCCCGAAGACCGGACCGTTCCCGACGTCTCCCCATCTCTGCGAGGACATACCCGATGACCGCACACCGGAAGGACGACCACGTACGACTCGCCCACGCCCAGCACACCACCGAAACAGAGCCGCCCCCGGGCGGGCCACCGAGTCCGAACCCGTTCGACGAGGTGCGCTTCGTGCACCACGCGCTCGCCGGCACCGACCGGGAGAAGGTCTCACTGGCGACCCGCTTCGCCGGAGTCGAGTGGCCGGTCCCTCTGTACATCAACGCCATGACCGGCGGCAGCCCGCGCACCGGCGAGATCAACCGCGACCTGGCCGTCGCCGCCCGCGAGACCGGACTGCCCATCGCCACCGGCTCCATGAGCCCCTACCTCAAGGACCCCGGCACGGCGTCCACCTTCACCCCCGTGCGCCGCGAGCACCCCGACGGCTTCGTCCTGGCCAACCTCAACGCCGAGGCCACCCCCGAGCAGGCCCGCCGGGCCGTCGGCCTGCTGGACGCCGACGCCCTGCAGATCCACATCAACACCGTGCAGGAGACCGTCATGCCCGAGGGCGACCGGTCCTTCGCCCACTGGGCCACCGGCATCGAACGTATCGCCGCCGCCGTCGACGTCCCCGTCGTGGTCAAGGAGGTCGGCTTCGGACTGAGCGGACGGACCGTACGCGAACTGGCCTCACTGGGAGTGCGCGCCGCCGACGTGGCCGGCAGCGGCGGAACCGACTTCGCCCGCATCGAGAACGGCCGCCGGGACCGGCCCGACTACGCCTACCTGGAGGGCTGGGGCCTGAGCACCCCGGCCGCGCTCCTCGACGCCCGTGACTGCGGTCTGCCCCTGCTCGCCTCCGGCGGCGTACGCAACCCCCTGGACATCGCCCGCGCCCTCGCCCTGGGCGCACGGGCCGTCGGCGCCTCCGGCCCCTTCCTCACCACGCTCCTCGACGGCGGTATGGACGCCCTCGTACGGCACATCACCACCTGGCTGGACCACCTCACCTCGCTCATGACCCTGCTCGGCGCGCACAGCCCGGAAGCACTCGCCGACTGCGACGTCCTGCTGACCGGCTCGCTGCGCGCCTTCAGCCTCGACCGCGACCTCGTCACGACCGCGGAGAAAGGAGTCACCGCATGACCGTCACAGCAGAGCCGCCGACCGACCTCACGACGGCAGGCGTCCCCCTGCGCTGGGTGGGCCCCGTACGCGTCACCGGCAACGTGACCGCCACCGAGACGGAGGTGCCCCTGGCCACCTACGAGTCCCCGCTGTGGCCCTCCGTCGGCCGCGGCGCGAAACTCTCCCGCCTGGTCGAGCGAGGCATCCGCACCACCCTCGTCGACGAGCGGATGACACGGTCCGTCCTGGTGGAGGCCGACGACGCGGCCGCCGCCCACACCGCGGCCCGCGCCGTCCAGAACGACCTCCCACGGCTACGGGAGATCACCCGCGAGAGCAGCCGCTACGCCCAACTCCTCGACGTCCGCCACGAGATCACCGGACCGCTGCTGTTCGTCCGCTTCGAGTTCGCCACCGGCGACGCCTCCGGCCACAACATGGCCACCCTCGCCTCCGACGCCCTGCTCGCGCACCTCCTGGCCACCGTCCCCGGCATCCGCTACGGCTCCATCTCGGCGAACTACTGCACTGACAAGAAGGCCACCGCCGTCAACGGCATCCTCGGCCGCGGAAAGAACGTCGTCGCCGAGATCCTCCTGCCCCGGCACATCGTGGAGGACCACCTGCACACCACAGCCGACCGGATCACCGCCCTCAACATCAACAAGAACCTGGTCGGCACCCTGCTGGCCGGCGGCATCCGCTCGGCCAACGCCCACTACGCCAACATGCTCCTCGCCTTCTACCTGGCCACCGGCCAGGACGCGGCGAACATCGTGGAGGGCTCCCAGGGCGTCACCTACACCCAGGACCGCGACGGCGACCTGTACTTCTCCTGCACCCTGCCCAACCTGGTCCTCGGCACGGTCGGCAACGGCAAGGGCCTCGGCTTCGTCGACGCCCACCTCACCCGGCTCGGCTGCCGCGAGGACCGGCCCGCCGGCGAGAACGCCCGACGGCTCGCCGTCCTCGCCGCCGCCACCGTCCTGTGCGGCGAACTGTCCCTCCTGGCCGCCCAGACCAACCCCGGCGAGCTGATGAAGGCCCACAACCGATTCGAACGCGCCACGGGAGACGCCCATGCCCGCTGAGACCGCCATCGGCATCCACGACCTGTCCTTCCGCACCACCAGTCTCGTCCTCAACCACTCCGAACTGGCCCGCTCCAACGGCACCGACGTCGCCAAGTACCACAAGGGACTCGGCCAGCACGCGATGAGCGTCCCCACCGCCGACGAGGACATCGTCACCATGGCCGCGGCCGCGGCCCTGCCCTTGGTGCAGCGGCACGGCCCCGACCGCATCCGCACCGTCGTCCTCGCCACCGAAAGCTCCATCGACCAGTCCAAGGCGGCGGGGGTGTACGTCCACTCCCTGCTGGGACTGCCGCCGCACGTCCGTGTCGTCGAGGTCAAGCAGGCCTGCTACGGCGCCACCGCCGCACTGCAGTTCGCCGCCGGGCTGGTCCACCGGGACCCCGACCAGCAGGTCCTCGTCATCGCCAGTGACATCTCCCGCTACGACCTCGACAGCCCCGGCGAAGCCACCCAGGGTGCGGCGGCCGCCGCCATGCTGGTCTCGGCCGACCCCGCCCTGCTCGAACTCACCGGTCCCTCGGGCCTGTTCACCGCGGACGTGATGGACTTCTGGCGCCCCAACTACCGCGCCACCGCACTGGTCAACGGCAAGGAGTCGGTCACGGCCTACCTCGACGCGGTCGAGGGCGCCTGGCGGGACTACCGCGACCGCGGCGGCCTGCCCCTGGAGGACTTCCGGGCCTTCTGCTACCACCAGCCCTACACCCGGCTGGCCTTCAAAGCGCACCGGACGCTGCTGGAGACGTGCGGGGCGCGCACGGACGAGGACACGCTGCAGCACGCCGTGGCCCCCACCACCAGCCACAACGAGACTGTGGGCAACAGCTACACGGCCTCCGTGTACCTCGCTCTCACCGCCGCCCTGGAGAACTGCTCCGACCTGGACGGCCGCACGCTCGGTCTGTTCAGCTACGGCTCCGGCAGCGTCGCCGAGTTCATCGCCGCCCAGGTACGCCCCGGCTACCGGTCGCACCTGCGTGCCGACGCGCACCGAGAGGCCGTCGGCACCCGGCAGCCCATCGACTACGAGACCTACCGCGGGCTGCGCCTGCAGAACCTGCCCACCGACGGCAGCTGGTACGAACTGCCGCACCAGACCCGTGGCCCGTTCCGGCTGGCGGCCCTCCGCGACCACCAGCGCATCTACGAGGCCGCCTGACCTCCAGCAGCTTCCCGGCCTCGGCGGCGCGTGCTCCACGACCGGCACCGGACGTCCGACGCGCCGCGGCACAGTCCGTCTCCGCACACCCGGACCGATCGGAAACGAGTCGACATGGCCAATCCTTCAACCGCTGTCCCCGTCGCGTCAGCCGTCGGTGTGCTGGGCACCGGTTCCTGCCTGCCCGGCAACGTCGTCACCAACGAGGAGGTAGGAACGCCGGCCGGGGTGACACCGGAGTGGATCGTGCAGCGGACCGGTATCCGGGCACGCCGCTGGGCCAAGCCCGACGACATCACCTCCGGCCTGGCCGCGATCGCCGCGCGCACCGCCCTCGCCGACGCCGGCATCGGCGTCGGCGACCTCTCCCTGGTCGTCGTGGCGACCTCCACCCCGGACTCGCCGCAACCCCCCACCGCTGCCGCGGTCGCCGCCGAACTCGGCGTCCCGCCCGGCACGCCCGCCTACGACATGAACGCCGTGTGCAGCGGCTTCGTCTTCGCCCTGACGACGGCCGAGCGGATGCTGAACGGCACCGCGGGGCACGCCCTGGTCGTCGGCGCGGACATCTACTCCCGCATCCTCGATCCGGCCGACCGCCGCACCGCGATCCTCTTCGGAGACGGCGCGGGCGCCGTCGTTCTGGGTCCCGTCCGAGGAAAGGGCGTGATCGCCACCCACCTGGCGTCGTTCCCCGACCACCGTGACCTGATCCGCGTCCCGGCGGGCGGCAGCCGCATCCCGGCCTCACCCAAGTCCCTTGCGGACGGTCTGCACTGCTTCACGATGGACGGCCGGGCCGTGCGCGCCTTCGTCGAGGACCACGTCGCACCGATGATCCACGACTTCCTGCACGAGCACGGTGCGCCCGCGTCCGGCGCAGACGGACCGCGTGTCCACTTCGTACCGCACCAGGCCAACGGCCGCATGATCGAGAAGCTGGCGGCCGATCTGGGCTTCCCGCCGGAACGCGCCCATGTGACCGTGCGGGAGTACGGCAACACCGGGGCGGCGTCCGTGCCCGTGACCCTCGACCACGCGGCGAAGCGGCTGGCATCGGGCGATCTCGTTCTGCTGGCCGGCTTCGGCGGAGGCATGGCAGCCGGACTGGCCCTCCTCGAATGGGAGCCTGCGCCCACACGTCGCCGCTGATCCCACCGCGCAATCGGCTCTCACGCACGGCGTACTGCGACTCGTTGTAGAGTGTGAAAACAGCACTTGACCTGCAAAAATGCAGGCAGGGAGCCTACATGTGGGAGTACCTCGATGTTGCGAACCATGTTCAAATCAAAGATCCACCGTGCCACCGTCACCCAGGCCGACCTGCACTACGTCGGCTCCGTCACCATTGACGCCGACCTCCTCGACGCCGCCGACCTGCTGCCCGGCGAGCTGGTCCACATCGTCGACATCACCAACGGCGCCCGCCTGGAGACGTACGTCATCGAGGGCGAGCGCGGGTCCGGCGTCGTCGGTATCAACGGCGCGGCGGCCCACCTCGTGCACCCTGGAGATCTGGTGATCCTCATCAGTTACGCTCAGGTCTCCGACGCCGAGGCCCGTGCGCTGCGACCGCGCGTCGTGCACGTGGACGGCGACAACCGGATCGTGACGCTGGGCACGGACCCGTCCGAGCCGGTACCGGGCTCGGACCAGGCACGCAGCCCGCAGTCCGTCCCTGCCTGACCTCCCGCCCGCGAACACCCACGAGGAGAGTCCATGAGCGAGATCACGATCCGTGACGACCGTGAGGCCGGCCGCCTGGAGGCGTACTCCGGTGACGGTGGCAGCGACGGTGACGGTGCCGGTGCCGAGGTGACAGGTCGCATCGAGTACTTCGTCCTCGAAAGCCCCGGCCGCGCGCTCGTCCCGGTGCACACCGTCGTGGAGCCCGCCCATGAGGGCAAGGGCATCGCGGGCTCCCTCGCCCGTGAGCTGTACGCCCTCTCCGCACGCGAGGGCATGCAGGTCGCTCCGCTCTGCTCGTACGTCGTGAAGTGGGCCGAGCGTCATCCGGACGAGGCACCGGTGGCCGATCCCGCGCTGCTGAGCGCGGCGAAGGACTGGCTCGCGGCCCACCCTGGCCGCTTCTGACGGGCCCTGTCGGGTGTTCTGACGACGGACGACGGGGTCCGGCGTAGGACCACCTGGCCCCGTTCGTCCCGCGACGGGGTGAGTGGGTGCGCGGGGTCCGGGTAGGCGGGGCGTGTGCGCCGAGATCGAGCCATTGTTGATGATCCTTCCGCCCTGTGGGTCCTGCTCCTTCATCTGCCGGTAGGCCGCCTGCGCGCAC